>NZ_JAKNJD010000006.1:0-322076 GCF_022132345.1 Butyricimonas sp. DFI.6.44 | reverse complement strand
TGTTAAGCCTGTCGCTAGCGTTCATCCTGAGCCAGGATCAAACTCTTCATTGTAAAATATCATTCAGAAATTTTGTTCTGGCAGGGTCATGTGTTCATGAATCACGACTCTCGTCGTTCTTCGATTCACGCTCGCTACGTTGTTTTGTTCACGTCAATATTTTAAAGAACTCTTCTTCTCTCGTCTTCACCCTCGCCCTTTTCTCGAGGCGAAAGCGGATGCAAAGATAAAACGTTTTTCCCTTCCCTTCCAAATCTTTTTCAAAGTTTTTTCAAACTTTTTTCGCGGGGTGTCGTTACAACTAACTTTTACCCCCTCGCTTCATCCCGACAACATCTAAAGAACCTCGCTAACCGCTTCCTCTTCACTCGCCCCCCTTCCGGTTTAGCGGGTGCAAAGATAACAGCATAAAATCCCCTTTTCCAAATTTTTTACCCTCTTTTTTTTAACTTTTTTACAAGACACTAGAAAACAAATATTTAAAAACAACACTACACGCCATTCCAAGTCTCAAAGTATTCCCGGTACTTGTCTTTTCAGGAAATTTCAATAAAATAGCTTCAGCCAACACGCGAGTAAAATGGATTCTTCACTCCTTTTCATATCGATTTCATTTTTGACAAAAGAATGAAAATATCTTTTCACTATCCATTTTAGACTATCTATTTTAGATAATCTAAAGTAGATAACCTAAAATATTTCATCAATCTCTATTAAAAATAGGGAACCGGCCTACTTGACCGATCCCCCTCTTGGCATAGCAAAACGAAACAAATTAGGATTCCCCTATCGTCAAGACTCTACTATCTGATGCTTGTCGCCCGTTTTTCGACGTGGCGAAGCAATACGCCTTCACGTTTTCGTTGTTCCAGTCCTCCGGTAACGCGTAACTCGTGCTACCACTTTCGCCACGGTCCCGCAAGGTCACCAATCTCGCGCGCTCCAGTACCGTTTCGTAAAGTACCCCGTAAACCCTGTCATCCTGCAATGCGAATCCATCTTCCTCTCCTTGCATCTCTTGCTCGAACGTGTACTTCTGGCTACCCGTGCTGTACGCGACCGTGACCTTGGGAGGGTAAAGTATCCCCGCGGCCAGCTTCAACTGGTCGAGATCTACCGTTCCCACGTGTTTCTCGTCCACGTTTACCGCCCCCATGTTTCGCGCCACGAAGGCGTTCGAGGTCGTTCCGTTACCGATTCCCACGAATCCTTTCCGGATCACGGGTATAATCTTCCGGGACAAGGATACCAACGCTTTCATTCTCGCCCGTTGGTCAAGAATCTCCGGCGTCGGGTTATCTTTCCTTGAAAACACCTTCGCTTTGGCGATGTTTTTACTTCTCGTGTAACACAACGTGATGTTACCTACTGATCTTCTCGCTTTACCTAACAAATAAGAATTAAATTCTGCCATAATAATTGAAAATTAAAAGTTGAAAATTGAAAATGAAATCACTTGATCACAAAATACATGAATCATAAATCTAAAATGCTTCCCCCAAGGCGAATTCCAGCGCCGGTCCCGGGTCTATTTTCCGGTTCGTGATGTCCGAGTGCCCTACCACGTCCCGGATCGGGTAATTGGATTCCAGTAACTTGCACACCTCGACCAACGTTCTCACCTGTACACTCGTGTAACGATGCCAGTATGTCAATTCCTCTCCCGAGCAATCGGCATGTACATCTTCCGGCTTCACTTTCCGCCCGCACTCCGCCACGAACGTGTTCCCTTCCACGCGAAGTTTTCCAAGGTTATCCAATTCGATACCGATTGAATAATGATTCAACTCGGCACGTCCCGCGTACCAGCTTCTCCCCGCGTGCCACGCCTCTATATTAAACGGCACGAGTTGAACCAGTTCCCCTTCCCGCCCGATCACCAGATGTGCCGAAGCGGCCACGTCCGGTCTGGTCAGGAAAAGAGCCGATGACATCGGGCTCGTTCCCCCGGTATAGTGCAAAACAATCATATCCGGGCCTACCAACTCGCGCGTGTTTTTCGCGCATTGCAAGTGAACCACACCGTTCCCCGTCAACCGATGGTTGACGATTGAAATTCGAGAATTAAAAATCATCATGTTTATACATTTAAAAATCTAAAATTAACATCGTTTTCGCGTGACAGCCTCTATGATTTTCTCCCCGCTTCTACCCACCACGTACCCGCCCAACCCGATTTCCAGCAAATCCCAGAAACGGGAGGTTTCCGCCAGAATTGGCAAGCTGGTGAACGTCCCGACAAGAATAATCACGGCAAATATCAACATCACGAGCGGGCGCCACGAGCGTTGCAGCCAGTTTCCCCGGGCTTCCTCCCCGACCACGGCAGCACTCGACTCCAAACGCTGTCGCTCGCGTTCGGCGATCACCCGCAGGATATCTGTTTCCAGCTTCTTTTTCTCCCGGGCGGGAAGCGTCAAGCGGTCGATCACCTCCCCGACCGAGTTGACGATCCCCGCCACGGGTTTTCTTCCCTCGCTCATACCACCACGTGTTGAGAGTTAGAGAAAGCTGAAAACGACGGTGACACGAAAAAACAATACACGTGCACCGGCACATCTTTCACCCGGTATAGCGAGAACACGGCCATTCCCTCTCCTCGCGTGACTTGCACTTCCTCTACCACTTCCGGCGAGAACGCGCGATCGCCTCGCAACAAGACAACCATCAAGCGATCATTCTGATCCAAGTATGCACTATCGTCGGCACCCGCCCAGCGAAGGGTTACCCGGTTCCCGTCGTCCACGGAAGCCGACAAGTCGTACACCCCGTCCCGGTTTCCCGTTGCAAGGCGCAAACCGTCATAATCGACAATTTTACCCCGGTGATCGAACATTTTCAGGTTCTCCCTCATGAACAGGGCGAACCCAGTGAGTTTAGCGTTCTTGCCGGAACGACGCCAAACCTCTTCCAAGGGTGTTTCTTTCAAACGCTGGTAAAAACGAACCGCCACCCGGAAGCGATCACGAACCGCCTGTTGTTTCTCCGTGTTCGGGTTGCTCACCGATGCCGGTACCGCCCGGGCGTAATACTTGCCGTTCCGTCCGCTAAAAATCGTGTTACCGATTCGCCCTTTAATCTTGAAAATACTGCTTATTTCTGCCATCATCCCGCGTTTTTAAGTGAATAAATTGTTTTTACTTGATTCCCGCCACGCGCGAAAAGCGGACGGGAAGAGATAAAGCCCGCCCAAGGATACACGATCACGATAACGACCGTGCCACGCTTGTCCGGCAAGATGGTGTACAATACCCGTGTTGGAGTTGTGCCGGAGTTGTGGCTTGTTCTCGCCCTTTCCCCGCCTCCTCTTCGCCTTGTTCTCCCCGGGTCACTCTCTTGTTCTTTAGTCCTGTCAAATAATAATTCCATATCGTTTAATTTTTGATTACACGACAAAAATAGTACGCCCACACACCACGCGCAACTAATTTATCCCACACGCCCGATCCACTGCTCCCCCGTCCCGTTCAACTGACCGAACAGCCAAACCGGAACAGCCATTCCACGAAACGGTTTATAAATAATGTTACTTGAGCGTGTTCCTCTCTACTTGTGCAAGCCCTTCACGCTTCCTAAAAAATGGAAACGGGCGAGGAAACCCTCCCGGTAGGGTTGTCCTAGCGGGATTTCCTGTTTGCCGATATAAATCGTGTTCCCCCGTACACGTTCCACGTGCTCCAAATTCACCATGTAACCGCGATGCACTCGCGTGAACAGTCCCGCCGGAAGACCTTTTTCGAGGGTTAACAGCGGGTGCCCGACAAGAATTTTCGGGCGATCCTTCAAGTGCATGCAACAATAATTACGACTGGCTTCCAACCAAAGGATTTCCGCGTGAAAAACCCGGTCATAAGAATCTTTATTCCAAACGAAGAGCCGGTCTTTTTTGAAATCTATTATCTCCGCGACAGCGTTTCCTGTCGCGGACGTGTTTCCCGTCCCCGGGATGTATCTGTTTTCCATGATTATCAAGTGTTAGGTTTCATGAAATGACCATCCCGATAGATTTTATATATCTCCACGAAAAAGCCGGGGTATACACTCCCTTCACGCGCAAAAGAGGTACCCCGGCTGAATAAAAACGAGTAATCTTGATACGATTCTTTCTCTAATCTCTCGTAAATCCTGTTTTCAGAAAACTTTATTCTAACAACTCTGCAATTTTCTTTCTCAACTCTTTTCCCCGAATATCTTTTGCTATAATACGGTTATTCTCATCTAGTAATATCGTGTGAGGGATTGCTTTTATTGCATACAGAATAGCAACTTGAGGCACTTGCAATAACTCTGTTCCTTGTTTCCATGGCAACTTGTCATCTTGAATTGCCTTTTCCCAAGCAGCCTTGTCTGTATCAAGTGACACGCTGAATACCTCGAAGCCTTTCGCATGGTATTCTTCATACAACTTCACCAGGTTCGGGTTTTCCCTGCGACAAGGAGCACACCATGATGCCCAGAAATCCACCAATTTGACTTTTCCACGTATAAAATGAAGCGAAATCGTATCCCCAGCGGGAGTCATCACGGTAAAATTAGGAGCGATAGCACCCACGGATATTTTTTCCAAACGAGCGATTTGCTCCCCTACCAGCGTACCGTAATACCCATTTTTTACCTCATCGGTAAATTTCCCGTGCAACTCTTTCAAAATATCCAAAGGTGCATTTTGCATCATCCCTGCCAGTATATATGCGGACACGAAACAATTACCGTTTGCTCGAATCATATCCAATTGTTTATCGACAGCCTTCTTCACGAAAGAGTTATAACCATTTTGCAAAGACACCATCTGTTCACGGGAACGTACCGATTGCGCCGCTTTTTCCGTGGCTTGTCGTTTTTCCGCGATGCTCCGGTTAATCTCGTCAAATCGTACAAATAAACTTTGGGCAGTTCCTCCTTCTATCTTTACATCGCCATTCTCATTTGAGATCAAGGAATAATTCGTGTTTTCCAGCATCAACTGGAAACCGGTCTTCATATCTGTCATCACGACCAAAGCCAAGCAACCGGACTTAACTCTCCCATTCAATTCAAAAATACCCGATTTTAACTCGGTGCGTCCTAAAGTATCTAATTTATCCGGGTTCATTCGTCCCAATAACCAAACCGTACCGTCAGGCATATTGGCCACTTTGCCGGAAATTTTGAATCCGTTTTGGGCATACACATCCACTATCGTCACCAGCAAGGCCACAATCAATAATAATATTTGTTTCATTTTTCCCTTCAACATATTATTATCACAATATTTATTTCACAATAATCGTGAACACGTCATCCACATCCTTTGAATATCCCTCATTCTCAAAATTCAACGAAATCACGTAACGCCCCGCAGGTATTGAAGACACATCCAACGGCAACTTAAACATACCATCACCCCGCACGGACAATAATTCCGCCATCGCCTTCACGTCTCCCCCATCAGGAGATTTAATATCTTTAATCTGCACGTAAATCTGTTGAGTTCCAGTAACACCTTGTATTTTCGTGCTTAACCATGGAATTTCCAATTTCTTCCTCTCGTAATCTGCACTATATTCCCATTGTTGCACGTCAGAAAACATCTCCCTCATGCATTCCTCGGGAGAAGAATAACCGAATACCATATACATGGATTGAGCCAGCCCCCAGTAAGTGGTCCACTTTGGATTCTGCACAGAGTCAATATCCAACACTTTTTTCACTTCGAGCGTATCCGGATCATAACTAGCATTTTCCGTGGATAAATACCCGACTGTAATATCGTGACATGACACAATAACAATACCTGTCAATACAGCTATTAATAATATGAAAGTTTTCATCGTTTCAAGTTCTAAATTCGTATTCAACACTCTTATATTTTTCCCAACACGTAATTGTAATTCAAGGCATGTACCACCCCATTCAACGGTTGTATATTCGGGCTAGAAAGAGGAACCATCGTCCGTGCCGTAAAAGAATACAAGTACATGTGAGCCGCACCACCTTCAGGCACGTACATGTAATCATCAATCTCCAAGTAAACCCTCAAGTATGAACCTGTTAGCGTGTACAAATCGGTTCCACCAGTCTGTTCTGGTTCGTAGATATAATAATTCTCATCACGCACGGCCACATCCTCTTGAAGCACTTTCCCTTTAACCACGTGTTTCAATACAAGTTCCCTAGCAGTTTCTTTATCAATATCTTCCACGCTTTCAAATTTATTATCAAACAGATAACGTTGCACGGAATAACTCGGGATACCCCAGAAAGTGATTTCCGGCAAGGTATCTACCCGTCCTTCAAACAAATCCTCCAACCCAGCACGTTCGATTAACGCCACGGTTAATTTCCAATTATAACTATCGCCCCGCAAATATTCCATCATAGAACAATCATGATAGGGAGAACACACTCCCGTATCCCACACGTCTTGTTTCGTGTCGCAAGAAGTTAGCATTCCCACCCACAAAAAAATCACTAATACTTTATAGATTGTTTTCATCTCAAATTCTACATTTTAAAATTACATAAACCTATTCCACCATGTATTCTGACGCAATGCCGTATTTCTACCAAAACAAATCGGGTCAATGGCCATGAACACACACCCATCAATAATATCCTGCAAGGGAATCCTTTTGAAACCCTCGGAAAGCTCCCGGCGCACATACTCTTCCCCGTTACGAAGGACATCAAAATAACGCTGTTTCTCAAACATCATCTCCTTCTCTCGTTCTTTAAAAATAGCATATCGCAATTTATCGGCATACCCCGTGTTGGCAAATTCCGAAGCATCATACATTTTAGCACGAGCTCGGGCACGCACGGCATTCAAATCTGCAATTGCCTCGTCTCTTTTGCTCAAACGAGAACGGCATTCCGCACGCAAAAGATAGATATCCGCCAAGCGCCAAAACACCATATTATAGTCAAAATGATCAAAACGCCCCTCTACTCCACTCGCCGTTTTCACGACAAGATCCCTGAAAAGATACGGATACGCGTATCCCCCGGTAACCTCACGCAATGTGTCATGACTCATGGAATCTAATTTCCAAAAATAAGCTTCTCGACGTAGATCTCCCTTGGGGAACCACTTGTCAACGGTGGCTACACGAATCAGCATCTTCTGATCCTTAATACAATCCACTCCCGCACCGGAAGTTTTCACTTGCAACACCCAATAACAATAAGTTAATGCCCATGTATCCAAATAGGTAGTATAACTTGGAACATCTAAATTCTCTTTGATCTCATCCCAATAAGGAGCATAACGCATTTCAAAAATAACTTCAGAAGACTTTCCTTTAAACACCTCTGTACTCACTTCCTCCGGTGTCGCCGCCAAGCGGTAAATACCAGCAGGCTGAGCAGTTTCACTACCGATAATGCCCGTACAAGCCCTCTCGGCTTCTTCCCAGTACTCCATTTCGTCGTAATTCTGGTATTCCGAACGAGCAAACCACTTCCACCCGGCCTTTAACGCACACAAGTGAGCGAGCAAGGCATTTGCCGCCCCTTTGCAAGGCACATTTTTGTACTCGGGAGAGTTACCTCGCGAATCCAGCACCTTCTCATACTCGGGCAACAGTGTCACGGCCTGTCTTGCCTCGTTAATCGCGTAATCCAGCACCTCGGGCCACGAGGATTTTGGGAAAGCCACGTCCAAATTAGCATCATCACCAATAATCACGCAATCCCCCCACGTTTGCACTAAACGCCAATAAGCCACCGCTCTATAGAAATGCCCTTGTCCATTATAAAAATCCTTTCTCTCGCGAGAAGCCTCTATTTGATCCGTGTAATGCAATACCACGTTAGCCGCCCCAATCAACTCATACCAAGGCGTCCAATACCCATTGCGAGGTTGAGAGGGATCCAAATTTCTTGTCGCAAACGAAACCTCCGATGCCACGGAATCTACATAAGACCCCATATTCTCATTATCAGAACCATAAGATTCCCTCAATTTTTGGGCGCACAATCTAACCGCTGCCTCTATATCATTTTCCGTTTCATAAGCGTTCTTGAAAGTAACCGAATTCTCCGGCTCCATATCTAAAAGATCCTCGCAAGCCGCAAAACAACAACATAACAACAATACAAATAAATATCTTTCCATACTCTTTAGAATTTAAGTGTTAAACCTAACGTCCATTTCCGGGCTAACGGGTAATTTCGTCCATGATCATAACCCGAGGTAATATTCACGGTTTCGGGATCCAAGCCAGAATAATTATCCCACGTGAAGAGATTTTCTCCACTGGCAAACACACGCAATTCTTTCATACCCAACTTTTTTATCCATCTTTCGGGCATAGTATATCCCATCGTCAATGTCTTCAGTTTTAACCAATTTACTTTCTCTACATAGCGATCACAAGATGCATTAAAACGATCCAAACCCGCACTTTCCCATCTCGGGTATTTCGCATCATCACCGGGCTGTTCCCAAAATTTAGCACCAGCTATATCCATCACGAAAGGGTCTACTCCCGGCTGAAAATAAGTAAATGGAAGAGTGTTTATCATATGGCGTCCCAGCTGATAAGCCATTGAAAAAGCCATATCCCAATTCTTCCATCGCAATTCACTTACAATTCCTCCGCTACAAACAGGCAAAGCACTACCAGCATACACGACATCCTCGTGATTACAAATAGCATCTCCATTCACATCCACGAATTTCAAATCCCCCGGTTTAAAATAAAGTGAAGCATCTACCCCGTATGTATAACTTTTCCATCCCTCGCTGTTATTATAATCAACAGGCAACTCCTCCTGCACGTTCACGAATCCATCTGTTTTCATAACATAAATACCGTTCAACGGCTTGCCGATAATCCATCCGTTTTCATCAAAACCACTATACGACTTGCGAAAACGATTCCAGTTTTTCGCCCAATTCACGGATACTCGCCAATACAAATCCGGTTTAGAAAGGATATCCCCCTTCACTAAAATTTCCAATCCCTCGTTCGAAATTGCAGCAGCATTACGCCATTGCCTTTTATACATATTAGGAGAAGATAAAGGTACCTTCATCAATAAATCATCCGTGTAACGGTAATAATAATCCAACACTACCCCTAACCGATAATTAAAAAAATCCAAATCCAACCCGATATCGTATTGATCCGTGTTTTCCCATGAAAGTTCTTCATTATACATCCCATCCGTGAAATTAGGAGTCAACGTACCGTTCCCTTCATAATTGGGCCCATTTTCAACAATTCCCAACGCCAAATAAGGGTAATCAAAGTGCATCCCGGAACGTCCCCAACTGGCTCGAATTTTACCAAAAGACAACCACCCTAAATTATCCTTGATAAACGGTTCCTCCGAAAAAGACCAACCCGCTGCCACGGACGGGAAACTTCCCCAACGGCGATTTGCCCCAAATGTAGAACTTCCATCCCGACGATAGGCTATCGTGAGCAGGTATTTATCCCGGAAACTATATTCCAAACGTCCGAAATAGGAGGCAAGGGCCTTTTCCTGCATATCGGATTGATAAAATTTGAACATAATAATTGTGCTTGTTCCATGACTCTCTTGAGTGCCATAAGAAGGCAGACCGGACGGGGCATAATAAATCTTATCACTAGGAGAATTCATCGCATAACCTCCATTATACTCCATTTGGTCATATTGATACGAAACCCCTGCCATGAAAGAAAAATTGTGTTCCTCCCCGAAATGCTTTTTATAAGATAACAAATTTTCATTCAACACCATCAAATTAATTCCCGTTTCACCCACACTCTGCGAATATCCCTCGCTATTCAAATAAGAAGGTTGAAAATAATTACGGCGGGCAATAGAATAATCGGCAGAAAGAGAGGTTGAAATATCCAAACCCTCCATCACTTGATAAGCCAATTTAAAGTTCGTGCGTAAACGAACGTTACGATTGGTTTCCTTCGTTCCCCGCAAGTTCTCGAGTGCGGCATTCCAAGCTACTGATCCGGCTCCCGGTTTCAGCGTACTCAACTCGAACGGATCGCCTGGCACGGTTTCAACGGAAGGAGCCGAAGACAACGAACTACCTGCATTTGTCCCTCGTCGCCGATTGACTAAAGTGGCATTAAAGCGTAAATCCACGTTAAAACGTTTCACCGGTACTACATTTAGATTGGCATTGAGATCCACCCTCTTGTAACCTGTACCTTTCAAAATTCCACCCTCGTCATAATATCCTAAACCTAAACCGTATTGAGTACGTTCACTTCCCCCGTAGGCTTGAATATTCGCATTCGTGATTTTTGCCGTCTCGTAATACATGGGAAAAAAATTCGTGGAATTATTATAAAACGGATTCAAACTATCCTGTTTCCATCCCCCGTTACTCACGCTCGAACCCGGAACAGGAATCCAGTTCCCATCTATCGACCCTCTACGAGTATCATAAACTTCTTTCAAGGATGTTGGATATTTATACATTTTGGTTTCTGGATCCAAATAAGCTCTATAATCTCTTTGAGATGCCAATAAACGCATCTCACGTTCTAACCGACCGATTGTCACCCCCGGGAGACGAGGCAATTGCCCCCAACTTTGAGAAACATTGACAGAGAAAACCGCATCCTGTTCCTTTTTCCCTTTCTTTGTTGTCACGATGATCACCCCGTTGGCGGCACGCGACCCGTAAAGCGAAGCGGCTGAAGCATCCTTCAATATTTGGATTGATTCGATCATATCCGGATTAATATCCGCCAGTAAATTCGTTCCCGTCACCGGAGAAGAAAATGAATTCAACGGCACTCCGTCAACCACCCAAAGCGGGTTTGAAAAACGCCGTCCCTGCTCCACGTCCAAGGAATTGTACCCCCTGATCACCATCGAGGTTCCACCACCTCCCGGGGAACCGGACATTTGCGTGATGTCCAAACCAGCAACCCGCCCTTGCAACAAACTGGCAATATTGGAGGACGGAATTCCCTTGAGTTCATCTGCCTTAATCACAGAAATAGAACCCGTTGTTTTACGTTTCGTGGTGGTTCCGTACGCTACCACCACCGTTTCATCCAATGCCTGAACATCTTCCTCCATGATAATCCGTAATGTATCCTTAGCTGTATTTGCGGTAAACTCTATCGCCTTCTTTTTAAAACCGATAAAAGAGAATTCCAACGAACCTTTTTGCAGGGGTAAATCCATCGCGAACCATCCCTTGGCATCCGTGGAAGTACCAACTGCCACCCCTGTCACTTTCACGGTCACACCCGGCATCGGTTGTTTTTGCGTGTCGTACACGAAGCCTTTCACGCGAACAGACTTTTTCTCCAACTCATCCGAACTCGCTACAGGTTTAATAATAACCATCTTGTCTACATATTCCCACGTGAATCTCCTCCCTAGCATTTGCCGTAATACCTCATCAACCTTCGCATTTTTCACGTTGAGCGAGATCGCTTGATTCACGTCCACCTCGTCAAAACTGTAAAAGAAATCCAGTTGTGTCTGCCGTTTCAGTTCAGAGATTACCTTGGTAAAAGGCATCCCCTCGACTTTCAGTGTCACCATCTGATCCTGCGCTCGCACGGACGCTGAAAGCGAAAAGACAAAACCACACATCAATAAAAAAGTCAATTTCATAACCATTAAAATTTTCGCACGTGATTTTTTTAACGGGAACCACGTGCCCGTTTGTTTTTTTTTCATAGTTTTGTGATAAGAGTTAAACATTCATCCTCGGGAAATCGCAAGTTTCCCCGGATGGTTTCGCTACACCGGGAGTTGTTGCTGCAATTCCCGGTTTATTTTTAGATTCATCTATTCAGTTCAGTCACGACAACCGTCCTACCGTTCACGGTAAATTTCACCCGCGTGGTTTTCTCTATTATCGAGAATATCTCGTTTGCCGTGTACTCCTTCTTGATTACCCCGGCAAAGACAAAACGCTTCACACGCTCGGAAGCGAAGAAGAAATCAACATCATACCAACGCTGCAGTTGCGCCGCAATTTTCTCCAATGTCGCACCTTCTTCGAAATAGAATTTTCCGTCTACCCAAGCAGAAACTGCTACCGCATCCACTTCTTTCGTCGAGATTCTACCTTCTTCCCACACGGCTTGCTGTCCGGGTGCAAGAATGGTTGACGCTCTATCTTTTCGATCGCTTACCTGCACCTTTCCGGATACCAACGTCGTACGAATCACTTCGTCCGGAGTATAAGCATTCACGTTAAACCGGGTACCCAGTACCCGCACATCCACTTCACCAACGTCAACGATAAAAGGTTTCCCGGCATCGGGTGCCACCTCGAAGAAGGCTTCTCCCTTAAGATACACTTTGCGTTCCTCACCCGAGAAGAATGTCGGGAAGCGAATTTCCGATTCGGAATTCAAGTAAACCCTAGAACCGTCTGCCAGTGTCAACTGATACTCTCCTTTACGCGGGACTACAATCGTGTTGTATTCCACCTCGGTCGATTGCCCCTCTCCCTGTTCATAGGTCACGCTTCGAGCCGAATCCAAGCGAACACGCACGCCTCCTTTAGTTGTTAAAGTATCAACTTGGACGGATGCCAAATTTATCCGTTCTCCTTTCGCCATAATCAACACGGCTTGAGGACTGCCCGCCTCCAGTACCGGAACTTGTGCCACGGGAATCTCTTTTGTTTCCCGTAACGAGAACCATATCGTGCCACCCACGAATAACGGGATCATTACCGCCGCAACCCAACGCCACAACATTGCCACCCGACGCCGATTCTGACCTTCACCCCGGTATCCCTCGACAACTCTCCACATTTTCTCCCGGTCGAACATCACATCACCCCGCTCCATCATTCCCACTTCCCGCAACACGCCCCGCACCCTCGCGAAATCCGCATCCCGCCAAATTTTCCGCCACTCGGCATCACCCGGCTTCACTCTCCCTTCCAGCACCGCTCGTAACCATTCTTTTTCGTCTTTTGTGCTCATAGTTTTTCTGTTTTCTACCCTCTAAGCGAGAAGGGGTGAAAAAAGGGTGAAAAGAAAATGAGATTTTTTTCAGAAAAATTGAAAAAATCTTCGGCAAGCACAAAATTCTAAGACCAATATAGCACTAAATGTCTATAATAACATACTAATTCTTATTCACCACCTTGTTGCTCTTTGATTATCCAATGCCCATAAGTCTTTCCACCTTCACGTATAAGATTAATGCCAAGTTTCCTAATCGCAGAAAAATCACGCTGCACAGTTTTTTCTGATACTCGAAGTCTTTCAGACATTTCCTGTCCAGTCATCGTTGGCGTACAATAGATAAATTCTAATATAGATTTCTGACGATCAGTAAGTTCCTTTAGGACATCCTTTGAGACATTCTTTAAGACATTCTTCAAGACATCCGACATGTCATTAGGCTTCTCTTCTACAAGAGTTTCTATATGCAGTATCAATTTTACCTGCATTAATTCCGGTTGCTCAATGAGTTCCGGCTTCAACCAATGCTTCTCATTCCACGCACTAAGGATAAGCGGGAAGCCTGACCCAAGATTCTCCCCGTAACCAATCGCACGAAGCATTGCTTGCATACGCTGATTACGAGCTCTTGACTCTCCACCTGCATAAATTTGTTCTACAGGAAGTTTTAGTAAGCCCGGATTTGTAAGAACAAAACGATCATCATATTTTTCTACTTTCAATACACCATTAAGCATTAGGTCTGCATGAATGATAGCATTGGTCAAAGCTTCACGCACAGCCTTATGTTGAGGTGTATCATCTTTCCTGATAACCCCCTCCATCCTGAATGGTCGTGGTAGATCTTTTGTCAATTTAGGCAACACATTTTGTATGAAATTAAAAAGGTTATTTTCCCAAGTTCCATCGTATGTAAGGCGGTCACTATAACGTTGCTCTCCTATAAGATTGGTTTTATCAATATAATCCATACGAAGATTATCAAAACGGTCACGTACGGGTAAGCCCTTACCAAACATCAACAATCCTGCCATAGTCAATCCTTCAGTCTGTTCTTTACGATTCACCACATAGCCACCAATCTGCACTAGGAATTCCTTATGTTCAAGGCTATTCCATACATGCTCTGGATGATCTGTCCTGAACAACATACGATACCGTTCCAAAGAAGGAATGTCAATATCATCCATCGTATAATATTCTAAGAACATACGATCATTGCCTGTTTCATTAGAATCACGCACCATCATTCTTAGTTCTTGTTCCGTGCAATGATAATCACCTTCGTGATTTCGCTTGTAAGTTCCTCTTGAAAGATTATTGTTAATGTACACAGGGCGAATAGTATAATCTGCTCGTGGTACATTTATTACTATCACGTTCTTCCCCTCCACAGACACAACTTGCACATCCTCGTCACGCAACAAATTGATACTTACCTTCTCATGACTATTTATCGTGTTCCACAAGTCCTTACGCATCCTATCCGCCTCTCCCACACCGGTAATGACAAATCTCTTTGCCTGGCCCTCCCCTACCATGTTCTCGTCAACACCAAGAAGAATGGTTCCACCATATGTATTAGCAAAAGCAGAATACGTTTCCCATAAAGAACTTGGCACACCTTTCTGTGCTTTCTTACATTCCAATGTCACACACTCTCCATCCGCAAGTAGTTTATATATATATTGTTCTTTCATTTTTCCAATTTTATAAACATACCCAGAAAACTACATATCCTCCAAAGAGAAGAATTTCGTTTCAATGGAATATTTCGCCATTTCCTTTTGCTTCACGTGTTCCACTTTCTCCATGAACAACTTATGATTATAGTTATTCACATTTCGTTTCACCTCTGCCACCAATGCCTCGTTGCCTCGTGCCCGTAAAGCAATAATATCAATCTCAAAAGCCTCTATCTTTTGTTTACCGGACATACTTTTCATTTCCCACCATGAGCCGATTTCTTTGAAACCTCCGGCTTCCGCGAGTTTTTGCCTGAAATACTTTTCCAATACCCGTCCGGAATAAGTCGGATAATCAGCCTGCGCCAAGTGATACAAATCATCAAAATTTTGTAATTCGATATAGGAACGATTACCCTCTATATATTTGAACCAGAAACTCAAAAAATTATCTATTATAATATAGCGAACATTTTTTTTACTACCCGGCTTCGCGAAAATAGGACGTTCACGTGTGATCAAATGATAAACATTTTCCAGTTTATTCAAATGTCCCCCGATGGCTATTCCTCCCAAACGAGCTTCAATCTCGCCCTGCGTGTAATACCCGTTAGCCAATTCTTGGAGTATAGAAAAATATGTCCCGTAATTCTTCCCGAATTCCGTGATTAACAAATTCCGCCCCTCATCTAAAAAAGGCGACATTTCAGAGAAAACAAAACGATACATCTTCTCGACAGTCAATCGATCGTTATCACAAAACAACTCCACGTATTTAGGGACTCCCCCGGTAATCGTGTACAGAGCAAGTAAATCATCGTTACTATAACCGGGAGCGTATTCTTCCATAATCTGTTTCAAAACTTCCACTTTGAACGGACGCAACTGTAAGATATTATCCGCCCGCCCGAACAGGGGTTCACTATGCTCCGTGAATATCTTCTGCATCAAAGAAAAAACGGAACCACAAATGACCAGATTTACACGTGTATCCTGCCGATATGAATCCCACAAATTTTGCAAATCACTGAAAACTGTTTCATTAATATTATAGAACTCTTGAAATTCATCTATCACGAGATTGAAGGAACGTGTTTTACCCAATTCAAAAAGATATTGCATCAAATTTGAAAACGAAATCATCCCTTCCGGTACAAACACGGATAACACTTCACGCACATGTCCCGCAAATTCGGAAACCAAAACACTTTCCGACTTCCGACCGACAAAGAAATAAAGCGTCACAGAACCATCATCCTGAAATGCCTGCTTTATCAAACTGGTCTTCCCGATACGCCTCCGCCCTGTTACAACAAGCATTCGGGAATTTCGCGTGAAAGCAAGTCCCTGCACCCGCTTCAATTCTTCAATTTCCTTTTCTCGATTATAAAACTTCATTTGAACTAAAATTATTATTTTTGCAACAGCGGTTGATTCAACCGCTGTTGCAAAAATAATAATTTTATTCGAAACTTTCCACGCATCCCTCCCCAATAAGTTCAAAAAACTTCCTCCCCAAATCGTCGTTCATGGTCTGTGATGGAGAGGTATCGGTGCAGAGAAATTCTTTTTCTAAACGAGAATGGGGCAAAGAATTTGAAATTTCCCAAATAATCAGTATATTTGTCTATGATAATCAGATGATATTGTATAATGAAAAAAGACAACATACTAATTTTAACCAATTCTTATTGGGAAATACTGAAATCACTCAGTAATGAAGTTAAGTTACGACTAGCAACACGCCTCACTGCATCCGTCATTGAAACAAAAAGCAGAACAACAAATCACACCGAAGAGATGCTCGCAAAATATGCCGGAGCTTGGCAAGACAACCGTTCAACAGAGGAGATCATTAAAAATTTAAATGATAGCCGTCATGGCAGTAAAGCCCCCTTAACCCTATGAATAACAAATATCTGCTTGATAGTAATATTTGCATATATTTATTACGCAATCGACTTGAAGTAAAAGCTCATATCCAACAAGTCGGGTGGGAAAATTGTTGTATTTCAGAAATAACAGTTGCTGAAAACGTCAAACATCTAGCCCGCATACCTAACATTCGTATCGAAAATTGGATAAAACCGTAAAATAATAATTTTACTCGAAAGCGACTAAAAGAATCATCATAAATCTCTTGTCCTTATCGCCGAATTCATCCTTAATTTTCTTGTACGCCGTTTTCATCTGTGTCTTTACCGTGTTCACGGAAATATCCAGTTGCTCGGCGATTTCTTTATAACTCATGCTTTCCATGCATCCCAAGATAAAAATTTCCCTACATTTCGGGGGGAGGGTTTCCATAATGGATTGCAAACGGTCATAAAGTTCCTCGAAATTATCATTCTCGTCAGAATCATCCACTCCGGTCATCATCATTTCCTGACGATAACGTTCCTCGACCTTCTCGTGAAGTTTGTAATCGATACATGAATTTTTAACGGAACGGCAAAGATAGGCATAAACGGAACCCGTGTAAGTAATTTTATCCCGATTCGTCCACAAGTAAATAAAAACTTCCTGCACGATATCCTCCGCCTCTTCCCGATGCTTCACGAATCCCAAGGCATAATGAAATAGTTGTTCCGCATAACGGTCAAAAAAGGAGTTGAAAGCACTCCAGTCACCCTCTTGCATTTTCCGAAATAATATGTCCTCTCTTATCATCACACTAAACCACTGGTCCACGAAACAAATATCAGAAAATTCTATCTAATAAACAACCTCAAAATTCGAAATCAACAATCATAAATCTAAAATCAATTAATTCCCCGAAGAAGTTTCAAAAGAAATTAGAATCGTTTATATTTGCAACACATTTAAATCTAAAGCTTAAAAACGAAAAATGGCACAGACTCCATCAATTCCTAAAGGGACAAGAGATTATTCACCGGAAATTATGGTGAAAAGAAATTATATATTCGACACGATTAAATCCGTATTCAAACTGTATGGCTATTTGCCACTGGAAACTCCTGCCATGGAGAATCTTTCCACGTTGATGGGTAAATACGGGGAAGAGGGTGATAAATTACTTTTCAAGATACTGAATTCCGGCGATTTTCTTTCCTCCGTTACCGATAGCGAAATGACGGAGCGCAACATTCCTCGCCTGACAAACAAGATTTGCGAGAAGGGCTTGCGTTACGATTTGACGGTACCTTTCGCCCGTTTCGTGGTGCAACACCAGAACGAAATCACGTTCCCATTCAAGCGTTACCAGATACAACCCGTGTGGCGTGCCGACCGCCCGCAAAAGGGACGTTACCGGGAGTTTTACCAATGCGACGTGGATGTCGTGGGTAGCGACTCCCTGTTAAACGAGGTGGAAATAGTGCAAATCGTGGATGAGGTTTACAAACGCTTGAAGATAAATGTCCGCCTGTTGATGAACAACCGGAAAGTGTTAGCCGGAATCGCCGAAACCATCGGTCACCCGGAAAAATTGGTTGACATCACCGTGGCTATCGACAAAATGGATAAAATCGGGGCAGAGAATGTAAACGCCGAATTACGGGAAAAAGGAGTATCGGAAGAGGCCATCGAAAAATTACAACCTATCCTGCATCTGGAAGGAACGAACGAAGAGAAATTAGCCCGCCTGCAAGAAATACTGCAAGGTAGCGAAATCGGTTTAAAAGGCGTGGCAGAATTAAGTACCGTGTTCCGTTACCTGCAACAACTCGATATCCGAATTGAAGTAAAATTAGACCTCACGCTTGCCCGCGGGTTAAGCTATTACACGGGTGCTATTTTCGAGGTCAAAGCATTAGACGTGGAAATAGGAAGTATCACCGGGGGAGGACGTTATGACGACCTGACCGGAATATTCGGGATGAAAAATATGTCGGGCGTGGGAATCTCGTTCGGTGCAGACCGTATCTTCGACGTGATGAACCAATTGGATATCTTCCCGAAAGACGCCACGGCAACCACTCGTATCCTGTTCGTCAACTTCGGGGAAAAAGAAGAGGCTTTCTGCCTCCCGCTCTTGAAAAATTTACGGGCAGCAGGCATTAACGCCGAGATATACCCGGAAGCCGCCAAGATGAAAAAACAAATGACGTACGCCGATAAGAAAAATATCCCGTACGTGGCATTAGTAGGGGAAAACGAAATCGCCAACAACATGGTAACCCTGAAAAATATGCTCACGGGAGAACAAGAAAGTGTTGCAATCACCGAATTGGCAGAGAAATTAAAATAAAAGCGTATGCAACTATACCGCAAAGAACAACGCCCGTTAAAAAACCACGGCTTCGATACTCGTTTTCCCTGACGGGAAAAGAGTTCATAAAGTTTATAAAGTTCATAAGGTTTATAAAGTAAAAAACTTTCAGAACTGCAGGTTCAACTTTATAAACTTTACAAACCTTACAAACTAAGGGAGCTTCGCTCCCGCATGTGTGCAATCTAATATCTAAAATTTAAAATCTAAAATTCCAATGACTCATTATATTACCCCGGAGTATTTAACCTTCGATCAAATAGAGAAAATCATTAATAAAAAATATAAACTCGCTTTATCTGACGAGAGCAAGAAGTTAATTAATGACTGTAAGGCATATCTGGATCACAAGATTGCCACTTCCGAAAAGCCGTTGTACGGCATCACGACCGGATTCGGTTCTTTGTGCAAGATCACCATTTCGCCCGAAGACCTGAGTCAACTGCAAGCCAATCTCGTGATGTCACACGCTTGTAGCGTGGGAAAACCCGTGCATCAGGATATTATCCGTTTAATGTTGTTACTGAAGGCTCACGCTCTTTCCTTGGGTAAATCAGGAGTACAACTGGTGACCGTGGAGCGTATCATCGATATGTTCAACAAAGACGTGCTTCCCGTGGTAAAAGAATTAGGCTCATTGGGTGCATCCGGTGACCTTGCCCCGCTTGCCAACTTATTTTTACCGCTGATTGGAGAGGGTGAAGTATTCTATAAAAACAAAATCTATCCCGCCAAAGAGATCAACCAAAAATTCGGTTGGGAACCTATCCAATTGGGTGCAAAAGAAGGCTTGGCCTTGTTGAACGGGACTCAATTCATGAGCTCACATGCCGTTTACGCTTTATTGAACGCTTTCAAGGTGGTTAAATATGCCGATATTATCGGTGCTCTCTCTTTGGAAGCATACGACGGACGCATCGACCCGTTCTTGCCGCAAATTCACGAGGCCCGTCCTCATCCGGGACAAATCGAAACGGCACGCAATATCCGCACTTTACTCGAAGGTTCTGAATTCCAAAAGGTGGAAAAAACTCACGTGCAAGACCCGTATTCTTTCCGCTGCATGCCGCAAGTACACGGTGCAGTGAAAGATACCGTGAATTACGTGGCTTCCGTGGTGGAACGCGAAATCAACTCCGTGACCGACAACCCGACCATTTTCATGGACGACGACCTGATTATCTCCGGTGGTAACTTCCACGGCGAACCGCTGGCACTGGTTCTCGACTTCCTTAGTATAGCTATCGCCGAGTTAGGCAGTATATCTGAAAGACGGGTATACCGTTTGATTGCCGGTGACCGCAAGACTCCCGAATTCTTGGTTGCCAATTCCGGTTTGAACTCCGGTTTCATGATCCCGCAATACGCCGCTGCCGCTATCGTGAGCAAGAACAAACAACTGTGCAGCCCGTGTTCCGTTGACTCTATCCCCTCTTCCAACGAGCAGGAAGACCACGTCAGCATGGGTGGTAACGCCGCCGTGAAGACGGTACAAGTAATCGAAAACGTGGAACGCGTACTGGCTATCGAGTTAATGAACGCCGCACAAGCTATCGACATGCAACGCCCAACCAAAACTTCCGAGTATTTGGAAAACTTCCTGTCTGAATTCCGCACTATCGTGCCGTTCAACAGCGAGGATCGCGTGATGTATCAAGATATTGAAGCTGCCGTTGAGTTCCTGAAACAAGGCGAATTCGCGAACTTCAAATAAAGTTGTCCCAAAAGCACTCATCTGCCGCGTTCCTACCTTGCATCTAAGTACTTTTTGAACAACTTTCTAAAATGAAAAAAAGGCTGTCTTTTCAGGGACAGCCTTTTGCATATAAAGCACTAGAAATCAACACAACAAACCCACAAAATCCTTTCAACTCCTCCCCTTCATTCGTTCTTCTCTCGTTTATCTCTCGTTCTTCAGACACTCCCGCATGTAGAAAGAACGACATAAAACGAACTGAAATTCATTCACCGGAACTTATTTCAACTGCAATTCGACAGAAACATTCCGGCAATAATCTATTTCCTCCAAAGATACATTAAAGAATTTTATTCGTACTTTTATGGAATTTCTGTTCCGTTTGCATCTATGTAATAACTTTCCCGTTGGGAATTGCGAATAACATAGGATGAAAAAGTATAATTCAAACAGATAACGATATGATAAAAAGACTACTAATTATTACGGTATTATTATTCGGAGTACATGTTGCGTTCAGTCAGCAGAATCTCTCCGACAAAGAAAACGAGGCAGCCCCGAAAACGGCCTTGCTTCAAGCACAGAAAGACTATCGACAAGCGGTAAAAGAAAAAAACTCCCCGCTACTGATACAATCTCTGATTCGCCAGATCAAGTATCAGGCTTTGATTGACATGGATAGTATCCCTCCCATGTTACAGGATCTGGAAAAATACATCGGAGAAGACCGGAATACGGTGGAAAAAAGCATTCTTCATTCATTGATAGCGGAACTCTACCAAATGTATTACATGAGTCAACTCTCCCAAATATACAACAGGACTCCCGTTACCGGATATATCCCCCGCAACATGGCGGAATGGACCGGTAACATATATATCGAGAAAATATTTCAGCATGCGCTGGAGGCAGTGAAAGCGCAACCGCAACTTGCAGAAGTAAATTGTCTGGATTACAAGGAAATAATGATTCTCGGGAAAAACTCCCCGGCTCTTCGACCGACAATGTACGATTTTCTGGTATATCGCAGTATTGATATATTAAACGGCCTCTATAATATTTCACAATATTACAAACAGAGTCCGGTCACCGATAATCAATTATTTGCTCCAGTAGCGGATTTCGCGGGAATGACTATCGAGGCTAAACCCTTCGACGTTTCTTCAAATATCATCAAACTCTATCAATCTCTATTACAATCGGAACTGACAGCCAAACGTGTGGATGCCGTTCTCATTTCCGATCTGGATCGTCTGGAATATATTCGTAGAGTAATCAACACGAACGACAGCGATTCACTATATACAAGCGCTTTAGAACAATTGGCTCACCAGTATAACAAAAGCCCTTACAACACGGAAGTTCTTTACAAACTCGCGCTGACTTATTATGAACCCGCCAGATTCAATTATGCCAATCCCGGCACCACGGAAAAACCTGAATACAAAAAAGCACTGGATATATGCAATAAAGGTATTCGCCAATACCCGAATTATTTCCGGATCAACATCTTGAAACAAATGGCTCAAGAGATAACACGAACGAACGTATTTTATACGCTTGAACCCAATGTCTATCCGGGACATACTCAAAACATAAAACTCTCGTTCAAAAATTTATCCGACATTTCGTTCACGCTATATAAAGTTGATGAAACCACATTAGACTATTTGCATCTTGACAAAAAAACACCGAAACTGAAAAAGATATCTACCCACACGTACCGCCTCCCCAAAGAACTGTATTCACAGGATACCGTTTTACAGATTCCCGTGACAAGTACCGGGCGTTATCAACTGACAGTTTCTTACGGAACGGCAAAACAGCAAGCGGATTCCTCTTATTTCAGTTCCAGTCGTCTGTCAACCATTGCCAGCAAAACGAGTGACAAAAACTACAATGTACTTGTATGCGATCTCGTCAGCGGAAAACCGATTCAAGGGGCAAAAGTGAAAATTTACAGCAGAAGCGGACGTAAATATGTTCTGAATACAGAATTCACTTCCGACGCAAATGGAATTGCCTCTATAAAAAACGTCCCCCAAGACCGTCTCTATCAAGTTACTTTAGGGAGTGACGACCACGGGGTAGTAACCCGCCTCCCGAATCAATATTTCAGTTCCTCGAAACCGATAGTAAAAGAAACCAGTCTTTTTACCGATCGGGCAATATATCGACCGGGACAAATCGTCTATTTCAGCGGAATTTCTTGGGAAGCAACCGCCGAAGCCTCAAAAGCCGTCACAGGAAAGAAATACACGGTAACGTTATCGGATGTCAATAACCAAGTCGTGGCGAAAGAAGAAGTACAAACCAATGAATTCGGTTCCTTTGCCGGTAAATTCACGTTACCGCAAGACGTACTGAACGGACTTTTCTTCATTACCGCGGGCGAAGCCAATCACACCATTACCGTAGCCGAATACAAACGCCCGAAGTTCGAAATCACCTTTAACCCGATAAAAGGAGCTTACAAAGCTGGTGACCGACTTACGGTTTCCGGTATCGCCAAGAACTATTCCGGCGCCAACGCGGGCAATAGTAAAGTCACCTACTCCATCCAAAGCCGCTCTTTCGCGTGGAGATTCCAAGAAAATACAATTGCCGCCGGTAAAACTCAAACAAACGAGAAAGGCGAATTCAGTGTTTCATTCGACACGGAAAAAACAACAGACAATTCTCCCGGGGCTCTTTATAGAAATTTCGTCACGTACACGGTTTCGGTCACGGTCACCACTCCCAACGGGGAAACACAAGAGTCCAATTATTCGGTACAAGTAGCACCCCAAAACTATCGGTTGAATTCTTCCGTTTATCCTTACATGAATAAAGAGAAACCGAATAGTATTACAGTCACGACGCTAAACTATAACGAATATCCATTAACCGAAAATATCACTTACGAGTTATCCGCGTTAAAACCGCTACAAAAACTCGGGGAAGAATATGACCGGAGTAATTTACCCGTGGATAAAAAAGTATTGGAAGGCACATTTACCACCAATACGGACAAAGCATTGGAGTTGAATCTATCTTCACTGCCTTCCGGAGCGTATCTGTTGAAACTTTCCGGCACGGGAGACAATAGTAACATTACCGACGAAAATATCATATATCTTTATTCCCCTCAGGATAAACGCCCGCCTTATCTCACCTATTTCTGGAGCGTGGAAGAGAAAACAACTTGCATCCCGGGAGAAGATGCCAGAATCTTATTAGGCTCATCCGCTAAAGACGTGTATGTATTATATGAAATATACTCCGACCAGAAACTCATGGAGCAAAAACGATTGGTACTAAACAACTCCAATACGACTCTGGCTATACCGTATAAAGAGGATTTCGGGAAGAAGGCAGAGGTAATTGTCAGCTTTATCAAAGACGGCGAATTTTTCACGAATAATTTCATGCTGACTCGTGAAGAAGCTGACAAAAAACTGGATATTATCACGAAAACATTCCGGGATCACCTTACTCCCGGACAAAAAGAAGAATGGTCATTCATCATTAAAAACGGACAGGGAAAAGCTGTCATTGCAGAGATGATGGCAGGTATGTATGATGCTTCTCTGGACAAAATCCGTCCAAACATTTGGAATTTCAACCCGGTTTACTACAATTACAGCACAACGCCCCGGTGGAGGTTTGAGAACTATCCGTTAAGGGGAACTCTCGGCTATAATCAGAAACGCATGGAGGTACCCGGATTTGAATTTAATAGATTAAACCTCTACGGATTAAGCCAATACACATTCCTCGGTTGGGATAATGCTGTTGTCGCGGGATATGGCCATTCCAGAGGAGGGGCAAAACAAGAAATGATGGTAGAAGCAATGGCAGAAGAAGAAATAGTATTGCCCAGAAAGGTTGCCGGTATTGCGGAAGATAATGATAACACGAAATTTTATATCAGAGGGTTGAGTTCATTCAAAGCATCAGCCGATTCCGGTGTTCCGGGAGTCTTATCGGAAGATAGTGTTATTGACGCGACTCCGCAAATCAGACAAAATTTCCAAGAAACAGCATTCTTCTACCCGCAACTTTTAACGGACTCAACGGGTAACGTGGTAATCAAATTCACGGTACCGGAATCTACCACGACGTGGAAATTCATGGCACTGGCACATACCCGGGATATGCAATTCGGACAAATTGAAAGATCGGTTATCACGAGCAAAGAGTTTATGGTCAATACCAATCTGCCCCGATTCGTACGCACGGGGGATAAGGTCGTCCTGCAAGCGACAATCAATAATCTCACGACAACCGCACAACAAGGTGAAGCATACCTCGAACTGTTCGTTCCCTCGACGGATGTCGTGATCAGTAAACAACAACAACCGTTCAACGTGAATGCACAAGAGAACCAAACCGTAAATTTCGAGTTTACCGCCCCGGAAGACACGGATCTACTCGGGTGTCGTATTGTTGCATCTTCAGCACAATTCAGTGACGGAGAACAACATGTGCTTCCCGTGGTTCCCGATGCCACACTGGTGACTCAAACCTTACCGATATTCGCGAGCAAACAAGGGCAACAAACGTTCAAGTTGAATGCACCGAAAGGAATTACCCCATATCGCCTGACGCTGGAACTCACCGCCAACCCGGTATGGTACGCCGTTCTCGCCCTGCCGACGATAAACACGCCGCAAACCGAGAATGTAACCGAAATCACGGCGTCCTATTATGTCAGTACATTGGCGACGGCTATCGCAAACGCGAATCCGCGAATCACGGATGCCATCCGGCAATGGATGCAAAAACCGGATGCCGCACTAACTTCCCCGCTGGAAAAGAATCAGGAATTAAAATCCATTCTGCTACAACTTTCCCCGTGGGTAACCGAAGCACAGAGTGAAACACAACAAATGCACTCCTTAGGTGAACTTCTGGACGTGAACCGCCAGAACTATATCGCCCGGCAAGCCATCAAAAAATTGGCTGAACTGCAAAACGAAGATGGTGGTTGGTCATGGTTCAAGGGATTCTATTCCAGCACCTTCATGACTGAAAATGTCCTTGAGGCAATGGCACGGCTTGTCTCGTTAAACGCCACGAGCCACCCGGAAGAAGTAAAGATGATGCAAATCAAAGCGTTGAACTTCCTCGATAAACAAATCCAAGAATCCTACAAGAACATCAAAACTGCCGGATATTCCCAAATATTATACCTGTACACCCGCAGTTCATACCGGGATATCCCGTTGACCGATGCTCTGGAAGCTCACAAGTTCTATCTGGGACAACTGGAAACTTCATGGACCAAACTTTCACTGTACGAGAAAGCCTTGTCAGCCATCACTCTTTATCGATACGGTAAAACGGATGCGGCGAAACAAATCATACATTCTTTGAAAGAATACTCCACCACCACACCTGAAATGGGTATGTACTGGGCGAACAACCGTTCAACCCTTTTCACCAACTCCGCTATCCAGACTCACGTGGCGATCATGAGTGCTTTCCGTGAAATTGAAGGCAATTCCACGGATACCGAAAGGATGAAACAATGGTTATTGCGCCAGAAACAAACTCAAAACTGGGGATCAACACCCACGACGGTCGACGCTATCTACGCTTTACTCCTCACGGGAAATAATCAATTGGCATCCCAAGAAGAACTGGCGGTAAAACTCGGTAACAAGAAATTGAATATTACTCCGGAAGAATCCAAGTTGGGATACATCAAACAAAGTTTCACGGGCAAAGAGATTACCCCGAAAATGCTGAATGTAACGCTCTCGAAACAACAACAGCAAGCAAGCTGGGGTGGTTTATACCTGCAATATTTCGAGAAACTGGACAAAATCACCAGTCATTCGGGCGGAATCTCTGTCAAGAAACAGCTATTCATCCAACAAGAAGAAGATACCGGAAGTACGTTAATCCCGCTGGCAGAACAAGAATTAAAAGTCGGTGATAGAATCTGTATCCGTATCACGGTATCCAACGATCAGGATATGCAATTCGTGCATCTGAAAGATTTAAGAGCCGGATGTTTTGAACCGACGGAACAACTTTCCGGCAACCGTTGGCAAGAGGCTCTCGTGTATTATCAGGAAACGACAGATGTTGCTACCAACTTCTTCTTCGACTTCCTCCCGAAAGGTACGCATGTATTCGAGTACACGGTATGGATCGCGCAAAGCGGAACCTATCAAGACGGTATCAGTACTCTACAATGTGTATACGCCCCGCAATATTCGGCAAACAGTGATGCTGGAACCATTACCGTACACTGAACAAATTGAAATAAAAAAATAGAAGTGAGGATTTTTCCTCACTTCTATTTTTTTATTTCAATTACCGGCTATTCAAGAATCAGACGGAATCCGGAACCATGCACGTTCTCGATCTTAATGGATGAGTCGTCTTTAAAATACTTTCTCAATTTCGTCACATACACATCCATACTACGAGCCGTGAAATAATCGCTGGCACCCCAGATTTCATTCAAAGCCTTGTCCCGCTGCAACAAACCATCCTTGTGATAGTACAACAATTCCAACAACCGGGATTCTTTCGGAGTCAATTTAATCACTTCATCCCCTTTCGTGATCGTGCGCAATTCCGTGTTGAACAGATAAGCTCCCAACTCGATCATTTTCGGTTTAACCTCCGTATCCTCGTGTTCGCAACGGCTAAGGATTGCTTTGATTTTAAAAATCAACAATTCGGAATCAAAGGGTTTTATAATATAATCATCCGCTCCAATCTCGTATCCCTGCTTCATATCATCTTTCATACTCTTTGCCGTGATATAAACAAAGGGCACGGTTACATCCAGTTCTCTGATTTTTTTCCCTAATGTAAAACCATCCATCTCGGGCATCATGACATCCAAAAGACACAAATCGAACTTCTCTTTGCGAAATGCCTCGAATCCATCCACCCCGTTCGTGCAATGCACTACATCATAATCGGATAATTCCAGATAGGATTTCAATACAGATCCGAAACAAGGATCGTCTTCTACTAAAAGTATTTTATGTCCCATATATTCAATTTTAATTTTCCATTTTAAAAATAATCTCTACCAAAGTTCCTTTATTCTTTTTCGAGGTCAAGTGAATCTCACCCCCGTGCAATTCCACGATCGATCTGGCGTAACTCAACCCCAACCCGAATCCCTTTACATTATGCACGTTACCGCTCGGCACGCGATAGAATCGCTTAAACACCTTATCCTGAGCCTCTTTCGGTATCCCGATTCCGGTATCCCGAACTCCGATGATAAAACGATTCCCCTCCCGCTTCGTAAATATATATATATTCAACGAATCATGCGAATATTTTATCGCATTATCTACCAGATTACATACCACGTTGAGCATATGTACCTCGTCGGCTTGCATCACGTATCCTTCCGGATCAAGGTCAGCTTTGATAACTCCGCCCCGTTCTTCTACCTGCAAACGGAAATGCTCAACCGTTTCATCCACCAGCACGTTCAGATTTACATTCACTTTCTTCAAATGTACTTCCCGACGATCAAGTTTAGCCTGCAACAGAATACGCTCCACGTACTTGTTCATACGTTCATTCTCGTTCCGGATCATCGAGTTGAATTTCAGCAATTGGTTTTTATCGTTTAGCACCTTTTCTTTCTCGATAGCAGCCGTTGCCAAAGAAATCGTGGCTAACGGTGTCTTAAACTCATGAGTCATGTTATTAATAAAGTCATTCTTGATCACGGAAAGCTTCTGTTGCCTCATAATCACGACGATTGTTATAATAAACACGGACATCAAACCGATAATACAAAAACCGGAAGCTATGAACATCCACCCGATATTATTATAGAAGAGCGAATCTTTCGTGTCGAACATAATACACAAGTTAGCGTCTTTCTTGATTTGATCATTCGGGAAAAGATCCGTGTAATAAAACCCCTTTTTGCCGTGTTCCTTGATATATTTCAGCAATTCCTCGCCTTTCATCACCTTCCATTTGAAATGATTCTTTATTCCCGTGCTCGCCATCTCATCTTTCAAATAGATATCCAAATCCACCCCCTCAAGCCGTTTGGCTACATCGGCATTATGCGGATCTTCCTCTTTCATATAACGGATCACTACTTTCCGAATCATATCCGACAAACGCTGTCCGTCCAATGAATCCGTCTGTTGTTTTACCTCTTCCTCTTCCGATTTTATCAACTGATGCGGAAAACTCCTGTCCGTGACTTCCCTTATCGATCTGGAGATTTCTTGAAGATATCTTGAATACTCCTCTAAAGGATCCTGATACCCGACACTCATATGCCTTATCGTCACCTGTCCGTTCGCCTGCTGCATCTCAATCGAAACACTCGCGGAATTTGTTCGCAAGCGCTGCTCTTTTCCTTTTTCCAAAGAATCCAACATCTGGTCAGTGGCCGCAATCTGTTCCTCCAGAATATTGTATTGTTCTTTGACCTCCTGATAAAGTTTTCGTTCACTGACCTGATCCACTAAACTGACAGCTTTACCTAACACGTCATACACTTTCGAGGTAAAACGTGCTTCTCCTTCCCGCATACTGTATTTCATCCAAATCCACTGCACGCTTACCACAGCAATAAAAGCAATAAGCATGACAATAGACAGTATCCTGATAATAATTTTCTTAATCATAAGCTGACATATACAATTAGCGAAGTTAGTGTTTTTTATGTCATCATGCAACGCCTGACACAAAAAATTAAAAAGAGGTACCCGGGTAGGTACCTCTAAAAAACAACTAAGTAATAAAAACGGGAAAATAAAAACCAATTAATGGTTTTATACTTTATTGCAATTTGGTTTCCAATACTTTATAAATATTGCTTTCTTTATTTTCGATCTTCATTTTCTTGAAAAGACGCTTTTGCAACGCTAAACTATCTTGTAACTCATCTTTAAGCAAGAACAAAGACAATTCTTTACCGGGATTCGCTTCAATCAATTGTTTCGTCCAATTAGCACGTTGTCTCAGGAAACGTTGTTTCTGTAACTGGTGGATACCTAACATCACTTCGTCGTCCTTCGTCAATTTATCTTTCTTGCTGATCTTCTCTATCAACCGGTCTACTTTTCCAAGATCCTTTCCGTATCTCTCTTTATATTGCTTTTTCAGGTCATCGTACTCGTCCATCAAGCCGGAACCTTTAGCTTCAATCTGATCCGGGAACTTTATTTTTCCTTGAATCCAAATCATATCCTTGGTGTCCAGTATAGCTTCAACCGTGGTTTTCCCATCGATATCCACCCATACCCTACCCGGGATTTGGAATTGCTCTGTCCTCAAATCAATCTTTCCATCCGTAACATCCTGCTCGGCTAAAATAGTCAACCCGGGTTCTCCCGGCATTTCTGCCAATAACTTAACCTTCCCTTTTAATCCTTCGACCTCACCTCGCACTTTTACCGTATTACTGTCACAAGCACCCAGTAAAAATGTCACAAGCACTAAAAATAAACCAATTCTTTTCATACTAACTAAATTTTATACACCATTTGTGACCATAGCCACAAGTGTAAATTTCATCTGTTATTATACTTGCTCTAATAATTAACCTAACATTACAGCAAATAAATTTACCTGCCGTAAACATCGACAAATATACAAAAATAAATTATAACCCAATATTCTGCAAAAGTAATTTCATCGATCCTGAAGGTTTTGACGCATCAGCATCGGTAATCCTGCCGTCCGGGTTGATTAATATGAATCTGGGAGAATTGGTTATCATGTAAGAACGATAAAAATCAGGATCTTTTAACAGGAAATGTTCACCCGGAATATTTTTCACACGCGAAAATGCTTCCTCATCCGTGGCAAACGTCAGGAACCGTATATTTTTCTCTTTATATTCTTCAACAAGTTCTTTCCACGCTGTTGTTTCTTTTTCTTCCCCCATCGTACCGAAACTTGGCGTCAAAACACAAATATAAAGATATTTCCCGCGCATATCCTTCAACTGCACGTCCTTGCCCGAAGCATCGGTTAAAAGGACATTCGGTGCTGTTGCCCCGGCGGACAATTTTCTCCAACGGTCAACCAACTGACGGACTTTTACCAATTTACTGGTATCGGAGACCTCGTTCCAACATACCGAAAGCAAGTAATCAGAATCTTTCAATCCGTTTTGGGCAAAATAGACATACACCACCTCCGATAACAAGAAATCCCGTACTTTAAGATTCGTCACGTTGTTTAAAATATAATTCACGAGCCTTCTGCCACTCATGTTTTTCCCTTTGTAATAATAGAAATAATTCATCAGGAATTGTCTATAAAAAGGGAACGACAACAGTTCCTCGTTGTTAAAATCAAAACCGGTAATAAAATCCGTGAACACGATTCCCGGTTCATATTTCACGGAATCAGGAACTTGGTGCATACTCGGATATCCCACTGCCTGCAACGCTATCTTATATCTTATTCTTTCTCTTTCCTTGTTCGTGAAATCATCACCAAGATTTTTGGCTTCCAGCAAAAGAATATCCATGTTAAGCATATCCTGCATTCGCTGTATAAATTCTTCTTCTCCCAACTGATATACTTCATAAGGAAGATAAGACATCGTTCGCCCCTGCTCTCTCAAGTAATTATTAATCGCACTCAACGTTCCCTTAAATTGCGGAGACACGGTATTACGAACAATATTCACTTCCAAATCTTCTCCCGGGGAAAGATACACGTCAAAAGAGTTAGGCCTGTATACTCTTGCATATACCCCTTTTTCCAGTGGTATTTTACCGGAAAAAAAGTATTTATTGTCCAACTTGAACTCGTACGACGTCCCGTTCACGTCAAAAGATATGACGGAATCACGAGTCATTCCGGTTTCTACACGCCCCGATACTTGTACACTTTTATTATGGACGCATGCAGCCAGAAGAACAATAAATAATATACCTACAAAACTCCTCATGCTCAATCACGTTAACTTTTGGAGTACAAAGATATGCATTCAAAACAAAAGTATGTGTTAAAGAAAAGGTAAATAAAAAAGGCGACCGAGGGGTCGCCTTTTTAGATATATTAACAATCGCTTATTTTACGATAGAAGTGAAATCACTGTTTTCGAAATATTTAGCGAACTCCATATCGGTAGCAGCTAATTGTTTGAATGAAGCGTCCATAGCACATGCTTTGCTCAGATTACTCATTACAGCGTTAGCGTCATTGGTTCTCGCGCCAATTACAGCTTTCAAGTAATAAGACATCGGGCATTCTTTGCTCTCTGCATTCAATTTCTTCAAAGCCTCGTTATTATTTCCGGCAAGTACGTTAGCCAAAGCGGCATTCACGCAATTGCATTTTCCGAAATAATTTACAGCCGCAGCGTAGTCACCACTCTTGATAGCGATGATACCTTTGTTGTAGTCAACTTCCGGACCGACACCGGTAGCGGCACCGAAATAAACTTCAGCTTGTTTCAAATCACCATTCTTCAAGGCCACTGCACCCAAGTTGTTTTGTACAACGGGATTGTTAGCTGACAAAGAATTAGCTTTATTGAAGTTTGCTTGAGCCTCTGCAATATTACCCATTTCGAATTGAACCATACCGGCGTCGTTGAAACCTCTCCAATCACTCGGGAATTGTTTCATGCAAGCCTGATAGATAGCCAACTTATCATTGTTATTATCAAACAAAGTAGCAGAATAAAGCAATTCGTCAACATTCAATTCAGCAGGATTGGATTTAGCCAATGCTTTCAACTCGTCGTCTGATTTACCTATCAATTCGGTATTTACCACGAACAAAGATCTTCTCAATTTCGGAAGGATTTGATCTGCCACAACGGCAAACACAGAAGCGATGTTCTTGATTTCTCTTTCTCTCACTTCAGGATCCGAATGCATTTCCAATACGCGAAGGATCAATTCTTTATCTTGGATATTTGATTCTTCCATAGCTTTCTTGAATCCGTCCCAGTCTTCAGCAACCACAAATTTCTTGAAGAAATTCTCGTCTTTGTATTGCTCAACTTTACCTTTTCTCATTTGTTTTTTCAAGAAATCAGAAGAACCGGCTTCACGTTTGTTGGCCAATTTATCATTCCAGTCATAAGAACCGTCGGGTGAAGCGTATGATCTGATATCAATACCATTCAAGTTCATGTTTTCTTTAGAAGCAGCTTCTTTAATATATGCTTCCAACTTCTTCATTTCTTCAGAAGTCATTTGTTTTGAACGGATATTAGCTGAATTAATCAAATAATAGATAGCAGCTTCCTCTTGTTGTTTGATAATTCTTTGGAATTTATCTTCACCGATAGTCGTAGCCGGAGCGTTAACAACCAACATTTCGGTAGCAATCACACCGTCACCGATCTTTCTCGGCTCGAATTTCACCACTTTAGCGCCTTTAGATCCGGTAATATCAATCTCCAAATCAGAAAGTCTCATCGCATCCTCAAAAGGAACACGGCTTACATAAGTAATCGTCTTTCCTGCTTCGTAAGGAATAACCTCTGCATTTCCCTGAACTTTCTCTCCTTGGATGGCTTTCATCTCGTAAGCCTTCTCTCCTCCTTTAAATCTTAACACGGGAGTAGCCTCGATAGCCACTTTCTTGTTAAAATATTTGGCAGGGAATGTCACGTCGATTTTCAAATCTACCATTCCACCTTTAGCCACTAATGTTTCCGGAGTTACAGAGTACGAAATTTCTCCTGCACGCTTCTTCATCTTGTTTAATGAAGAACAGGAAACAGTTATTAACCCAGACAAGGCAACAACAGCAACCAGACCTAATGTTCTTTTCATAATGATTTCTTAATTTTATTTGTAATACTCAAATTAGTTCACGTGTTTTTTCACAAAACAAATGTATAAAAATTTATCTATATACGAAATCCTTCGCACAAATTTTGTACCAAACTCTAATTAATTTTGTCCAAAATTAATTTTTCTGCTCTTTCAAGTGCGCGAGACACCCCATTCGGATCAGATCCCCCTGCTGTAGCGAAGAATGGTTGACCACCGCCGCCACCTTTGATTTCCACCGCCGCATCTTTCACGATCTGTCCGGCATGCAATCCATAATCCTTCACTAAAGTATCGTTAATCATTACAGTCAAGTGAGGTTTTCCGTTAAATACTCCTCCTAACACGAGTACCAGATTATCCAACTCCCCCTTCAACTGGAACGCGACATCTTTTGCCGCCGCCGGAGCCATACCGACCGTCCTCACGATCATGTTGATATCCCGAATCACGCGCTTTTCATTCTTCAACGCTTCCTTGAGTATTTTCAAACTCTCTTGAGTGAATTTCTCCACGTCCTTTTTCAGTCCCTCGTTCTCGTCCATCAATTCCTTGATATTCTCCAATATCCCGCGATTGGATTTGAACATGCTATCCATTTGCTTCAGCATCTTGAACGTGTTCAATATATAACTTTCCGCTTTCGCCGCGGTAATTGCCTCTATACGACGAACTCCGGCAGACACTGAACTTTCGGACATAATCTTAAAGAAACCGATCTGTCCCGTGGCATGGGCATGTGTACCTCCACACAATTCCACAGATTCCCCAAATTTCACCACACGTACCAGATCGCCATACTTCTCTCCGAATATTGCCATCGCCCCCATTTTCTTTGCCTGACCGATCGGAATTGCCCGACTCTCCTCCAGCGGATAGTTTTTCCGTATCTCCTCGTTCACGATAGCTGCCACTTTGTCCAACTCCTCGTCTGTCACTTTCTGGAAATGCGAAAAGTCAAAACGCAGATACTCGTCGCTCACGAACGATCCTTTCTGTTCCACGTGAGTTCCCAACACTTTTCTCAAAGCATAATGCAACAAATGTGTAGATGTATGATTATTCTCCGTGGCAACCCGTTTATCCAAATCGACCTTGGCGGTAAAGACTTGAGTCAAGTCTTCCGGCAAACGATCGGTGAGATGCACCGTCAACCCGTTTTCTTTCTGCGTATCCAGAATATTTATCTTTTCCGTTTCGGAAATCAACCAACCGCGATCACCTACCTGTCCCCCGCTCTCTCCATAGAAAGGTGTTATATTGAATATCAACTGATAAAACGCCTTCCCTTTCGTACTCACCCGGCGATAGCGTGTAATCTGTACTTCCGTTTCCGTGTAATCATATCCCACGAACTCCTGCGTGTCGTCTGAAATCAACTCCACCCAATCATCCGTATTTACAGCCGCAGCTGAACGCGAACGCTCTTTCTGCGCCTCCATTTCCGCCTTAAACTCCCTGCGATTCACCACCAGCCCGTGTTCTTTCAGAATTAATTCGGTCAAATCCAACGGGAAACCGTAAGTATCGTACAACTCGAAAGCCACATTACCCGGCACGGTCAAATAATCCTCCGCCTTGGTTTTCTCTATAATCTTATCCAACAACTTGATACCCTTATCCAAGGTGCGCAAGAATGCATTTTCCTCTTCTTGAATCACACGCTCGATCAGTACCCGTTGTGACACTAATTCGGGGAAATGCAGTCCCATTACTTCAATCAGCATCGGCACCAATTTATACATGAAAGCATCTTTCTGATCCAAGAAAGTATACGCGTAGCGTACGGCTCTCCGCAAAATACGACGGATCACGTATCCGGCTTTCACGTTCGAGGGCAACTGCCCGTCCGTGATAGAAAAAGCTATCGTACGCAAGTGGTCGGCAATCACGCGCATAGCCACGTCCGCCGCACTGTCCTTTCCGTATTCTTTGCCGCTCAACCGGGCTATCTCCCCGATAATCGGGGTAAATACATCGGTATCGTAATTGGACGTTTTCCCTTGTACCGCCATGCACAAACGTTCGAAGCCCATCCCCGTATCCACGTGATGGCTCGGCAAGTTCTCCAGACTGCCATCCGCTTTCCGGTTATACTGCATAAACACAAGATTCCATATCTCGATCACCAAAGGATTATCCTTGTTAACCAAGTCACGCCCCGGCTTAATCTTGCGTTCTTCGTCAGGGCGCAAATCAATATGTATCTCGGAACAGGGACCGCAGGGTCCCATTTCCCCCATTTCCCAGAAATTATCTTTTTTATTCCCGTACAATATTTGTTCCTTGGGCAAATACTGCAACCAATACTCCAAGGCTTCATTATCCGCGTCAAGATGATCCTCCTTGTTCCCCTCGAAAACCGTGGCGTACAATCGGTTTTTATCCAACTTCATCTCTTCCGTCAGAAACTCCCACGCATAAGCTATTGCCTCTTTCTTGAAATAATCCCCGAATGACCAGTTCCCCAACATCTCGAACATCGTGTGATGATAAGTATCATGCCCGACCTCTTCCAAATCGTTATGTTTTCCCGATACCCGCAGACATTTCTGCGAATCCGCCACCCGAGTCGCTTTCGGACGAACATTACCTAATATAATATCCTTGAACTGGTTCATTCCGGCATTCGTGAACATCAACGTGGGATCCCCCTTGATGACCATCGGTGCCGAAGGTACTATCGTATGTGATTTCTTCTCAAAAAAATCTAAAAATTTCTGTCTAATCTCTGCCGACTTCATACACTCAATATTTAGTAAATCCACCATTAAACAACGAATGTTACTTCTCACATTCAAACGGAAATATCATGTAATCATATTGATTGCCTGATTTCCCAAGTTGCAAAATTAGATTTTTTCTTTAACTTTGCATCGGAAATACTATTTTTTATTGAGTAACTATGCGAAAAGCAGGGTATCATTTTAATTCGGACACACTATCTTTTGATAAAATAGAATCAACTCTAAGGAAAAAAACTTGGCGGTTGTTCAAAAAATTCTTCTCCAGCTTCTCGTTGGCCATCGTCATGCTATACCTCGTGTATGCATTCATTGATTCCCCGAAAGAGAAACAGTTAAAACGCAAATACGAAGAAGTTCTTACCCAATACAGCCTTCTCAGCAACAAGGTAGAATACCTTGATAATGTTCTGAAAGACATGGAATCAAGAGATGACAATATCTATCGGGTGATTTTCGAGACGGAACCGATACCGTCCACCATCAGGCGCGCCGGCTCAGGTGGAGTGGACCAATACGAACATCTGAAACATCTGGATAACTCCGATTTGATTATCGGGACAGCTAAAAAAATCGACGAACTGTCCAAAGCCATTTTTGTCCAGAGCAAATCTTTTGATGCCATCGAAAATCTGGCTAAAAACAAAATAGAAATGCTGGCATCCATTCCGGCAATCTTACCCGTGTCGTTAAAAGAAGCTCATCAAGTAAGCTCCTCATACGGCTACAGGATGCACCCTATATACAAAACGATGAAGTTTCACGCCGGCATGGATTTCACAGGAGCCATAGGCACACCGATTTATGCCACGGGGAACGGCCTTGTCGTGGAAAGTCAGTTTGACAAAGGGTACGGTCGTCACGTTATCATTGATCATGGTTTCAGCTACAAAACGATGTACGCCCACATGGAAAAGATTGTCGTGAAGAAAGGACAAACTGTCAAGAGAGGGGATGTCATCGGCTACCTCGGTAATACCGGACTCTCTACCGGCCCTCATTTACATTACGAAGTCCGGAAAAACGAAAAACCCGTAGATCCTATCAATTTCTACTTCAACGACCTCTCCCCTGACGAGTTCGAAAAGTTAGTAGAGATAGCGAACAACACGGGACAAAGCATGGACTAACAAATTGTAGATTTACGATTTTAGATTTAAAGATTGTATAACACTGGTATTGAAATCTGAAAATAATCTCATTTTCAACTTTCAATTTTCAACTTTCAATTATTATGGTGGAAGAAGAAGCATTAAAACTGTATTACTCTATCGGAGAAGTAGCCGAGATGTTTGGGGTTAATACTTCCCTCATCCGGTTTTGGGAAAAAGAGTTTGATGTAATCAAACCCCACAAGACCAAAAAAGGGAACCGCCAGTTCACGAAAGCAGATATAGACAACTTTCATCTGATCTACCACCTCGTGAAGGAAAAAGGAATGACACTGAAAGGTGCGCAACAACAGTTGAAAAACCGCAAAGAAGAAACCGAACTTCATTTCGAAGTCGTGAAACGGCTGAAAAACATAAAAGAAGAACTGTTATCTATCAAAAATCAACTGCCATAATAATTTTAGATTTATGATTTTAGATTTATGAATTTCACAAGCTAATATCATAAAAACAGCAAGACCATGTACATTAAAGAAATTATTGCGCTAATAGAAGAATATGCCCCGCTAAAATTCCAAGCGAGTTTTGATAATTCCGGGTTACTTTGTGGAGATCCCGAACGGAAATTAACTTCCGTGCTTTTATGCATTGACGTAACAGAGGAAGTCGTGAACGAGGCCATTATCCACGGTCACAACTTAATCATCTCGCACCACCCGCTTATCTTCAGCGGGTTGAAACACATTACACCTGCCACGTACGTGGAACGCTGCGTTATCTCCGCTATCAAACATGACATCACGATCTACGCCGCCCACACGAACATGGATGTCGTTGCCAATGGTGTCAGCGGGCGCATGGCAGATAAATTACACTTGCATAACAGGCAAATATTACAACCGGAAGGCGACCTCTCGGAAGGCAACGGCTTCGGCATTATCGGGGAACTTGAAACTCCGGTCGAAAGCATGGCATTTCTCCGACAAGTGAAAGCAACATTCCACTGTGACAGGCTACGCTACACGCGACCTCACACACCCTCTATCCGTAAAGTTGCTGTTTGTGGCGGAGCCGGAGCCTCTTTTTTCAACCGGGCTCTAGCGAATGCCGCGGATATCTATATCTCCGGTGATTTCAAATATCATGATTTCTTTCTCACGGAAAACCGGATTATGATAGCAGACATAGGACATTATGAAAGCGAACAATTCACAAAAGAGATATTTTATGAGATACTTACAAAAAAAATATCTACATTTGCGGTTCAGTTTTCAGAGATTAATACAAATCCGATTAAGTATTTATAATATATGGTGACGAATAACAATGAGAAAATGCAAGAGCTGACAGTTGAAGAAAAACTGCAGAACCTGTATGAATTACAACGAATTGACACCGAGATCGATAAAATCAAAACTCTTCGAGGAGAATTACCTTTGGAAGTTCAAGACCTTGAAGATGAGATCGCGGGGCTAGAAACACGTATCGAAAACTTGAAGGCTGAATTAAGCGAACTTGATAAAACGACTTCCACGAGGAAGCAAGAAATCAAGAAAGCAGAAGAAGCGATAAAAAAATATAGCGAGCAACTCGACAACGTACGTAACAACCGTGAATACGATGCGTTGAGCAAAGAAATCGAATTCCAGAAACTCGAAATCGAATTACAAGAAAAAAGAATCCGTGAAGCGACCAAAGCCAAAGCGGAAAAAGACGCGTTAATGGAAGAATCCAAAAAGCGTTACGAGGATAAGGTTTCCGACCTCGAAGCCAAGAAAAACGAGTTGAACGACATTATCAACGAAACACACAAGGACGAGGAATCCTTACAAATAAAATCCGAACAATTGGCTGCAACTATCGACGATCGTCTATTGACCGCTTATCGTCGTATTCGTTCCAACGCGCGCAACGGTCTGGCTGTTGTAACCGTGGATCGTGACGCTTGCGGCGGATGTTTCAACAAAATTCCGCCACAAAGACAATTGGATATCCGTTCCCGGAAGAAAATTATCGTCTGTGAATACTGTGGTCGTATCCTCATCGATAAATACATCTGTGACTACGACGGCTCGCAACAAAAAGCAGACCTTGACGCTCTCCTTGATGCACAAAAGAAAAAAGGACGAAGAATTAGAAAATCAGAAGAATAAATAAAAGTCAAAGGTCCATAAGGTCCATAAAGTCCATAAGGGCAACAATTGACACGAGGGCATAAACCTATAAACATTGACTTTACGGACATTATAGACTTTACGGACCAAAGGGGGCTTTTTGAAAAGCCCCTTTTTACGAATCTAAAATTTTAATTTAAAACAAAATGATTCCAACAAACTACGATCCGCGAAAAAGCGAAGAGAAATGGTATCAATACTGGATGGAACATCGTTTTTTCCATTCCGTTGTTGATAAAAAGAGAACTCCGTATTGTATTGTTATTCCCCCGCCTAACGTCACGGGAGTCCTGCACATGGGACATATGTTGAACAACACGATACAGGATGTACTCGTCAGACGGGCTCGCTTGCAAGGAAAGAACGCTTGTTGGGTTCCCGGAACAGACCATGCCTCTATCGCCACGGAAGCCAAAGTGGTTGCCAAATTGAAAAGCGAAGGCATAGAGAAACGGGACCTTACCCGGGAAGAATTTTTGAAACATGCTTGGGCATGGACAGAAAAACACGGGGGAATCATCCTTGAACAATTGAAACGCCTCGGTGCCTCTTGCGATTGGGACAGAACCTGCTTCACGATGGATGAAATCCGTTCGGAAAGCGTGATTCGCGTATTTGTAGACCTTTACAACAAAGGATTGATCTACCGGGGTATCCGAATGGTGAATTGGGACCCGTCAGCCAAAACAGCCGTGTCTGATGAAGAAGTAATCTACAAAGAGGAACACAGCAAACTGTATTACCTCCGCTACCAAATAGAAGGCTCGGACAACGAGTACATCACCATTGCCACCACCCGACCGGAAACCATTCTCGGGGATAGCGCCGTGTGCGTGAACCCGAACGACGAGCGTTTCCGCCATCTGGCAGGTAAAAATTGTATCGTGCCGCTCGTGAATCGTGTCATCCCGATTATCCAAGACGAGTACGTGGATATGGAATTCGGTACCGGTGCGTTGAAAATCACGCCTGCCCATGATATTAACGACTATGAAATCGGTTTCAAGCATCATCTTGAATCCATCGATATTTTCAATGACGACGGAACACTGAACGAGAACGCCCAACTTTTCGTGGGCAAAGATCGTTTTGTCGTGCGTCAGGAAATCATCCCGGCATTGGAACAAGCAGGTAATCTGGTAAAAATCGAGGACTACAATAATAAAGTAGGCTACTCCGAACGTACCAACGTGGTTATCGAGCCGAAGCTCTCCATGCAATGGTTCCTGAAAATGAAAGATTTGGCTCAACCGGCATTAGACGCCGTGATGAACGACGACATTCGCTTGACACCATCGAAATTCAAGAACACCTATCGTTACTGGATGGAGAACGTGAAAGACTGGTGCATCAGCCGTCAATTATGGTGGGGACATCAGATTCCGGTGTACTATCTGCCGGATAGCAACGATTACGTGGTAGCCAATACTAGAGAAGAAGCGGCAAAACTGGTAAGAGAAAAATTCGGGAAAGACATCCCCGCCGATCAATTGCGTCAAGATGAAGACTGTCTTGATACTTGGTTCTCCTCGTGGTTATGGCCGATCTCCGTTTTCAACGGCATATTGGAACCGGACAACGAGGACATCAATTACTATTACCCGACCACGGATCTAGTTTCCGGACCGGATATTCTTTTCTTCTGGATGGCACGCATGATTATGGCAGGCTACGAGTACAGGCACGAGAAACCGTTCAAAAATCTTTACCTGACAGGTATCGTACGCGACAAATTGCATCGCAAAATGTCCAAATCACTCGGTAATTCACCCGACCCTCTTGACCTCATCAATCAATACGGGGCAGACGGCGTACGGGTAGGTATGCTTTTATGCGCACCCGCCGGTGGTGATTTATTATTTGACGAGAGTCTGCCGGAGCAAGGACGCAATTTCACGACGAAAGTGTGGAACGCCTTCCGTCTGGTAAGCAACTGGAAAGTAGCGGACATCGAACAACCGCAACATTCCAAGCTGGCACTCGATTGGTTTGAACAATACCTTAACAAGTGTAAGGAAACATTGAACAACCAATTCGACCAATATCGCTTGTCGGAAGCTCTAATGACGGTATATACCGGATTTCGCGACGAGTTCTCATCTTGGTTGTTGGAAATCATCAAACCGGGATTCGAACAACCCATTGACCGGACAACTTACGAGAAGACTATTTATCTCTTCGAAGAGATGTTGCAATTACTCCATCCCTTCATGCCGTTTATCACGGAAGAAATATGGCAAAACTTACGGGAACGCAAAGAAGGCGAGAGCATCATGATTTCCGTGCAACCTCAACCCGGCAGCTATGATGAAAACTTCCTGAGCGAATTTGAAAACACAAAAGAAGTTATCGCGGGTATCCGTACCATCCGCAAACAAAATAACGTTGCTTTCAAAGATGCCATCTCGTTAAGAGTAAAAAGCAACGACCGCTACCCGCTACGCTTCGAAAGCGTAATCATTAAAATGGGTAACATCAGCGACGTTGAAATGGTGGACGAAACCGTCAAAGGCGCATGGAGTTTTATCAGCAACACCGTTGAATACTTCATCCCCGCCATGGGTGAAGTCGACACGGAAGAAAAAAGAGCCAAACTGGAAGCCGATCTGGCTTACGCCCAAGGGTTCCTCGCTTCCGTCATGAAGAAACTGAATAACGAAAAATTCATGAGCGGAGCCCCCGCACAAGTCATCGAAAACGAACGCAAAAAACAAGCTGACGCCGAAGCCAAAATCAAAGCTATCGAGCAACAGTTAGCAGAATTATAATTCTCGAACAAATAACACGAGGCTGCCCATTCATCATTTTGAGCAGCCTCGCTTTATTTCATTGTTTGTCTTCTATTACTCTACCCTCACCCACTTCACGGCATCCGCCACGAAACCCTCACCTATTGCTGATGGTGTTCCATCATCTATCGTCCTATCACTCAAAGTCACCTTTGCCTCTTTAGAAAAATCGAACACACCTAAAGATACCCAAGTCGCCTGTTCATGCTCACTTGGGGTGATCGTAACGTCATATTCATTTTCGCCATCGGAAACCGTGTAATAACGAACCTTCCCCGCCGTATTTTGCCCATATCCCCCCTCGAATAATTCCGCGTAGTAAAAGAAGACTTCATATTTCCCCTCTTGGGGCAAGACAATATTCCATTCCACTTTTTGCTTCCCGATTCCGGGTATCTTGTATAATGCACTTCGGATAGGAAACCCGTAAAACCTTTCGCCTATTGTCGGGCACCACGCGTCTATCCCCTTGAAATATTTATAATACTTCTCATCACTTTTCTCCTTTCGGAATAAAGAAGTAATAAAATTATCCTTTGCCTTCACGATCTTGAAACCGGGATCCTCGTTATCCACGATGATTTCATTCCCCTTCGTGAAAAACAAGGAAGTACCCACACTGAAAACCCCGGTTGTAGTGTCCACATCCTCTTCCTTCATTTCAACAATCTTCAATTCTGTTCTATCGGGAAGATTCATTGCCAAAGGCATATCCAGATAAAAACCACGAGTAGCATAGACCATATTCTTTTCAGAACGGACACAGATTTCCCGACCTTCCCGGGGAGGAATAACCCACATCTGCCCCTCATCCGACAAAACAATTCCAGCGACCTCTCCCCTGTTAAACACCTTGAATTTGTACAACCCGTACATACCGTCATCCGTTCGTTTTACTTTTACCACCCGGGCATCCTGTATCTCGAACAAAGGTAACCGGTTTGCCGTGTACCAGCCTCGAACCAACGAGTCCAACGGGTACCCGAACGTTTGGTAAAACTGTTGAAAGAACTCTTCCACGGCAACCTCTTTGAATAAATGCTTTGCCAAAAAATCAACATAAAATTGCTGGAATTGCTTCTCTCCCACCTCCATCTTGATTCTGGTGTACAATTCCTTACTTTTTCGTTCAATGATGCTAGCAAGTATTTCCGGTGATAACATTTTGTCTATCAAAGCCTCTTCCAAACTATGGCTACTCAAATATTTCATCGTCGGATAAGTTGCATAGGAACCATCCGCGAAAGCTTCCGCGATCGTGTAAAATCGAGCACGAGCCACTTGCCCCAAAACATCATGTATAATCGGACATTCCCGGGAGAAAATAAACGCGGTCTTTCCAAGGAGCTGTGGCATTATATCACAACCTCCATCTAATATTGGTTTGACATCGTTACTCAATGTAGCGGGAATCATGCTTTCACCAATGACATCTTCCTCATTTGAAGACCTTTTTAACCTTTCCTTAAAAAATCCGTCCATATAAAATCCCTTTTCCGGGAAAAATACCATTCCTCCCTGCACTCGTTCCCCCGCCAACTGCATAATCCCGGGAAAACTGTAAAAATTACAAGGAACCTCCACCAAGGTAAACCAACGGTACGGGTATTGCTGCACCGGGTCATAAACATTACTCTCGGCAAAACGTTTCGCCTTAAATTTAGCAGTTTGAATACACCCGTTCATTTCGAAATCGTTCGTTTTCAAATACCTCAATTGATCTACTAAATCTTTCTCCGGAAAATCCGTATAATTCCCCAAAAGATAATCGTGCCCGGGTAAACAATAAAGCGTCATGCAAGTAGAATCCACCATGATCTCCCGTTTCTCGTAATTTCCCAAGCACAAGCTAATTCCCGGCATATCGTGATGAAAAGTAAATATCGTTTCTCCTCCCCTCTCTTCAATCATGTTTCCCTGAGAAATAGCAACCAAGCGAGAATCATGTTCCACCTTTAACGAGTATCTCGTGAAATTCACATCCCGTACTCCCGTCGCCCCATACGGTGGCACACAAACCGGATACCAAATACATTCCGGGGTAAGTAACTTGTACTCTTTTCCACAAAAAGCAGGTGCATACCCAAAACGATATATCCCGAAGCTATTCACCGACGAGGAATAATATTTCTCCCGATCAGTATCCATGAAACATATATCGTTTTCAATCCCTCCCTCGTAACGCATAGATATCTCAACCTTTTCTCCGGGATTCAACTTTTTCTCCGGGAGAATAGCTTGACGCTCCCGCTGGAAAGCAATAGCCTCCCCGTCTATTTCAAATGATACCACCTTCAAACCCGGATTCAAATATATCACAAGCGGAATAGTCTCAAGGGAACTATTCACTACAGACATCCGACTCGTCACCGAGATACCACCCCCTAAATCTTTTGCGTATAAATCATTCCGTACAACTCTTGCAGCCGGGGTATTCCCGTATTCCTCGTACACCGCTTTATACACATTCCTGTTATCCTCAGTCCTTCCATGTCGATACACATATACAAACGCCAAACTTCCCGCAACAAGAAAAACAACACAAGCGACACTGAAATTTCTTTTAAACACATACAAGCAATTAGGTATCCTAGGGTAAGGAATAATTGATAATACCAAACAACCTAATCCTACCACCAAGATAAAGCCTCTTTGCAATAAATAATTCTCTATCCCCACGTGTCCCGTGAAATTGGAAAACATATTGGGAATATTCCGGGCAAAAGGATCAAACAAACCGTTTAGCCACCCCGCCCCCCAGTACGAGAGTATTCCCAACGCCACAAATAAAATCAACATACTCAACGCTTGCTGACGAACAAGCCGTGTCATGAGGTACGAAATCCCGAGGAAAAATATCAACGTCGGCAGATTAAGTGTCACCCAATAAAACAAATAAACAGACAAATCAAAAGACTGTGGATAGAAAGCAAAGTTTATCAAAATCGAGATCGCAAACACCAAGAAATTCACTATGGTAAAAAGAAGTAACTTCCCCAAGAAATTTCCCAATACAATCTCCTCGTTATTCAACGACCGGACATGTAACGGCTCCATACCGCTAAACTTGAATATTCTTAAATCATTGGCAACAAACCCAACCACAAGAAACAACAGGACAATATTAAAAAAATAAGCCGTCTTATAAGCTATCGACGAAGGCAAAGCCTGCGAGAGCCAATCCACGGAAAAACTAAACAAACTTTTTATTCCACCGGACAAGGGAGTAAACTGACAAATAACAATTCCGACAATAGCCAAAATGACCAAGATTCGAAAAAGGATATTCCTACGAGCACTTTTGAACCCGTATATGGCTTCGGTAAAGAGGTTACTTTTATTCATAATAGACTTCCCAATCTTTAGAACTATCTATATTCACTCAATAATTTACAACTACAACAATGTTTCCCCTAAACTTACATCGTAATAATCCAAAACTACCATAATAACTTCAAGGAGAAACATTCATTATAACGAACTAATCTATTACAGTTAAATAACAACTACTTCTAACAGTCCCAGCCGCATTTACTAATACCATCACATATTCCCCAGCATCCTCCTTACGCACATCCTTTATCGTAATTGTCACAATACTTAAAAGAATTGTGATTTGGATTTTATCGGAAGGTATAATTTCAACATCACCTTTGAAAACACGAACAATTGGAAGTGGGGATCCTCCTACCCTAGCCTCCATTGTAACATATTCACCTTCTCGTGCTGTAACATTTTCAAGAGGTTTTGCAAAAAATGGAGCAACCATTTCCTCCGCAGCCAACAACTCCGTTGCAGAACTCCTTTCACTTGTTGCTTTAACCTCTGTATTATAAGTCCCCAAAAGAACTAAAACCAATAAAAATAAAAATTTCTTCCCCATAAATTTGCATTTTAAGTTAATCATATTTTTCCAAATATAACCTACAAAATATTATTTTCAAAATATTATCATTCTTTTTTTATATTCAATACTTTATTTATCAACCTCCATTTCAATTCTCTTCAAAAATCATTATCAACACACATCATTCTACCCTCACCCACTTCACGGCATCCGCCACAAGCGTTTGCTGTATCTCGCTATCCGGAACTCTATCACTCAATGTTACTTTCGCCTTACGGGAAAAATCATACACGCCTAAAGAAACCCAACTTCCGTCATCTTCTTCCGTCAAAGTAGGAGTTACCTCGTATTCTTTTTTACCATCGAAAACCGAGTAATAACGTGAAAGTTCCTTTACCTGCGACCCCCACCCTTTCCAGTTCCACAAGTATTCCGTGTAATAAAAGAACACCTCATATTTCCCCTCTTGCGGTAAAACAACATTCCATTCCACTTTTTGTTTTCCAGAACCGGCACCATATAAGGCTGCTTTATATAACGCGCTTCGGATAGGGAAACCATAAAAACTTTTACTAATCACCGGCAACCAAGCGTCCTCAATGAAAACATTATAATACCTTTTATCATTTTCCCCTTTTTGAAATAAAGACGTGATGAAATTATCTTTCGCCTTCACGAGCCGGAAACCAGAATCCTCGTTATCAACGATAATCTCCTCCTTCTTCGTGTAAAATAAAGAAGTATCCACTTGAAAGACCCTCGTCGTGGTATCTACCTGACTCATTTCTATTTCCTTTAAGTACATTACCGACGGAATATTTTGAGCCAAAGGCATCTCCAAATAGGGGTTAGCTCCGTTATAAGGGAAACCGACATGAATCTCCATTGCCATCCGAGGCGGAATAACCCATCCTTGAGCTTTGTCCCACATGATAATCCCTGCCACGTCACCCTTGTTAAACACTTTGAATTCATACATCCTATACAACACATCGTCCATTTTCTTGACCTCAATTACCCGGGCATCGCGTACATCCAATATAGCCAATCGATTCGTGTTATAGCAATTTTCCACCAACGAATCCAAACGAAAATCAAATGTTTGAGAAAATTGCTCTAGAAAATCTTCCAACGACACCTCCTCGAAAAGATATTTCCCTAAAAAATCGACATAAAATTGTCGAAATTGTTCCTTTCCTACCTGCAACGCAATATAAGCACGCAATTCCTTACATTTTTTACGAATAATACTTTGAAGAATTTCCGGTTCCAACGTACTATCCCCCAAGGCATCCTTCAAACTAGCGTGTTCCAAATATTCAATAGCGCCATAATCAGCCATGTAATCCCTACTGTCATCCATTATCCCCTCCTCCCGAGCCATACGCATTAACACATCATGAATCAACGGGTATTCACGAGAATAAATAAACGTTGTTTTCCCCACGAGTTGGGGCTTTATATTACAACTTCCTTTCCCTATGCTCTCGCTAATCTCACTGCTTAACTTCATGCCTACCCTCGTATCCCAATCTTTTGTTTCATCTTCAAAAACCTTTCCCGGGTAATTCTTTATCGAAAACCCTTTTTCGGGCAAAAAAACCATTCCCCCCTGCACACGCTCCCCCGACAATTGCATCAAACTAGGGAAACTGTAAAAACCACAAGGCACCTCCACCAATGTCAACCAACGATAAGGATATTGTTGCGTCGGATCATAGTTCCTTTTTCTTCCAGAAAACTTCCGAGTTCTAATGCACCCGGAGAGCTCAAAAGTATTACTCTTCGCGTACGCCAATTCGTCCAACAAACATTCTTCCGAGAAATGTTCGTATTCTTCAAGAAGATAATCATGACGGGGAAAATAATAAAGAGCCATTCGAGTTGAATCCACCGTTATTTCACGCCTCTCGTAATTACCCACGCATAAGCTAATGCCCGGCATATTATGCTCGAACGCGAATATCGTCACCCCATCTTTCTCTTGAACAGTACTCCCCTGAGATATAGCCTTTAAACGGGGCTCGTGCTCTACCTGCAAAGAATAGCGGGAAAAATTCACGTCACGCAAACCGGATACCCCGTAAGGCGGTACGCAAACCGGATACCACATACACTCCGGTGTAAACAACTTGTAATCCCGCTCGCAAAAAGCAGGAACATTCCCGAAATAATATATACCATAATTATTTATCGTTTCAGAATAATATTTTTCAGGCATCACATCAAGAAAACATATATCCTTCTCGATACCCCCCTCGTACCGAAACAACACTTCCGCCATTTCCCCCGCTTCCAATTTTTTATCCGTGACAATAGCTTGTTGTTTCCTTTGGAAATCGACACGATTTCCGTCTATTTCAAGAGATAAAATCTTTAAACCTGGGTTCAAATACATGACAAGCGGTAGCGGCACCGGCGCTCTATTCTCGACAATCATCCGGCTCGTCACGGATATCCCGTTTTCTTCAAGAGCCTTCACCTGCAAATCATTCTGCACGACCTTTACCCCGGTGAATTTTTCATATTCCGAATAAATACGCTTGTATTTCTCCCGGTTATTTCCGACGCTATTATACAAAGACATATACCACAATCCCAAACACGCGGCAAATACAAAAATCACACAAACACGCCCCAACACACTCCTATACCCGAACACACGATTCGGAATCCTCGGGTAAGGAATAATTGATAGCAACAAACAACTTATCCCCGTAAAAAAGATAAAACTCCTTTGTAACAAATAGTTCCCCATGCCGACGTGTCCCGTGAAATCAGAAAACATATTGGGAATATGTCGGGCATAAGGATCAAATAAACCATTCAACCAACCCGCTCCCCAAAAAATAAGCCCCCAAAAGAACACAAATAAAATTACAAAACTTAACGCTTGCTGACGCACAACTCGAATCACGAAAAAAGACACCCCGAGAAAAAAGACCAACGCCGGCAAATTAAGGGTCAACCAATAAAAAAGATAGATGCCGAAATCAAAAGCATGCGGATAGAAAGTCGCATTAATTAAAATCGAGATTCCCAAGGTCAAAAAATTTACCAACGTGAAAAGCAACAGTTTTCCCCCAAAGTTCCCCAACACAATTTCCTCATTACTAAACGGTCTGACTCGAATCGATTCCATACCGCTAAACTTGAAAGCTCTCAAATCATTATTAACAAATGCGATTACAAGCAATAATTGTATAACATTAAAAAAATAAGCAGTCCTATAAGCCATCGACGAAGGCAAGGCTTGTGATATCCACCCCACGTAAGAATGATACTGATAATTTATCACATAATCCTCTCCAAACAACGGAATGAATTGACAAAACACACTCCCACAGACAACTAAAATAACAACAATTCGGAAAAGGGTACTTCGATACCCGTTTTTAACCCCGTATAAAGCCTCTGTAAAAATATTATTCCTGTCCATAAGCCGTCCCTCATTCCTATTATAAATAAATTTCCAAACTAACCCATTCTTCTACTATTTTCAAATAACATTCTTTCAAAGATATGGCTAAATAACCGAACATCCAACAATAATATCTTTATTTTATTAATATTTTTATTATATCATTTACTTATTTTTTACTCCTGCATACACGAAAGCAAACTATTCTGCATTCAAATATTTTCCACCCCATTCACCTTTTAGCCATACATGCCACAAAAACACAATAAGATTATTCTAAACTTACCACATATGCTTATTTCAAATCAAACTCACATTAACGATAAATTATTTCGTATATTTGCATTCAAATACCAAATTCATCGACCGATGAATTAATCGCCGACGAATTTGCATAATGATTGGCTAGAATATGAAAACATTAATTTCACGTATCGCATTACCGGTAATAATACTGTTACTTTTCGCGCAATGCGCCACCGTACCTATCACGGGGCGTCGTCAGCTTATCCTTTTCCCCGAAAACGAAATGGTATCCATGAGCCTAACCTCATACAGTAGCTTTTTAAAGGAAAACAAACTATCCACTGACGCGGTAAACAAAAAACGCATCAAAGACGTGGGGGCACGAATCTCGAAAGCGGTAGAACAATATCTTGCCGCTAACGGCATGCAGGATCAGCTCGCCAACTTTCAATGGGAATTTAACCTTGTTGCCAGCAACGAACCGAACGCGTGGTGCATGCCGGGCGGGAAAGTCGTGTTTTACGAGGGCATCCTTCCCTATTGCAAGACGGACGCGGGGATAGCGGTCGTCATGGGACACGAGATCGCTCACGCCGTGGCACATCACAGCAACGAGCGAATGAGCCAGCAAACCTTGCTACAATACGGTCAAGCTGCCGCAACGGAAATTCTCGGGCACGACCAATCCGATACACGCAAAGCATTGCTCGCTGCGGCAATCGGCATGGGCACGAATTTAGGCGTCACTCTGCCCTTCTCCCGGAAACACGAGTATGAAGCCGATCGCTTGGGCTTGATCTTCATGACCATGGCAGGCTACGATCCTAACGAGGCTGTGGCATTCTGGAGTAGAATGGCAAGCTCGGGAAGTGCCAAACAACCCGAATTTCTCTCTACCCATCCCGCTGACCAAAACCGTATCGCGAAATTGAAGGCCACGATCCCCGAGGCATTGAAATATAAACCTCAATAACCCCCGGGCTACCCGAAGGCTACCCCTTCCTGCCCCCATGGACGTAGCATGAACGTAGCACGAACGTAGCATCATCGACGGGAAGCGAATATGCTGGCAAGTTGCTACATTTATGTTGTCATCATAAGAGCGGGAAGAGGTAGGCAACCCATCACGGACATAGGAAGGAAGACAGGAAATCGGGCAATAATTCACGATTTTCTTCATTTTCAATTTTCAATTTTCAATTTTCAATTATAAAATTCATACTTTTGTTGAATCATATCAATATAGTACTTTAGAATTATGGAAAACAAGTTGACGATATACAACACGCTAAGTCGAAAGAAAGAGTTGTTTGAACCGTTGAACCCCCCGTTCGTGGGATTATATGTCTGCGGGCCTACCGTGTACGGGGACGCACATTTAGGACACGCCCGCCCGGGCATCACGTTCGACTTGTTGTTTCGTTATCTCAAATATTTAGGTTATCGGGTGAGATACGTCCGCAATATCACGGACGTGGGACACCTCGTGAATGACGAGGATGACGGAGAAGACAAGATCGCGAAGAAAGCAAAGTTGGAACAGTTGGAACCCATGGAAGTCGTGCAATTGTACACGAACCGTTATCACAAGAACATGGAACAACTGAACACGCTCCCTCCCAGTATAGAGCCTCACGCATCGGGACATATCATCGAACAGCAGGAATTAATCAAAACCCTGATCGACAAAGGATATGCCTACGAGAGCGAAGGGAATATCTATTTCGACGTGGAGCGTTACAGTAAAAAATACCACTACGGGATTCTTTCCGGACGAAAAATAGACGAGTTACTAGTAAATACAAGACAACTCAGCGGACAGGAAGAAAAACGGAACTCCGTGGATTTCGCCCTATGGAAAAAAGCGACTCCCGAACATATTATGCGCTGGCCTTCCCCGTGGGGAGTGGGCTTCCCGGGGTGGCATCTGGAATGTTCCTGCATGAGCCAGAAATACCTTGGCAACACGTTTGACATTCACGGGGGCGGTCTTGACCTGCAATTCCCTCATCACGAGTGCGAGATCGCGCAAAGCACTGCCGCGCAAGGACATCCTGCCGTGAGATACTGGATGCATAACAATATGGTAACGATCAACGGACAGAAAATGGGTAAATCACTCGGCAATTTCATTACCTTGGACCAACTCTTTGCCGGAGATAATGCCGTTTTGGAACAAGCCTACTCGCCCATGACCGTGCGTTTCTTTATCCTTCAAGCTCACTACCGTAGTCCGCTTGACTTTTCGAACGAAGCACTGAAAGCGGCAGAAAAAGGATACGAGCGCCTGATGTCCGCCATCGTGCAATTGCATAAATTGAAAGCATCAAACGAGAATACCGTGGATGTAAAAACATTACGGGACAATTGTTTCAATGCCATGAACGACGACTTGAACACGCCCATTCTAATCGCACATTTGTTCGATGGGGTACGCGTGATTAACTCTATCGCCGCCGGAAATGAAAAAATAGATGCCGAAAACCTGCAAATCTTAACGGAATTATTTGACAGCTTCGTGTTCGACATCCTCGGATTGAAGGGTGAAACGGATTCCAGCGCCAGCAATCAAGCCCTTGGCAAGGTAATCGACGCCATGATGAATGTCAGAAAGGCGGCAAGGGCAAACAAAGATTGGGCAACTTCGGATAAAATCAGGGACGAATTGAAGAATGCCGGGATTCAGATCAAGGACACGAAGGACGGTTACGAATGGGAACTAGAATAATTCAACGATGCATATTATGACTTCTTGCTACTATTACATATTATTATCCATTCTTCTGGTTGCTGCCTGTCAGGGGACAAATAAAGCCAAAAACACCGGGGACACGGCTGTTTCTTCCACCACGGAAGAAGCACGCGGCACGGGTCCGAAATACGTGAAAAGCGTACAATTTGTCTATCCCATGAAAGGTGATACCTGTCAATTTAACCAAGAGTTGAAAATAGTGTACGCCAATAACAAACGCTACAAGATCGACTCGGCACACCTTTTTTTTAACCAGAAAAAGATTGCCACGCTTGACAGTACCACGAAAGAATACATATTCAAGCTCCCGAAAGAAAAGTGCGGTACGAACACGCTGAAAGTTATCGCCTTCCACCCGGATAGCAAGCAAGGAGTCGCCACCCAGTCATTTATCGTGAAGCCGGATAAAGCACCGAAAAGACTGAATTACAAATTAGTCAAGACATACAACCACGCGACAGACGCCTCCACCCAAGGTTTGGTCTACATCGACGGAATCATGTACGAGGGAACCGGGATAAAAGGTCAGTCCACGCTACGCAAGATTGATTTGGAAAGCAACAAAACGTTAGCATCCCTGAGCTTGGATGCCCGTTATTTCGGGGAAGGAATCACCGTGTACAAGGATAAAATTTATCAACTCACGTGGACATCCAAAAAAGCGTTCGTGTACGATTTGACAACCTTCACGTTATTGACCACCTTCGACTATTCCATGCAGGAAGGTTGGGGACTTACCACCATGGGTGACAAGCTCGTCATGAGCGACGGGACACACCGTTTGTATCACCTAGACCCGGAACTGTTCACCGTGATAAAAACAGTAGAGGTTTACGATAGCAAAGGTCCGGTCACCAACCTGAATGAATTGGAATATATCAACGGTTTTATCTGGGCAAACGAATGGCTCACGGATCGCATCGTGATTATCGACCCGGAAACAGGGGAAGTAACAGAAGAACTATTGTTACCGAATATGCTGACTCCCGCGGAGAAAGCCAAGTTAGACGAAAACGACGACGTGTTGAACGGTATCGCTTACAATGAAAAGAAGGGCACGATTTACGTTACCGGAAAACACTGGCCGAAATTATTTGAGATAAAAACTTACTAATTTTAAATTTTAGATTTTAAATTGCAATCAAGAGCGTTCGCCTCGTGCAGTGGGAATCTAAAATCTAAAATCATTAAATCTAAAATTTTAAAGTTATGGTTGACGTGAAAATCGAGCCCTCTTGGAAGGAATTATTAAAAGATGAATTTGAAAAGCCTTATTTTTCAGAATTGATTCGATTCGTGAAACAAGAATATAGCACCACGAAAATATACCCTCCCGGCAAACTCATTTTTAACGCTTTCGACCACTGTCCTGCCGACCGGACAAAGGTTGTCATTCTAGGACAAGATCCTTATCATGGGCCCGGACAGGCACACGGGCTTTGTTTTTCCGTACCCGAGGGAATCGAGCAACCACCCTCTTTGCAAAATATCTTCAAAGAGATACAAAACGACTTGGGTACCCCTATTCCTACCTCGGGAAATCTGGAACGCTGGGCAGAACAAGGAGTACTCCTGCTCAACGCCACGTTGACCGTGAGGGCACATCAAGCCGGCTCGCACCAGAACAAAGGTTGGGAAACATTCACGGACGCCGTTATCAGAGTCATCGCGGAGCGCAAAGACAATCTGGTGTTTTTCCTCTGGGGCTCATACGCACAACGTAAAGGTGCTTTCATCGACACGAACCGTCATCTGGTATTAAAATCCGTCCACCCTTCCCCCTTATCGGCAAACCGGGGCGGTTGGTTCGGTAACCACCAATTCAGCCGGGCGAATGATTATTTGAAGTCACACGGGCTGCAAGAAATAGAGTGGTAAACCACTCTATTTTTTTGTCCGTGTGACTTCAACCTACGACTCTGCAACTTGTAACTTGCAGAGCCGTAGGCTCAACCCGCAACTTGAAAATTCAAAGAATTTTCAATCTCCGCAAACGTTTGAAATTTTTCTCTCATTTCCTTGTGAAAGTCTGTTTTTAATATATAACTTTGATGCACGAAATATAAACAACATATCAGCTATGGTTAATTACAAAGACTTAGGACTGGTTAATTCCAGAGAAATGTTCAAGAAAGCAATGGAAGGCAAATACGCTATCCCGGCTTTCAATTTCAATAACATGGAGCAAATGCAGGCTATCATCGGTGCTTGCGTGGAAACGAAATCACCTGTTATCTTACAAGTATCAAGCGGTGCGCGTAAATACGCCAATCAAACGCTTCTACGCTACATGGCACAAGGAGCGGTAGAATACGCTAAAGAATTAGGATGTAATATCCCCATCTGTCTTCACCTTGACCATGGCGATACATACGAATTGTGCGTTTCCTGTATCGAGATGGGTTTCTCGTCCGTGATGATTGACGGTTCAGCCCTCCCGTATGAAGAAAACGTGGCACTCACCAAAAAAGTAGTAGAGTACGCTCATAAATATGACGTTACCGTGGAAGGAGAGCTCGGGGTATTGGCAGGAATCGAGGACGACGTAGTTGCCGCCGCGAGCGTGTACACCAGCCCGGACTTAGTGGAAGATTTCGTGAAGAAAACGGGTGTTGACTCGTTAGCTATTTCCATCGGTACCTCTCACGGGGCGAATAAATTCAAACCGGAACAATGTACCCGTAACGCTGACGGGGTATTAATCCCGCCTCCATTACGTTTTGACATACTGGAAGAAATCGAAAGAAGAATCCCCGGATTCCCCATCGTTCTTCACGGTTCATCATCCGTTCCGCAAGATCAAGTTGCCAAGATCAACAAATACGGCGGTGCGTTGAAAGACGCGGTAGGTATCCCGGAAGAACAATTACGTAAAGCAGCCACTTCCGCTGTCTGCAAAATCAATATCGACTCGGATGGTCGTCTTGCCATGACCGCAGCCGTTCGCGAAGTGTTCGCCAACAAACCGGCAGAGTTCGACCCCCGCAAGTATTTAGGACCGGCAAGAGATGCTTTAAAAGAATTATACAAGCACAAAACCATTAACGTTTTGGGAAGTGCCAACAGGGTAGAATAAAAAAAGGGGCTCAATGAGCCCCTTTTCTATGAAAAAAACACTACCTTTGCGCCCTATTTGGATTTAATACCATAGGAGCAAAATGCAGAAAATTAGAAACATCGCGATTATCGCACACGTTGACCACGGAAAAACAACTTTGGTTGACAAGATGATCTTTCAAGGAAACCTTTTCAGAGAAAAAGAAAACACGGGAGATTTAATCCTTGACAACAATGACTTAGAAAGAGAGAGAGGAATTACCATTCTGGCAAAGAACGTTTCAGTTCATTACAAAGATTACAAGATAAATATTATTGATACCCCCGGACATGCCGACTTTGGTGGAGAAGTGGAGCGGGTATTAAATATGGCTGACGGAGTTTTATTGTTAGTTGATGCTTTCGAGGGAACGATGCCGCAAACACGCTTCGTGCTTCAAAAAGCTCTCGCGTTAGGTAAAAAACCTATTGTAGTTGTAAACAAAGTTGACAAAACAAATTGCCGCCCGGACTTCGTGTACGAGCAAGTGTTCGACTTGATGTTCTCGTTGGATGCCACCGAAGAACAATTGGATTTCACGGTTGTTTACGGTAGCGCGAAACAAGGTTGGATGTCCACGGATTGGCGCAAACCGACAACAGACATTACTTCATTGCTGGACGCTATCATCAAAGATATTCCCGCCCCGAAAGTACAGGAAGGGACACCCCAAATGTTAATCACTTCTTTGGAGTATTCTTCATACGTGGGACGGATTGCCATCGGTAAATTAACCCGGGGCACGTTGAAATCCGGTATGCCCGTCACGCTTTGCAAAAGAGACGGCGTCACCAAAATAAAAACCCGTATTAAAGATCTGATGACCTTCGAAGGGATGGGCAAACAGAAAGTGGAAGAAGTTGAATGTGGAGAAATTTGTGCACTCGTGGGAATCGAAGGCTTTGAGATCGGGGACACCATCGCGGACTTCGAGAACCCGGAAGCTCTTGCACCCATCGCCATTGACGAACCGACCATGAGTATGTTGTTCACGATCAATGACTCGCCATTCTTCGGACGGGACGGAAAATTCGTGACTTCCCGCCATATCAAAGACCGTTTAGACCGGGAATTGGAAAAAAACCTTGCTTTACGAATTGAGCCGGGGCAATCAGCCGATTCATTTATTGTATTCGGGCGAGGCGTCCTTCATTTGAGCGTATTGATCGAAACCATGCGCCGCGAAGGTTATGAATTACAAGTCGGACAACCGAAAGTAATCATCAAGGAAATCAACGGCGTGAAATGTGAACCCGTGGAAGAATTAACCATCGACCTCCCGGAAGAGGTTTCCGGTAAAGCCATCGAGATGGTCAACCGCCGCAAAGGAACCATGACAAACATGGAACACCGTGACGAACGGGTACACCTGACTTTTGATATCCCTTCCAGAGGCATCATCGGTTTAAGAAGTAACTTGCTGACCGCTACCGCGGGAGAAGCTGTCATGGCACATCGTCTGAAAGGTTTCGAGCCCTACGCCGGAGATATCGAGATGCGCATCAACGGGTCGCTGATTGCCATGGAAACAGGAGATTCATTTGCCTACGCGATCAACAAATTGCAGGATAGAGGTAAATTCTTCATTACCCCGGGCGACGAAGTATATGCCGGACAAGTAATCGGCGAAAGTTCACGTCAAGACGATATTGTTATCAACGTCTGCAAATCCAAGAAATTAACGAATATGCGTGCCAGCGGTTCGGACGAGAAAACGAACATCGCTCCCCCGATATTATTCAGCTTGGAAGAAGCACTGGAATATATCAAAGAAGACGAATACGTGGAAGTCACCCCTAAAGCCATGCGCCTTCGCAAGATTTACCTGGACGAAAACGAACGTAAAAGAAGAAGTAAAACGATAGAATAGTTCATAAGGTTCATAAGGTTTATAAAGTATATAAGTTTTTTCAGTAAGATGCTTGTGGCGGTAAAGACTTTATGAACTTTATAAACCTTATAACTTAACAAACCCACATATGTTGACAAACATCCGTCTGCAATGCCAACAATTGACAAATTCACGATTCGAAACACCGAAAGAACTCGTGACATGGATGGGTGCGATACAAGCTCAAAACTACCCGATGGTAAAATGGGCTATCGGAATAAGACTAAAATCAGGTTCTTTATCTGTCGTTGAAGAGGCTCTACAAAAAGGAGAAATCATCCGTACCCATGTCATGCGTCCCACGTGGCACATTGTCGCGGCAGAAGATTTACGCTGGATGCTGAAACTATGCAAACAACGTAATATAGCAGCATTCAAGTCATGGTGCAGCCAAATAAATATCGGCGAGAAAGAATATCAAAAATGTAAACAGGACATAGAGAAAATTCTTGAAGGCAAGAGCCTAACCAAGGAAGAACTGGAGAAAACTCTTGTGCAAATGAGCCATAGCGGTAATCCCATATTCTTGAAATATTGTTTGAACCGCTCTGAATCGGAAGGTATCATTTGCAGCGGTGTTGATAGGAAACAAAAACCGACTTACGCTCTCTTGGAAGAACGTATTCCCCCCGTAAAAGAGCTACACAAAGAAGAAGCTCTGGCTAAATTAGCTACCTATTATTTCAGAAGCCATTCTCCTGCCAGCCTAGAAGATTTCACTTGGTGGTCCGGTTTGCTCATCTCGGAAGCCAAACAAGCGATAGAAACCATCAAATCGGAGTTGCACGTGGAAAAATACGGCTCTTTCGAGTTACACGTGCATGAATCCTGCTCTAACGCACCTTCCATGCGACCACAACTTCATCTCTTGCCTTCCTATGACGAATACCTCATCAGCTATAAAGAGCGAGGCACAGTGATAGACCCCGTTCACCACCCGAAAGCATTCTCTAACAATGGCATATTCTATCCCGTCATCTTGTATAACGGCAGAATTGTCGGGAATTGGAAAAAGATTGCTCAAAGAAGCCAGATAAAAATAGAAACCACTTTCTTTGAACGTCAACCGAAAATCGAAAAAGCATTGCTTGAGGATGCAATTGAAAGATACCGGGAATTCTACAACACACGGGAATAAGTGCAATTTCACGTGATTGATATCTAAAATTAATTTCATACCTTTACAGAAATATAATTACGTACTAAACCACAAGGCCATGAAAACAGAAAAGGAATCTTCCGATAATGACATCATTGCTTCCACGGAAAAGAAGCTGCGGAATGTACGCACGTGTCTGTATATATTAATCTTGGCCGCAATCGCTAAATTTGCCATGACGGACTTCTACGAGTCCAGTTTCCGCACGTGGCTCAACGTCGCAATACTATTTCTAATCGTTTTCCTTGTACTTGCCGTCGAGAAAGGATTGCGCAAAAAACTCCGTGCAGAAAAAAAGAAAGCAGAGAACAGTGCATACGAACACTCCTCTCTATAATCTCGGCACGGTAAACCAGAACGTGGAACCTCGTCCCTCTTCCGATTTTACACCAATCTGCCCTTTCCATTTCTCCACGATAGTGGAACATATTGAAAGTCCCAGTCCCGTACCTTGTTTGAAAGAATCCAATTTCACGAAACGCTGAAAGATAGACTCCTGTTTCTCCCGCGGTATTCCGGTACCTGTATCCTCGACAAAGAAATACACGTCATTCTCACGGACTTCATACCCGAAATAAATATGTCCTTTCGCGGTAAATTTCAAGGCATTATTCAAATAATTACATATCACTTGACTCAACCGGTTTTTATCGACAAACAAAAACTGCAATCCGGTATGTTTACTCACAAACTCAACATTCACATTTTCCCTGACTTTCATCTTATACAATGCCTCGATGCCCGACAAAAGTAACTCCAAATCCACTTTCTCCGGGACAAAATCCAACACTCCGGCTTCAATTTTCGACAGATCGAGAATATCGTTTATCAACTGCAACAATAAATCCGTGTTCGTCCGTATCAACTTGATATACTCGTCCCTCTCCTCTTTTTCCACCTCCTCGTCCGTGGTAAGCAACTCGGAAAAACCGACGATAGCATTCAAGGGAGTTCGTATCTCGTGCGACATATTGGCAATAAAAGCAGATTTCAAACGGTCGGACTCTTCGGCCTTCGCCCTCGCCTCCACCAGTACCGTGTTATCAATCCAAACCATCATATACCCGAGAGTATTATCAACCTCATCTTTCAGTTCTTTCACGTGAACCGTGAAATAACAGGAAGAAACCCGACGGGAATAAATCCCGTACGCCTCTTTCCATGCCTTGGGAGAGAACACGTAATCCATTACCAGTTGTCCCGTTCCGTCCAGCACTTTCCAACGCTCATCGGAAAGGAAACGAAGAGAATAGAGAGATAGTCCCAACAAGTCTTTTTTGTTCATGATTCCCGTCGCCTCGAGGAAACACTCGTTCACTTCCTGCAAAACCCCTTTAGCGTCAAAAAGGCATATCGCCAAGGATGTATTGCGATAAAGATAACCGAAACGCAATTCACTCTCTTTTTGAAGTATTTCCGAACGATAGTGGGACATGCCAATGCATAAAACATGCGACAACGTGCTGAGATACAATTTATCCTGTTCCGTCCACACCTTCTTTTCCCGCACGAAATCGACACCCACGAATCCCCATGTACGATTGTTCGAATGTAAAGGAGCCACGAGAATAGACTGAATACCCTGATTCGCCAGTATCTGCCACTCCTCCTCCGGTATGCTTCCGCGGGTAGCCTCTAAATCATCCACGGCAAGCAACTCATTCTGCCATACCATGGAATAAAAATTTCCCGAGTTTGCCAAAAGTATATGTTGCAAGTATTCTTTTTGAGGTTCAATACCTTCCGCCACAATCTCGTACGTGTTGTCACAATATTGCCCGGAACGGTCCAGTTCGAATATATACGCCCGGTCGGCATTATATTCCTCCAACATCCGCAACAACATTTGATTCACCGCTTCAGCTTCGGTTTTCTCCTGTAAAAAAGTTTCCAGCGTCTCCGAAACATGAAGCTGGTTCTCCAAAGAACTCTTCAAACTCTCGCTTAACTTCCGTTGCCACTTCAAATAGTTCTTTGTCCGGTAAAAATAGAAACCGATCATTACCGCCAAGACAAAAACCAACGAACCGATCAACGCATTTAGCAGTACTCTCCTGTTCTCTTCCCAGAAAGAAAGAGGAACGTTGAAATAAGTTACCGGTTCTCCCACGACTGCCGGATCCAAGTTATACTTCACGACCAAACTCTTGTTCAGATGCGCCCCGAAATCATCACTGGCATTGTGTAACGGTATATCTTCCGGCTCAGCCCCATGCAACAGTTCGACGGCAATTCCGGCTAACCGTTGCCCGTAATTCATGGACGAATAATAATAACCACCTATAAAATCGTCGCCTTTCCCGCCCCAATCGGAAAGAGAAAACACAGGCTGCCCCACCAGCGCGAGAATGTTGTCGTTCATTCTCTCGAAATCATTCGTCTGTCCGGTAACATCCTGCAACCATGACGCGTACACGATACCCGTGTGTTCCGGTAATTGCCGTAAACGCCGCAACAAAGAATCCGTCGTGAGGAAACGACCGTCCAACGGTATATAATTCAATTCCGGATGCTCTCCCGGGATAAACTTCTGGGCAAGTAAAGAGGCAAATATCCCGTAAAAACAATTATCCCCGATAAGGGCAACATTCTTCGTATCCGGGAACAATCGTTTCATCATATGTATCGTCTTATTCACCCCCACGCGCTCCGTCAATCCTGTCGCGTTATACCGCTTGCACAAATCGGCCGTTGCCACGAAATCATTTGCGGACAAATGTTGTTTGTCACAGTAACGGTCAAAATCCATTCCCCAATCCTTGACCCCGCCAAGCAGTACTTTTACATCCCCCCATTCCCCGGAATAGGCTTTCCGGTAAGCCATCCAAGCCCCGTCGGCTATCAGTACGACAATTTTAGGAGGACGGGAAGCATGATTCCGAATAATCATCCTCATCCTCTCCAACCATATTTCAGAGGAAGAAAACCTGTCGCAATTCAGATACTCGCTATACACTTTAACCCTTCCTTCCACTCTTCCCACCTCGTCACGAAAAGTATTCTCTATCATCTTCGGCCAAGGATAGCGACTACTATACGAACTAATCAATAGAATATATTCATCCTCTTTTTCTTTCTGTTCACCAAAAAGATTCACCGTGAATAACAGGCATAAAACAATAACAATATTTCTCATATTGTAATCCTGATTTGAGATCCGTAATCCACATCGTCCGTGAAAGCTTGATTAAAATTATACTTCCCGGCATAAATCAATGCCGCCCGGATTGTTCCCCCGTGAGTGAACACGCAGACACTCCGGCTTTTCGTTTCTTTCAAATCATCCATGAAACTTGAAACCCGGTTGTATTGTTGTAAAAAACTTTCAGCCCCTCCCGCCGGCATACTTAACCAATCGTCATACCACTCCTGCAACCGGGGATCCTGAATCTCGTCCCAACGCTGTCCTTCCCAACTCCCGAAATTCAATTCTCTCAATCGCTCGTCCAACAGCATATTCTCGTACCCGCAATAAAGAGCCAGTTTACGACACCTTTGCAAAGGACTCGAATAAATAGCGTCAAACTCATGCTTTAATAATGCCTGCCGTACACGCTCCGCCTCTTCTTCAAACGAAGAAGCCACATCCACATCCGTATTCCCGTAACACATGCCCGGCACGACATTCACTTTCGTATGTCTTACCAAAATTACTTCCATAATACAATCTTTCACTTTGTAAAAATCGTCTTTTTTTTCCTATCCTGCTAGAATTTTGCCAATTAATTTATATTTTTGATTCGATTAGAAGTAAATCTAACTACAATGAAAAGTTCTATTTTATTTATACTAAGCGTTTGTTACATAGTAATTGTATGTTCATGCCAAAATAATTACAACTTCACGGGATACGCCCACCAACTTGCTAACGGCAAATGGGGGTTCATCAACGAGAAGGGGGAAGAAATCATTTCCTACAAATATGACCACGCTCTTGACTTCCAAGAAGGTTTGGCGGCTGTCAAAATGGGCAGCAAATACGGGTACATCAATATGTCCGGCGATATCGTTATCCCGTTGAAATACGATGTCGCGGAATCTTTCCAAAACAACGTGGCAAAAGTCTATTTCAACCGCTGCCAAGGAATTATCGCAACTACCGGCGAAGAAATTATTCCCTGCCTGTATGATGAAATCGAATTTCCGGGAGAAGACACGATTATCAAAGCGAAAAAACTGAATAAATACGGCTATATCACCCTTACCGATCAAACCGTTATTCCCTTCCTGTACGACGACATCGAAGAGTTCGATTCTACAGGTATCGCTCTCGCGAAACGGGAACAAAAATTCGGGTTCATCAACAAAAAAGGGAAAGAAATCCTTCCTTGCCAATACGATAAAATCCGTAAATTCGGTCCGATTCTATACCTCACGACACAAGATTCCCTTCATGGACTTCTCGATATAGACAAGAAAGAAATTCTTCCCTGCCAATATACCTCCCTCACGCTATGCGACGGGAGAGTGAATCTATTCAAGGGCAAACTAATACGCGTGGAACGGGACAATAAATTCGGGCTTATGAGCGGGGACGGCAGGGAACTGACCGAATGTAAATATGACCGGATAGAAGACTTCCAGAATTACGAAACCGCTCCCGTCAAACGAAACGGGAAATACGGGTACATGAATCGTTCCGGAAGAGAAATCGTCCCTGCCGAGTACGAGGACATTCAAGATTTCGGGAATGGACTATTTCGCGTAAAAAAAAGTCAAAAATACGGGCTTGTCGATAGTTCAGGCAACGAATTACTCTCTTGTATTTACGAATCCGTCGGGAAATTGGGAGGTAACCTGTACCGCATTTCTCAAAACAAACACTTCGGCATGGTCAACATCAGGGGTGAAGTCATGCTTCCATGTAAATACAAAGACATCTATTGGCTAAGTCTGGACCTCGGACGCCTGCTCGTCATGGATGACGAATTCATGGTCGGCTTACGAAATAGCGAAGGCAAAGAACTTATTCCTTGCAAGTACACCTATATCGGAGAATTTACCCCCGAGGGATACGCTATTGTCAGGCATCAAAACACAGAGGGCTATATCAACACGGACGGAAAAGAGATTGTTCCCTGCAAGTACAAAACCGTCTACCCGATCGGAGAAGACGGCACCTTGCAAGTTCAACAAACAGACGGACACATTATCCGAATCAAAATAGAGAACTAAATATCAATCCTTAAACTTGATCTTCAAGAATTGAAGACCTTATCAGGCTGAACAAAAGACCAATGTGTGTGTATTATTTTCCACTGATTGGACGGGTTCAATTTATAAACTTCCGTGCAATTCATTCTGAATACCCTACCCTCCCGATGAGCCTCATAGTTATAAGTCAGAACGGCTACTCCCGGAGATACCTGCACAACAGGATTTATCATTTTATACAAGTCGATTTTAATCTTCCCCCTGACATGAGCATAGTATTCTTCCAAGGCTCTTTTACCCTCCAGTTTATTCTCGAAAGCAGGATCGAAATAAACGACATCATCAGAAGACAACTCGATAAACCCGTCGGGATTCCCGTTATTCCATAACTCTAAAGCTTGTTTTTCCAAAGCTATAATTGTAGTCTTAATATCAGTCATAAAATTAATATGTATCTAAAACAAAAATTGATAGCGACACCAGATCACGAGTACTCCCAAGTAAAATACCTGTTCGATAATCAAGACGGAAGCCCCGCAACAATCGCCGGTATAGCCTCCTATCTTTGCCTTAAAGAAGAAGCGTAGAGCAACAGCCGCCAATATAGCGGGAACCACTGCCCAACAGAATGACGCATCTTTTAGAAAAAAGAAGGGAATCATCGTGATAGCCCCCACGAGAACAAAAATAAGTATTCGTACCTTACTGTAAATCACCTTTGTTTTACTCTCTTCTTCCTTGCGGACATAAGATAACGTGTTTATCATTACCGCTGTACACAATTTGGAAAAACAATCGGCGGCTATCACGATAGGAAAAATCATCGCGGGGTCGAAACTCGATAATAAAACATAATACAACATGAAATAAAGCACCAAACCTATGGTCCCGTAACACCCGATATGGGAATCTTTCATAATTGCCAGAATCTTCTCTTTAGAAGTTCCTCCCCCAAAGCCGTCAAAGAAATCTGCTAACCCGTCCTCGTGCAAAGCCCCAGTCAATAATATTCTGGCTATAATCGCCAACACACAAGCCACCCCCAACGGCAACACCTGTGCCGCCAACCACAGCACACCGCCGGTTGTCGCCCCCGTCAAAAATCCCACCAACGGCCAGAACTTAATCACATCCGCAAAATAGCGTTTATCCACGTTGACCAATCTCCATAATGGTAAACGCGTAAACATCATCACTGCCGCCAAAAGAGAACGCATAGTAATTTTAGATTTTAGATTTTAGATTCCAGCCGCACGAACCAACGCTTATTCTGTGATTTCAGATTCCGTGATTCACTCTCATTTTCAATTTTCAACTTTCAATTTTCAATTATTTAAAGTACTTCGTCACCGCCGCGGACTTAAAAGAAGCCATTTCGTTTATCATGTTCACGGCTGAAACCAGTAAAGGATAAGCACAGATTGCCCCGGTTCCCTCCCCCAAGCGTAAACCAAGATTCAACAGAGGTTCCGCCTTCAGGTAATCCAGCACAAGTTTATGCCCGCACTCGTCGCCCTGATGCCCGTAGATACAATAATCCGTCAATGCCGGATACAAAGCCCGTCCCGCCAACACACAATTCGTCATGATAAAACCGTCCACGATAATAATCATCCCCAATTCGGCAGCCCGAAGCATTCCTCCCACGGCAGCCAGCATCTCGAATCCGCCGAAATAACGAAGAATATCTTTAGCAGAACCGTCACCCTTGTAATTCTCCATGCAGCGACGCAAGACATTGTACTTGTGTTCCACACCTTCACGTGACAACCCGCTACCCGCTCCCACGCAATCCGATAAAGGAATCCCCGTCAAGTAAGTCATCCACAGGGAAGAAGTTGAAGTATTCGCGATTCCCATCTCCCCGAAACTCACCACATTCGTCCCCTCAGCATACACCATATCCACGATCTCCGCGCCAATCTCTATTGCCCGGTCAAACTCCTCTTCAGTCATGGCTGCCTCGTGCAAATAATTCGAAGTGATCTTCCGAATCTTCCGGTCAATCAATCCTTCCATAGGCCCAAAATCACAGTTCACCCCACAATCCACCAACTTAATCCCGAAACCGTGTTGACGGGCAAACATATTCACCCCGGCGCCCCCTTTGATGAAATTGGATATCATCTGTGCCGTCACCTCGGGAGCGGAAAAACTAACCCCTTCCGTCACGATACCATGATCTGCGGCAAAAATGATATTCTGCGGTTTTCTCAACTCCGGGGAAAGAGTTTGCTGTATCAAACCGATTTGAGCCGCAACCTTCTCCAACAATCCCAACGACCCTTTCGGTTTCGTCAAATTATTTATCTTATCAATCAAATCAGGCAAAATCGCCTTATCCGTTTCTTTTATAACAAAACTTCTCATACAATTAAAAATTGAAAATTGAAAATTGAAAATGCACGCGCACTTCCGATATTCAATTCGGATTATATTTTATTTACTTCACTCTCATGGCAATACCGGACACCATCAACACCACCTCATCGGCTGCACGACCGATATACTGGTTCACCCATCCCTGCAAATCCGTGAAACGGCGCTGCACGGGATCAACAGCTATTCCCCCCATCCCAATCTCGTTGGTCACGAATATAAACGTCGCCTCTTGCCGGGTAAACCGGTCGAACTCTTCTTTTATCTCTTCCAACGATTTATCCACGTCCGAATCATTATCAAAAAAGAAATTCGTGCTCCACAAAGTCACACAATCAATGACAACCACTCTCCCCCGCACGTCACATTTACTTATAAACTTCTCCTCTTCCAGATTCGTCCATTGCGCTCCCCGGTCTTGTTGATGACGCTTTACCCGCTCTTTAAATTCCTCGTCCCACACCCTTGAAGTAGCCAGATAAACCGGTTTTTCGGACAAATGCAACGCTAATTCTTGTGCGTACCTGCTTTTCCCGGAACGCTGTCCGCCCGTAACCAATATTAGTTTTCTTTTCATCATAGCGACAAATTTCTCTGTTTTTTCAAGAAATTCAAAACATTATTCCGGAAAATATAAAACATTTATTTTCGCCCCCATCCCGGCAAGGAATCCCCCCAAAATCCAAGAGTCACTCCCACCGTATAGCACGCGATATCACTCCACAGGAAACCGAAACCCAAAACCAACCCTCCCAACGTCGTCGCCCGGATAGAGTCTATCCAAGGTGCATGATATAACTGACTAACCTCTATCAAGTAAGAAAAGCTCAACGCAACACCAAAAGACGCACTTTTTTTCAAACTCACGAACAACAACCGGCAACCGAAATACACCATCATCGCCCAAAGCACATCCCCGACATACATTCTCACGAAGTCGATCGAGCAGATACTCGTCTTCCGGGAAAGCAATCCCAACACAACAATCCCCAATGTCAATAATAAATATCTTAACCGCACACTTTTCTCCATATTACATCTTTTCATTTCCTTCCGGGAAACACCGAAAGACTTAACAAGACAACAAATCTCTCTATTTTTTCAAGAAAAGCAAAGTATTACCCCGAAAAATATACAATATTTTCTATAACTTTGACCAAACCAATATCCTGAATCACAATGAACATCACATTTGAAAAACTAGGAAATACACACCAGAAAGAGGTTATGGACATCTTCAATTACTACGTTGAAAACAGTTTCGCGGCCTTTTCCGAAACCCGATTGCCGGACATCTTCTTTGAAAAAATAATGGAGAAAATACAAGACTATCCCGCCTACGCCATAAAAGATTCAGACACGGGAGCCATCGCGGGGTTCTGCTATTTAAGTGCTTATCACCCGTTCCCCACGTTCAAACACACGGCACAAATCAGTTATTTTATCCTCCCCCATTACACGCATGCCGGGGCAGGCAAAATGAGTCTGGATATACTGGAAACCGACGCGAAAAAACGGGGTATCCGGACAATCCTCGCCGACATTTCATCCAAGAATCCTCAAAGCATATCGTTTCACGAGAAATACGGGTTTAAACGTTGCGCGCAACTTGAAAAAGTGGGACATAAATTCGGGGAAGACTTCGACGTCATTATCATGCAGAAAGAACTGTAATCCTTGGGTTATCCCACGGTAATCCTACCTCATGGTGCTTACACCCCACATTTCACCCGCTTACACCTCCACCGGAAAAGGGCAAAATAACGGTGCAACAAGAGAGTTGTAAGCGTGTAAAGGTAGTATTACAGTAGAATCACCCCGGGAATACCGTGAGAAATGAAATTGTTTACTATTTTTGTATCGTGGATAATAAAAAATAGTGATGATTGAACTTATACTCTCCCGACATGGGGAAACACTGGAAAATCAACAACATATCCTGCAAGGACAACTTCCCGGCACACTCTCCCCTTTGGGCAAAGCGCAAGCGGAGAATCTGGCGGAAGACTTAAAGGATGAACAACTTGACGCTGTCGTGTGCAGTGATTTGGCACGAAGCTATGATACCGCACTCGCCGTGGCAAAACATCACGGACTAACACCCTTGCAAACTCCCTTATTACGGGAAATGGATTGGGGGGTATATACCGGGAAGCAATTGGACGATGTCGATTGGCTACATCTTCCCCCCAGCGTGGAATCCGTCGAGGCTCTCTTTCAACGTGCCATCGACTTTATCCATTACCTGCAAGAGAACTTCCCGAATCAACGCATCGTCGCCATCGGTCACGGGGCATTCAACCGGGCTATCATCGCATACCTTGAAGGGAAACGCCCTATCGACATGATAGACCTCCCTATCATGGAAAACACAACCCGGGTTTATTATAAAATATAAACAATAATCGAGAATTGGAAATCCCATTTTCAATTTTCAACTTTCAATTTTCAATTATTATGAGGATATACACGAAAGGAGGAGATAAAGGAACCACCGGAATACACGGGGGTAGCCGGGTAGATAAAGATGACATCCGCATCGAGGCAAACGGAACGCTCGACGAACTGAACGCGTCGCTAGGTGTCATCCGGGCTCTTTTGAACGAAGAGGACGAACGCCAAGAAGTATTAGCGTACCTTCAACGCTCGTTAATGATTGTCATGTCACAAGTGGCAACCCCTTCCGCTATCCGGACACAGAACCCGAACAAACTCCCGGAGGCTCTGGATACATTTTGCGAGCAACAAATTGACCGGATGAATAACGAAATGCAACATCCCTCTACACATTTCGTGCTACCGGGCGGAACCATGATTTCAGCCCAATGCCACGTGGCACGCACCATCGCCCGGAGAGCCGAAAGACGTTTATGGACACTAAACCGTACAGACGAAGTCCCCCCCCTCATCCTCCGCTTCATGAATCGCCTGTCCGATTTACTTTTCACCATGGCACGCTGGGATATGGATAAAGAAGGCTCGGAAGAGGAAAAATGGAAAGCTTTTCTTTACAAGAAAAAAAGCAATTGAAAGTTGAAAATTGAAAATGAAAAGAATCACGGAATAAGCGTCGGTTCGTGCGGCTGGAATCTAAAATCTAAAATTTAAAATCTAAAATTAACACATGTTTCTTCGCTCTATCATGTTTGTCGGTACCTGCTCGGACGCGGGAAAAAGCATCATCAACACGGCATTTTGCCGTATATTCAAACAGGACGGTTATCATCCCGCCCCCTTCAAGGCACAAAACATGTCCTTAAACTCTTTCTCCACCCCCGACGGGTTGGAAATAGGACGAGCCCAAGCCGTACAGGCGGAAGCGTGCAGTATAGCCCCGGAAAGCGACATGAATCCCGTGCTACTGAAACCCACGAATGACCAGAACTCGCAAGTGGTAGTAAACGGGAAGCCCGTCGGCAACATGTCCGCGAAAGCATACTTCATGTCCGACAACAAAGCCGGATTATTCAACGAAGCCTATGCCGCTTACGAGCGTTTGCGTGCCCGGTACAACCCGATAGTACTGGAAGGAGCCGGCAGCATATCCGAATTAAATCTCCGGGAGCGGGATATCACCAACATGCGCATGGCACTGCGCACCGATGCCGCCACCTATTTGGTCGCAGATATCGACCGGGGCGGCGTCTTCGGTTCCGTCTACGGTTCCATCGCCCTACTGTCGGAAGAAGAAAAACGCCAAATGAAAGGAATCATCATCAACAAGTTCCGGGGGGACAGCTCCCTTTTCGACGAAGGACGCCGCTTACTGCACGAATTGACAGGCATACCCGTTGTTGGGGTCATCCCTTACTTCCGGGATATCTATATCGAGGAGGAAGACTCCGTTTCCTTGGAAACCAAACACGCAAAAGCGGAAAGCGGGAAAATCAACGTCGCTATCGTACTGTTGAAAAGGATGTCCAACTTCACGGATTTCAACGTGCTGGAAAGAGATGAGCGATTCCACGCTTATTACACGAACAACACCGACGAAATCCGTAAAGCCGATATCATCATCCTGCCCGGCACCAAAAACACGATATCGGATTTACAAAATATCCGGGCAAACGGCATCGCCGAGGCAATCATTCGTGCCCACAAAGACGGGAAAAAAGTAATCGGCATCTGCGGCGGCTACCAAATGCTGGGCGCCCGCATCGAGGACCCCGACCAGATTGAAGGCGACATACCCGCCATACCGGGCTTGGGTATCCTTCCACTCGTCACGGTCATGGAACCGGAGAAAGTCACACGACAACGCCAATTCAACTTCCGCGATTACCCGGAAACTTGCCAAGGGTACGAAATCCACATGGGACGCACCGTCCTGCTCGACGGGGCATCCGCATCGCCTCTCAACCGGCTACCCGACGAACAGGCGGACGGCTACCTGCTCAGCGACAAATGCTGGGGTACCTACCTTCACGGCATTTTGGACAACAACGTCGTACTGAATGACTTGGCGGCAGGTCTAACCCAAGCCTCGCCTACAACATTCGACTACGCCGAGTTCAAGGAACAACAATATGACAAACTAGCCCGGCACGTGCGAGCGTGTGTTGACATGGACTATATATATTCCACACTTAAAACCAAATAACAATGCTAAACGGACATGGTGACGACCTGTTTCAGACAGGAACAAATATTAAAGCCAATTTCTCCACGAATGTATGGTACGACGCGGACGAGGATATCATCCGCTCCGTCCTCAAGACACAAATCGACACGATATTCCATTACCCGGAACCCGCTGCCGAGTCCTTTGTAAACGAGGTGGCAAATAGCCACAACCTGACTCCGCACAACGTGATTGCCGGGAACGGCGCCACTGAACTGTTTTACCTCATCGCCCACGCTTTCGAGGGGGCAAAGACGATACTACCGGTACCTTCTTTCAGCGAATACGAAGACGCTTGTACATTATACAAACACCAACTCTCATTCATCCCTTTGGAAAACTTCCAACCCATCGCGGGAGATTTGATGTTTATCTGTAACCCGAACAACCCGAACGGGTACATCTGGACGCAAGAACAAATAGAATACATCCTGCAACAATTCCCGGACATGACGCTTGTCGTGGATGAATCGTTCATCAACTTCGCCCCGACAGCAGAAACCTGCGAACCGCTATTGTCCCGCTACCCGAATCTATTGATAATACATTCCATGACCAAGAATTTCGCCATCCCCGGCTTACGCTTGGGCTACATGCTGGGAAATGAAGCCTTGATAGAACGCGTCCGGGCTTTCAAATCCCCGTGGAGCGTCAATTCGCTGGCTATCGAGGTCGGTAAATTCTTACTTAAAAACGGGAAATACCTACTCCCCGACACGAGCCGACTGATGAAACGAAAACAGCAATTGGTCAACCAACTCGACAACCTCCCCGGTTTCATCCCGTTGAATTCAGGTACTTCATTCTTCCTCGTGCACACGAAATTCGACACGAGGCAACTGAAACAACATCTCATCGAACAACACGGGATTCTAATCCGGGACGCCTCCAACTTCCGCGGATTGGATGAACACTACTTCCGGATAAACACCCTCTCCGAAGAGAAAAACCAAATGCTCGTGAACGCGCTAAAAAATTTAGAATTAAAATGAATTCATTTTCAATTTTCAATTTTCAATTTTCAATTATAATCGTTCCCCTCGTCATCGGGTACCTGCTCGACTTACTTTTCGGCGACCCGAGAAAGTTGCCCCATCCCATCGTGGCTTTCGGGAATATCATCGCTTGGTGCGAACGACATTTAAACAAAGGGAACCACCGGAAAACCAAAGGTTGTTTCATCGCTATCGGGTTGCCTCTCGCCACACTCTGCACGGGGGGAGTGCTCGCGTGGGGTTCTTGGCTCATTCATCCCGCCGTCTATTACATCGTTGCCTCCGTTTTCGTCTTCTACGGTCTGGCAAACCATAGCCTTATTCAAGAAGGCGGGGAAGTGATTCGCACGCTCGAAACGCAAGGATTGGAAGCCGGAAGAAAACGCCTTTCATGGATAGTGGGACGCGACACCAGTCAATTGCCCCCGAAAAAGATATACACTGCTGTACTGGAAACGATGGCGGAGAACCTCAGCGACGGAGTCGTCGCACCGCTATTCTTCTACGCCTTGGGCGGCTTTCCCGCCATGATGATGTACAAAATGGTAAACACCCTCGATTCCATGCTCGGGTACAAAGATGCCCGTTACAAGGACTTCGGCTGCTGTTCCGCGCATCTCGACGACATTTTGAATTACATCCCCGCCCGATTGACAGCTCTCCTGATGGCCTTATCCGGCTATCGAAAAGGCATTTTCAGCTTCATTCGAAAATACGCCCGGCAACACGCCAGTCCCAATTCCGGCTACCCCGAATCGGCGATGGCAGGCATCTTGAATTGCCGCTTCGGCGGACCCAACATCTACCACGGTATCCTCGTCGAAAAACCCTATATCGGCAGCAACGACCGGGAACTATCCGGCAGGGATTACAAACGAGCCGCCCGCATCAATCAAACCGTGTGCCTCGTTACCATCTTACTGATTTGCACCATTTATTCCATCATATAAAAGAGGGGGCGCACCCCCTCTCGTCCGTAAGGTCTGTAAGGTCCATAAGGTCTATTAAACCAAAAACTTCAAGAATCTAAGGCTCAACTTTACGGACTTTATGGACCTTATAGACTTTACGGACCTTACAGCCCTATTTCCGTCCCCCCAACTTATCGTCCATATACACAAGATTGTGCCCGTCCAATTTCCGAAGACGCTCCACGATTGTTTGCGCGGTATCTTCCTCCTCCACTTGTTCGTTCACGAATCCATTGATAAAATTCTGGGCGGCTTTATCACCTTCCTTGATAGCGACATCCAACAAATCATCAATCAATTTAGAAACATGGCACTCGTGTTCATAGACATGCTCGAACACCTCCAACGGCGTCCCCCATGCCACGGGTACCACGTCGATTTGCCCAATCTCGATATTTCCACCGCGTTTAATCACGAAATCAATCATCTCGTAAGCGTGCTCCAACTCCTCTTTAGACTGTGCTTTCATCCATGATGCCATCCCGGGATACCCACTCTGGGCGAAATACACGGACATTGACAAATACAAGTTAGAAGACCACATCTCGGCATTCACCTGAGCGTTAAACGCTTTCACTAAATTCTCTTTCATCATATCTCTTTTATTTAAAGTTTATTCTATTCTCCGAATAAAGCTGAACAAAACATATGCCACGCGATGCCCTCTGTCAAAAATACCCGCCACGGGACAAATTGTCATTCCGAATCCCGTAACGCCATATTCAACAATCGTTCCATCCCGCACTCCCCCCAGTAAAAATGGACGTAACTCGCTATTACATTTTTGTAACGGTAAACAGGTGTATCCACCCTTCCCCCTTTAGCATTGTACACTTCTCCCACGCGAACCACCTCTTCCGTCCCCGGTTTCACGCGGGAATAATGAAACTCATGCCCCCGAATCGCCTTACCGTTCAAGACCACTTCCCGGTACCCCAGCTTCAACTTCATGGGTTCCATGGTCGCTTCCCGACTCAAAACCCCAACCATGGGATAAGCGACACCATCCGTTCCGGCAATAGATTCACACAAATACATCATTCCCCCACACTCCGCCAACACACGCCCTCCCGCCTCGCAATAAGCACGAAGAGCCTGTTTCATCTCTTCATTTCCGCTTAATTCGGCAAGAAACAACTCGGGATACCCGCCCGGCAAATAAATCAAATCGGCTTCCGGCAACACGGTATCATGCAACGGGCTAAAAAACACGACCTCCCCCTCTCGCTCCAAAGCCCCGATATTCTCCCGGTACATGAAATTAAAAGCCTCATCCCGCGCGACCGCAATCTTCATCTCTCCCCGTTCCGCGTCCCCGTTCACTCCACATGCCGGGAAATCCGTCGTACAAATCTCCAACAACCGCTCCACGTTCACGGTTTTAGCTATCACCTCCGCCACCCGATTGGCAAACTCGTCAAAACAGCAACTCCCGTCAATCGACAATCCCAAATGACGGGAAGGAATCACAATCCCTTCATCCTTGGGGATATACCCCAGAGCTTCAATCCCGACATCCTCGCAAGCACCCCGCAGGTAAGCGTAATGCGACTCCGACGCCACGAAATTAAAGATAGCCCCGACAACACGAATCCCCGGATAAAAATGCTTGAACCCGTATAACACGGGTGCCACGGAATAAGCCGTCGACTTGGCATTCAACACCAGCACCACGGGAATCCCCAGCAAACCGGCAATCTCAGCACTACTTCCCTTCATCTTATCATACCCGTCAAATAATCCCATGACGCCCTCTGTAACGCACACGTCACATGTCGTCCCGTAACGTGCATATAGCTGCCGCACGTGTTCGGAAGAAGCCATAAAAGTATCCAAATTAACAGCCTCCTCTCCGGCAGCCATCGCGTGATGTTTCGTATCAATATAATCCGGACCGCATTTGAACGGCTGCACTTTCATTCCCCTGTTCCTCAACAATCGCAATAATCCCAACGTGAAAGTCGTTTTCCCACTGCCGGAAGTCGCCGCACCAATCAATACTTGAGGTTTACGCATAATCATCCATCATTTGTTTATTGCAAAGATACAATGCAAATTCAAACCCTAGTATATTTTTCTTGTAACTTACAAAATCTTTTTCAACTTCTCCTTTATTTTTAACGCACAAAACAAACATAGCACAATCATTCATTGAATAGTGAATCATCCCAATAATAGACTATTCCTCACTTGGGAAGGTTAAAAAATACTTATCCTCTATATTTTATATTAAACATCTTCCAAAATATACCTATATAGACATATTTTTGAATATTCTTTATATACCTTTGTAAAAATATTCAATACCGAAAGAGGATGAAAATCAAAAAACAACTAAGCGTGTATGTGCTGTGTCTATTTGCATGTACTTTCTTTTTTACAGGATGTAAAAAAGATGTCTACAACCCCAACAAAAACACCCCGATAGAGGATGCTTTTGACTATGCAACAACAAAAGTTATTCCAATAGCAGTGGACTATGGTATTAAAGGCAACAAAGCCGTATTTGAAGTTTACGACAAGAACCCACTGGAAACTGAAAACGGAGTTTCTAAAAAGAAAGAAGGAGTAAACTCTCTCTTGACAACTTATACCGATGGAAATAGCAAACGCACCGGGAAGATTAATCTACCGATAGCTACTTCCAAGGTTTATCTTTATTCCGAATCATACGGTCTACCGACCTGCGTAGAAATTGATGTCACTGAATCCGGTATAAAGTTTAATTCAGAGGACTATATCGCAAGTTTGAAAAAGAATCAATCCGCAAAACAAGCAAGCAAACAACTTGCCCGAGAAATTGACCCGTATAACCCATATAACGTCAAAACAATAAATTCATGGGATAGTGACGGACTTCCTGATAACCTACTGAAAATCACTACTGACGAATCTTACAGCGCCCAAGGTATTCTTAACCGTATTCAGAGCACATTGCTTCCCGGTAAAAATAACTCACAATATGCCAAACCAACAGAGGAAGTAAATATTAACGTGCTCAAGGATACACGTGTAACTTTAGTATTTGCAGGGGAAGCAGCTCAATACGAAAACACGTTGGGATACTACTATTATGAAACGGGAAAAGCCCCCAAAGATGGCAAAGAATTTATGGAACTACCTAAATACATCGCATTCCCCAAGTGTTCGCTGTGGCCTCCTTTAGAATATGGTATGCGAATGAACTTAAAATACTACGATAAAGATGGTAACGCTACAGAAACTTTTCCCAAAGGTACTACTATCGGATGGTTTATCATCAGTGATGGTTTCAATTATTCAGGAGGTGTAGATTTTTCGGGGAAATCTTACTGGTTCTCAAATAACGAATTCAATATGATGGAGGAGAAACGTTGTGTAAGTTTATATGATACAGAAACCAAAAACATCATCCTTGGATTTGAAGATGGTGATAACAGGAGCGGCGTAGATTACGATTATAAAGACGTTCTCTTTTTCTTAACAAACGAAGACGGCGATATTGATATTTCAGACAAACCGACCACAAAACCGGAGGAATTTCCTCCCGTTACGACTGTTAGAACAGGGACTCTCGCATTTGAAGACTTGTGGCCAAACAAAGGTGATTACGACATGAATGACGTTGTCATTACTTACGAAAGAAGCTTCACTGTCGATGAGAACAATAACGTTACCGAACTTAAAGATATTTACACCCCGGTACACAGAGGCGGACAAATCAAAAGCGGATTCGGGTATCAAATTGGAATTCTCACAGCCAGCGTGTCTGACGTTAAAATTGAAAATGGCGGCAGCAAAGCCGAGAATATTTTTAACAACATGGAATCAGGGCAAACGAATGCCACATTTATCCTTTTTGATGACATGGAACAAGCCGTGAAAAGCGGACCTATTACAGTGACAATAAAAGCAAAAGGATTGACATCCGAAACTATGCAAGATCCCCATTTCTACAATCCATTTATCCGTGTCAGCCCGAATAAAAACGGTAAAAACCCGATACAGGAAGTACACCTCACGAACTATCCCCCTACCGATCTTGCTGATCTGACCTATTTCGGAAGATATCAAGACCATAGTAGCCTCGACGAAGATGGCAATCTTATCGGACCGAATTATTACGTGAGCGACAACGATTATCCTTTCGCCATAGACCTACCGATAACAGATTACGTGGTTCCGACAGAAGCTGTACATATTGACGAGTTTTATCCTAAATTCAAAAGCTGGGCAAGTTCAAAGGGAGAAAAGAACCCGGATTGGTACTTACATCCCGCGAAGAAATAATAAACACCTCTCATAAATTTGTTAAGAAACCGCCCCATTACGAGGCGGTTTCATTTATAATAAACTTACATTAAATCCCTAATTTCTTTCTGATGTCCTTCGGAATCGCGTTCTTGTGTACCAGAATATCCATCGTCTTCAACGCCATATAAGGATAAGAAACGTAGAAATATCCACCGAACTTATTGTATTTATTCCATGAATTCTTCACGATAAAATAAGGGGTTCCATTCTGATCCATTGCCTTGCCGATAACGTGCATACCGTGGTCATCAGTCGTCTGGTAACGATCAAATTCCTCTTGTCGCATCTCTTGGGTAATCTTTTTCTCGGGAGCCGGAGCCAGTTTGAAAGCATCCATCGTCTGTTGTTCTTTAGGTAATTTCTCCCATTTAGCAATTTCAGCCCCGGTCATCTCTCTCGTGTCGGTCGAGGGCACCACCGCCACCCCGGCATCCTTCGTGGCGAATCCTTTCTCGCTCACGTCGGCACCCCAAACAAAGGTATACCCGTTATCAATCGCACTCTCCATAACCCGCATCAACTCGTTCAACGGAATATTGTAAGCCTTATCCCACGACCAATTGTCTTCCACCTCCAAGGCAAACTCCGTGTAGAAAGGATGGTGCGTGAATGAGGTCAGGTTCACGTAATCGTCCATGTTCAAGCCCACCACCTCGTCGGCAAAAGTCCGAGGAGTGTACTCTTTCCCCTTGTACTCGAACTTCTCGGGCTCCTCGCCAAGATAAACATCCAAAATAGCATCAAACCCTTTCTTCCAAGCCGTACTCAAACGTTTATTTCTATTCTCGACCACCGCTTCCACGTACGCTTTCAACACGGCGTCAATCTCCCCGAACACATGATTCGGCTCCCCGTAATTCAAACCCTTGAACACCTCAAGAGGCACAATCCCGTACTTCTTCGCCATGTTAATAACATCCGACGAAGCACCACCCACGGCAAAATTCAACACACCATGCAAACGCACATACTTGTCCGCCTTGTCACTGTAAGCATGCTTCACGAAATAAATAGCCGAAAGATTAACCGAATCTTTTCCCTGTCGCATCATCTCCGACTCCAGAAAAGAAGCCGTAGACCACGACCAACAAGTCCCGGCACGAAACTGATCTTTCACGGAAGTAGCGGGCAATCTCTTAATATCCGTAAACTTATACCCTTCAGGTTTCACGGTATCCTGCTTTACCGTATCTTGCGCGTAAACACCCGCATGGGCAGCAAAGACCAAAACAAATAAAAACAATACAAACTTTTTCATATTCTTATATTATAATGACTATTCTATTTTTTGACAAAAGTAGCCAATAAGTCTGCATTCTGACGTCTACCCCGCAAAATATTTCCACAGATTTCATAAACAACAAATTAGCAGGTTACAAATCAAATACTAACTTGTAACCTGCCAACCTGTAACTTTCGCCTTCGGCGAAACTAAAAAGTATATGACACGGATGCCTGATAATTCCGGGGTTTTCCCAGTACAGTTGTTTTCTCGAAATACTCCTTGTCAAACAAATTATTAATATTCAAAGCCAGATTCACATGCCCTTTAATCGTGTAATATATTCCCGCATCCATCAGCCACAACGCCGGAGTGTAAATTCGTTCCTTGATATCGGAGAACACCTTATCCTTGAAATTTCCGCTTAATTGGAACGACAAGTTCTTCAACACCCCCGTGGGAATCGTGTAATCGGCATACGCGTAAAAAGTTGTACGAGGCACACCTGTTTCACGCACATTCTTATTCTCTTCCTTGTATTTCGAGAATCGTCCGCTCTCCGCTATCTGTCGCAAACGATATTCCGCCCAACTCAATCCCGTCGTAAACCGAAGCGTCGGAAGAGGACGAACCACAATCTCAAAATCAAATCCCTTTGACATACCTCGACCTACTTGCCCTTGAATATTCCTCGTCACGGTGCTGCCGTCGACCACTACAGTAGTATCTCCCAAACTCTTCACGATATTATAGCGACTCGTGTAGAAAACTGAAGCGTTGACATCCACCCATTCATTCAACGTGTAATGCCCCCCGACTTCTGCCGAAATTCCTTTCTCCGGCTTAAACACTTCTCCGCCATCCGTGTCGGGATTGAACTCGTTCCCCTTTCTATCCAAATACATAATATCCGGATTATAGAACTTCACCACCGGATTGAAGAAAGAAGAAGCGGAAGCATAAAATGACAATTCCGGCACAGGGAAATACACCACTCCCGCCCGATACGTGAAAGCGGAAGTCTTCACTTTATTCCATTCCGAACGGTTCTCCTTCTTGTAGTCCTGTTTCCCGTCCAAAACCTTTGCTGTTGCCGTTTTATAGTTATAAAAATCCACGCGTCCGGACAACATCACCTTCCATTGGTCGCTAAATTCCATCACATCATGCAAATACACGGCATGCGTTCTATCGGTTTTCAGACTTGCAGCTGAAATTTTGGAATCCCACCAGCCTTGTACCAGTTGCGGATTCTTCAATGCCAACACAGCACCCAATCCGGGTCCCCACAAATCATCACTCCCGTACCCGTTATACTGTACAAAATCAAACGCGAAATACGACCACCCCAATGTATAATGGTGTTTCACGAATCCGGTCTCCACGTTACCTGTCAATTCCAGCACATTACTCAATTGTTTATGATCCGGGTTAAAGTTCAACGGTTTATTTCGCACCACAGAATCCAGATTTATATAGGTCGTTTTACCTTTCGAGGTATAATACCATTTATAAATAGATTCCTCCGAAGTCCGGTACCCCAATCCTTCCACGCAGCAATAATCCAAATCGCTATGGAAATAAGTAAACCTCTCTCGCAATGTCATGTTCTCGGATATCACGTGAGTGTACCGTGCCGTCACGTCCCATACTTTACGCTTCATCCGATTATTCGCATAATCATTATATATCTCGTGATAATCGGCATAAGGATGCCGTTCTCCGTTCTTCATAAAAGGCCCGGTATCCTTACCGACTTCGTACACATCATAACGCACGGTCGGTGCGGCCCCTATTTCAGTCGTGTACTTATCATCCGCGTAACTGCCACTCACTTCCAATCTCCCTACTTTGCCGACATTCGCACCTAAAACCCCATAAAGGGAGAATCGATTCGCGTTCGTGCGCCGGTAACCGTCGCCCGTGGAATAATGGATATTCGCCCGGTAATCAAGCGGTCCCACCAACTTTCCCCCGAAACCCAATGTAGCCCGTTTTTCTTCCCAACTACCATAACTAATCCGGGCATTAGCTGAAAAATCCGGTGTTACCTTCTTGCGCACGATGTTCAAAACCCCTCCCATGGCAGAATGTCCCGCCAACACCGAAGCGGGTCCTTTTATTAATTCGATGGACTCCACGGATGACAAGTCCCCGTAAGGAACATTCTGGCTAACCGTTCGCTCGTCCCGCATCCCGTCGATCATGATAAGCGCGCTCCCTTGTCCCCGGATAGAGAATCGTTGGAACGCCCCCAGTTGATTTGTCTTGTGAATAATCCCGGGCAAAAACTTCACGGCATCTTCCAGATTCACGATACCTTTACGCTCCAGCATCTGCCCGGAAAGTTTACTTACCGTTATCGGGACAAAGCGCAACGGTACATCCAACCCCAACAAATCGATACGTTTTCTTTTTTCAAGCACACTTACTTCATCGATACGAAAAATCGTATCCGTGATACTTTTCTTTTTGCGCTTGTCTTCATCCTCGGCGAAAAGCGAGCCGACACACGCGAACAGCAATAATGCCAATACAACAACTTTTTTCATACAAACTATATATTAATAATGAATAAAGCATTATTAACATAGTCTTTAGGGTAACATGAGTTTCAAGGTAAAATCCGTATTTTCCCTCTCGCTTTTTCTCCCGAAAGCTATGGTTATCATCGTTCGGCAGGTCTTCTGACTTGTTCCGGATTTTGTTGCCTTCCCGGTGGTTACACCAGTGACATTTGAAGTACAAAATCCCTTGTAAAGGAACTTACAGCTGCGGGTACAGTCCCGGATTCACACCGGATTCCCTATTAAGCGTCGCCTTCATGAGCGAAGGTTCCGCACCAAAACAGGGGCAAAAGTAATATATTTTTCTATATTATGCATTTCTTGCATGACTTTTTTATTTTCTTTACAACACTCAGATTTTCAACACAATCAAAGGAGATGTAATTTCTCTATATCCTATTTTACCACTAATCCCCCTACAAATTATTAATTAATTTTTTCCCCGTTTCATTGTATTTTTTAATGGAATCTGCATACATTCGCGGAGTCTTTGGTGATGTGTTAATATCCAATTAGCGCACAAGAGGGAAGTCGGTTAGAATCCGACACAGTGCCCGCTACTGTGATGCCCGTTTCCCCGGGAGGGGATTCAAAGAAAGGTTCTTGCACCACTGTCCTCGCGGACGGGAAGGTACTTTTCTTAGGCGTAGTCAGGAGACCTGCCAAAGCAAAACAGGTAATAGCGTATTCCCGGGGTCAGGAGTACCATTATGAACTTTTAAACTTAATCTTACATGAAGAAATTTGTAGCGCTGACTACATTATTCGTAGTAGCATTAGCGAGCATCGCTTTTGCAGAAATCACCTTAAAGGGGAAAGTTGTAGATGCCAAAACCGGTAAAGCCCTTGCCGGGGCAAATGTTCGGTTGGTGGGAACAAGCATCGGTATCGCCACGAATAACAAGGGCGAATTCATTCTGGAAAAAATACCCGACGGGACTTACACGCTTCGTGCCAGCTACTCCGGCTACGAGGTCGGTTCCATGAAAGTGAACGGAAACAAAAGTGACATATTATTCCAGTTACTCGCCACCCCGGTAAACTTGAATCAGGTCGTGGTGACGGGAACAGGAACCCACCGCCGATTGAAAGATTCGCCCGTCCCGGTAGAAGTGATTAGCGGGTCGGACTTAAGGCAGGCAGGAGTAAACTCCTTCGAGGACGCCCTCCTGTTGCTGAACCCCGCGTTCAATATTCGCCCCACGGTCATGGGCTCGTACTTCACGCTCAACGGCATGAGTAATAAATACATCTTGATTCTCGTCGACGGGAAGAAAGTGGCGGGAGATGTTTCCAACAATACCGACTTGTCGCGTATCGACATGGGACGGGTGAAACGCGTCGAGATATTGAAAGGTGCGGCTTCCGCCCTCTACGGTTCGGACGCTATCGCCGGGGTAATCAACGTTATCACCGAACAACCGAAAGACCCGATTAGCGTGCAGTCGAAAACCCGTTTCGGGGGAGAATCCAGCTTCTCGCAAAATGCCGGTGTTGATTTGAATTTCGGCAAATTTACTTCCTCCACCTCTTACCAAAGGCGGCAGATGGGCGGATGGCAATTAAACCCCAATGAAATCAGCGGCGACACGGTTATCCCCACGAGAAGTGAATCATCCAGTAAATTCCATTCCAATATTATTACCCAACACTTCACTTACGCGCCCAACGAGCAATTGAAACTCTACGCGCAAGGAAGTTATTTCAACCGGGAAGTAAATCGTCCGGTACAAGAAAAGAAAAACGACGGGGCGTACCAATACGACCTTACCTACATGGATTATAATTTCGGCTTGGGCGGAAAATACTTCATGAACGATGGAGCGTACATCTCCCTCGACCTTTACATGGACAATTACGAGTACAACAAACTCTACACAGTTGCCCAACTTGACAAAAAAGACACGACATTCCGGGTTGGGGATGAAGAATTGACCAAACGCCAAAAATATTACAACGGGAACCTGAAAGGCGTATTCCGGGTGGGCGGATACAACAAACTCACGCTCGGTACGGAATACGCTAACGACTACATGAAAAATCCCGGCAGCCTCGACGAACCGAAAGAAATCTACACGCTCGCCGTATACGCGCAGGATGAAATCCGTGTATGGAAGAATCTACAAATCCTCCCCGGTTTCCGTTACGTTTACAACGAGATGTTCAAGAACCGCTTCACCCCGAAGATTGCCCTTATGTACACGCTCGGCTCGTTCAACTTCAGAACTTCCTATGCCGCCGGATTCAAAACTCCCAGCATACAGGAACTATACTACGACTACGAGAACCGGGGAGCCATCACCATCGGGAATCCCGACTTGAAACCGGAAAAAGCGAATTATTATAACGTGAACGTGGAGTATACCGGGAAATACCTCAATATTTCCGCGAACGGGTATATCAATGACGTGAAAGACATTATCGAGAAATACGACATCGGGGCCACGGACGAAGATAAAGCCAATGGAATAAAAACCCGTAACGTGTACCACAACCTCGACAAAGCCAGCATCAAAGGTTTCGACATCTCCGTGAACAGTTACCTCGGAGCCGGATTCTCCGCCGCGGGGGCTTACAACTGCGTTTACGCTGCCGACGGGGAAGGACGCCGCCTAAGCGAATCGGTAAGACACGCCGCCACCTTCCGGGGAGGCTGGACTCACGAGTGGAACAAATACCGCCTGCACGTGAATGTCAACGGGAGAATACAAGGCTCGAAATACATCTACAAGGTAGACTCCAAAACAGGTAAAATCACCGACACCAGTGCTCCCAAGTACCAACTTTGGAACCTTGCCACCACGCATACTTTCGCGCCCGTGGGTAACTTCCTGTTTGAACTGAACGCCGGGATAGACAACCTCTTCGACTGGACGGACGACCGCCCGAACGGCGTGAACTACGCTACCCTGAACCCCGGCAGAACATTCTTCGCCAGTCTTGTAATCCGTTTCACGAAATAAAACCGATATCATGAAAAACATATTAATAGCCTTTCTTTTATTGACAAGCGTATCCGCCTTCGGTCATGGCGAAGGTTTCAAGGAATCCGATATATTCAAAACCCTCGGACCGAATGACAAAATAGCCCTTCTTATGGTTCACTTCGGGACAACACACGACGACACCCGCGTCCTCACCATCGAGGCAATCAATAAAAAAGCGGCAAAGGCATTCCCCGGCATCGAAGTCCGGGAAGCCTACACCTCCCGCATGATTATGCGCCGTTTGAAAGAAAAAGGTATCGTGAAACCGAATCCCGTGGAAGCAATGAACCAACTCATCGCGGACGGCTATACCCACCTCATCATCCAACCCACGAACATTATCGAGGGCATCGAGATGGAAGCCTTGCGCAAGGAAGTGGCTCTCTACCGCGACAAATTCAAGGACATCCGGCTGGGCAACGCCCTGCTCTACACCCCGGAAGACTACAAGGCAACCGTGCAAGCCCTTGCCGCTTCGCTCCGGGGAAAAGCGAAAGGCGATTGTGTCTTCGTGTGCCACGGCACTTACCACCCGGCAAACTCCACGTACGGGATGCTCGACTACGTGATGAAAGCACAAGGCCACAAGAATTACCACGTGGGAACCATCGAAGGCTATCCCGCCATGGATGACGTTATCCGAGAACTGGAAGCCAACAAGGCACAGGAAGTCACCCTTGTCCCCTTCATGTTCGTGGCGGGCGACCATGCCAAAAACGATATTGCCGGGGACTGGAAAGAGGAACTGGAAAAGAAAGGTTATAAAGTCAACGTTATCCTCGAGGGGCTGGGACAAAACGAGGCGATACAAGACCTGTTCATCCGTCACGCTAAATTCGCCTCTACCCACCAGCGGGAAGACATCATCGTGAAGAAAAAGAAATACGAGAAGACCGACGATATAGACTAATCACATGATTACAAGATTACTCATCCATATCCACAGGATACTGGGATTAATTCTCTGTATCCTGTGCTTCTCGTGGTTTATCTCCGGAATCGTGATGATATACCACTCGTTTCCCCGTGTAAGCCAAGAAGAACGCTTCGCCCGCCAGCAAGCCCTTGACACCGCGTCATTACCCGACATGCAAGACGCGCTCCGCCGCCTGCCTGCCGATGTCCGCCCGGGCGGCATCAGTCTCGACAACCCGGAAGGACAAAACGTGTTCCATTTCGGGAACCGGCGGAAGAGTCATGATTTATACGCCGACACCAATGCCGCGGCACCCGTCGTGAATTACGCCCTCTGTGAATGGCGGGCAAAAAACTGGTGCCCGAACAACAACATTACCCGGGTAGACACCCTGCACGCCCTCGACCAATGGATACCGCTTGCCCACAACAAACGGGAACTGCCCGTGTACAAATTCTTTTATGACGGACCGGAAGAATATCAACTGTACATCTCTTCCCGAAGCGGCAATATCTTGCAATTCACGGATTCCGGCAAACGACTCTGGGCATGGTTCGGGGCTATACCCCACTGGGTATATTTCACGGTCATTCGGGAAAACCAGAACTTGTGGACGCAATTCATGTACTGGTCTTGCTACCTCGGGATGTTCATGTGCTGCACGGGATTCGTCCTCGGCATTCGTTCCTACTGGTTGAACCGCCGGAAAGGATTCCTTCGCACCCCCTACAAGAAACCGTGGTTCAAGTGGCATCACGTCACGGGCTTCTTCTTCGGGATATTCGTCTTCACGTGGATATTAAGCGGATACATGTCCATGGCACCGCTTCCCTCGTGGCTGTTCGGCGAACAGAAACCCCGGGGCATGGTGCGGCAAGGCACGCCGGACAGGGGGACTCCCTCACCCGACACCTACACGCTGGACTATCGCGACGCTATTGCCGCCGTCAGCCGGACACACGGTCCCGTGAAACAAGTGGAATGGACGCATTACGAAGGCATACCCCTGTATAAATTGAGGACAGAGCGGGAAACCGTTACCCTCGACGCCTCTGCCGACAGCATCCGTCCCTTCCGTATCACGGAAGAAATGGTTTACGCCGCCATCAAACACCTCACCCGGGATACCGTCCCCTACACGGTGACAAAAATGGAGGAGTATGACAATTATTACATTTCCCGCCGACGCCCGCTGCCGTTACCCGCGTACAAGGTCGAACTCGACAACGAGGCGAAGGATTGTTATTACTATAACCTCGAATCCTTCCAACCCGCGCACTACGACACGAACGGACGCTGGAAACGCTGGCTCTACCGGGGATTGCACACGCTGGACATCAAGTTCCTCGTCGAACGCCCCGTGTTGTGGACCATCGTTATCTGGACACTCCTTCTCGGCGGAGCCGCCGTGTCATTCACGGGAATCGTGCTCTCGGTGAAATACATCATCCGGTTGTGCAAGAGGCGAAAGAGATAAATTCACCTCTATTAACACTTGCTTGTAAATCACCATAAGACGGCGAGGAAACAGGGGAGTTCTTTTGAAGTTCTTTTGAAGTTCTTTTGGAGTTCTTCTGACGGGGTTAGAAGAACTCCAAAAGATATTTAATAAAACACCAGAATATCATACCTTTTTCCCCGCTGTTTACTCCGGAATTTAGACCGGATTTGATTTGCAATCCAGCCGGTAAAAGTGTAATTTTGCCCGATACTTCAAAATTATGACAATGAACCAAGGAAAAATATACGTCGTCGGCATCGGACCGGGCAGTGAAGAAGACATCACTCCCGCGGTCCGTGCCGCCATCACACGCTCGGATGTGGTTGTCGGGTACAAATATTACTTCAACTTCATCCAATCCGTCATCCACCCGGGTACCGAGTGCATCGACACGGGCATGAAGAAAGAGAAAGACCGTGCCGCGCTCGCTTTCGAGTACGCCGAACAGGGAAAAACCGTTTGCGTCGTCAGCTCCGGCGATGCCGGTATATACGGCATGGCACCCCTCGTCCTCGAGATGAAACGCGAAAAAGCGAGTCCCGTCGAGGTGGAGATACTACCGGGGATAAGTGCCTTCCAGAAAGGAGCCGCGCTACTCGGCGCACCCATCGGGCACGACTTCTGTATCATCTCCCTCTCCGACCTCATGACACCTTGGGAGAAAATCGAACGCCGGATAGAGGCAGCCGCCTCCGCCGACTTCGTGACTGCCGTCTATAACCCGAAAAGCGAAGGACGCTACTGGCAACTCCATCGCCTGAAAGAAATCTTCCACCAATACCGCTCACCGGAAAACCCTGTCGGTTTCGTGCGTCAAGCGGGACGGGATGAACAGGAAATCAAGATTACCACGATAGCCGACTTCGACCCCGAGGAGGTGGATATGTTCACCATCGTGATTATCGGCAACTCGCAATCCTACACGTGGGACGACAAAATCATCACTCCCCGCGGCTATTACCGGGAACAGCGCACCGACGAAGTGGGCATCGGGCAGGAAATCATGATGCGCAGCTTCCGCACCATCGAATCGGAATTACAGAATAAAGATATACCCCTCGGGCGAAAATGGGCATTGCTGCACGCCATCCACACGACCGCAGACTTCGACATGGAGAACATCCTCTACACGGACGACAACGCCGTGGAAACCCTCCACGCCCTCTTGCACGATGGGAAAACACGCACCATCGTTACCGACGTCACCATGGCAGCTTCCGGCATCCGCAAGGGAGCCTTGGAGCGGTTGGGCATCGAGGTGAAATGCTATCTCTCCGACGAACGTGTCGCCGAAATGGCATCCCGCCTGAAAATCACCCGCACGCAGGCAGGCATACGTCTTGCCGCGGAAGAACACCCGGACGCCCTTTACGTGTTCGGCAACGCCCCCACGGCACTCATGGAACTATGCAAACTCACGCGCCTCGGCAAAGCACACCCCGCCGGAGTTATCGGCGCACCCGTGGGCTTCGTCAACGTGCGGGAATCCAAACATATGTTGAAATCGTTCACCAACATCCCGAAACTCATCATCGAGGGACGCAAAGGCGGAAGCAACCTCGCCGCAACACTCGTCAACGCCATTCTTTGCTTTGACGACGCGGAAGGACTGCGACCGGGAAGGGACGTGTAAACAATTGAAAATGCAGAATTGAAAATTGAAAATGACAATACTGCATTTCTAAATTATAACCGATAATTGAAAATTGCCATGAAGTTTTCCTTCATTTTCAATTTTCAATTTTCAATTTTCAATTATTTTATGAACTTTACAATTATAGGAATTGACGACAACGGACAACAGGAGTTCTCCCGGGAAATACTCGGGCTTATTTCCTCGCATACTGTATTCTCGGGGGGGAAACGTCACCACGGCATCGTGCGCCCGTTCTTGCCGGAAGGTTACCGCTGGATAGACATCACGGTGCCGCTCGACAACGTCTTCCGGCAATACGAGGGTGAGGACGAGATTGTCGTTTTCGCTTCCGGCGACCCGCTTTTCTTCGGCTTCGCCAACACCATACGCAAACGGCTCCCGGAAGCGGGCATTCGGCTATACCCCTACTTCAATTCCTTGCAGATACTGGCACACCGCCTCGTGCTTCCCTATCACGACATGCACGTCGTTTCCCTCACCGGGCGACCGTGGCATGAATTTGACCGGGCACTAATCGAGGGACACGAGAAAATCGGTCTGCTTACCGACGAGCAACACTCCCCGGATGCCATTGCCCGCCGGATGCTGGCTTACGGGTACGACAATTACCGGATGCACACGGGTGAACTCCTTGGCAACGAACACGAACGCGTACGCACCCTCTCGCCGGATGAGGCAATAGGACAACGTTTCGTCGCTCCCAATTGCGTTATCCTGCAACGTACTCACGCGCACCCCCGTCCTTTCGGCATCCCGGAAAGCGAGTTTGAACTACTCGACGGACGCACCCGCATGATTACCAAAATGCCCGTCCGCCTGCTCACGCTCGGCATGCTCGACTTGCGGGAACGCCACACGCTCTGGGACATCGGTTTTTGCACGGGGTCCGTTTCCATCGAGGCAAAACTCCAATTCCCCCACCTTCAGGTGGTAGCTTTCGAGCAACGCCCGGAAGGAGAGCATCTCATGAAAACCAATGCCGCCCGTTTCGGCACACCCGGCATAGAGGTACACATCGGAGACTTCACCGCGACCGACCTCTCCGGCATCACGCCCCCGGATGCCGTATTTATCGGCGGACACGGGGGTAAAATGGAAGAAATCATCTGCCGCCTGAACGAGGTTATCACACCCGGCGGCGTTATCGTTTTCAACTCGGTATCACCCGAAAGCAAAGAACTCTTCATCCGCGGTGCCGCCCGACACGGTTTTCCCGTCACGGGAGAACATCGCCTCGCGGTAGATACCCACAACCCGATAGATATCATACAAGTACAAAAAACATCAGCACATGAATAAGATTGCTATTATCATATCCTCAGAACAAGGCTTACAAATCGCCCGCACCATACGGCAAGAACTGCCCGGTACTGAACTTTTCACCAAAGGAGAACAGGCGGATTGCACCGGCATCACGTCAATCACCGCTTTCGTGTCCGAACATTTTTCCCGGTACGATGCCCTCGTCTTCATCGGGGCCCTCGGTATATGCGTCCGTGCCATAGCCTCGTCCGTGCAGTCGAAATACACCGACCCGGCAGTCATCAACATCGACACCACGGGGCGGCACGTCATTTCCGTCCTGTCGGGACACGTCGGGGGAGCCAACCAACTCACCCGCCGGGTAGCCAACATCTTGGGTGCCGAAGCTGTCATCACGACACAAAGCGACAACACGGGCTTGTGGGCACTCGACACCCTTGGCAAAGAACAGGGATGGAAGACCGAAACGACCGCACCGATGAACGACATCATCACGGCATTCGTCAACACCCGTCCCACGGCTCTGCTCCTTGACACGCGGGACAAAGGCACCCGTTATCTGGAACGTACCGCACCGGAACACGTGAAAATATTCTACCATTTCGAGGATATCGACTTCGGTAAATTCCAACTCCTCGTTGCCGTTACCCCGTTCCGGCACGAAAGCCCGATACCCGCGTTGTACTACCGCCCGACAGTACTCCACTTGGGTGTCGGTTGCCGCAAAGAGTGCAATCCCGAGGGAGTAGCGGAAAACATTTTCCACGCGCTCGAATCGGCACGACTTTCTCCTCTGGCTCTGGCGAGTGTATCCACGATTGACCTGAAAAAAGACGAGCCCCTCGTTCACGATATTGCCCGAAAAGCCGGAGTTTCACTGCACGTCTACACGGCAGACGAACTCAAAGATATAGAAGTCCCCAATCCCTCGGAGAAAGTAACGGAAGTCACCTCCGTGCCGGGAGTGGCGGAAACCTGCGCATTGAAAAGCGCCTCGAACACCCGGTTATTACTGGAAAAACAAAAGCACAAGCTATCCGAGGGCAACGACTTCACCTTTGCCGTGGCTCTCGACCGGGCGGCTGAACGCCGGGGATTTATCGAAATCGTGGGTGCCGGACCCGGTGACCCGGAACTTATCTCCGTGAAAGGCAAAAACTTCCTTGAAGCGGCAGACCTCATCCTCTACGCCGGAAGCCTCGTGCCCGTGGAACTGACCTATTACGCCAAACCCGGTGCCACCGTGCGCAGTTCCGCCTCAATGACACTCGAGGAACAATTCAGCCTCATGAAAGAATTTTACGACAAGGGACTCTTCGTCGTGCGCCTTCACACGGGCGACCCGTGCATATACGGGGCAATACAGGAACAAATGGCATTCTTCGACGAGTACGGCATGGACTACCACATCACACCCGGTATCTCTTCCTTCCTCGCCGCCGCTGCCGCCCTGCAATCGCAATTCACCATACCCGAAAAGGTGCAGACCATCATCCTCACGCGAGGCGAAGGACGTACCCCCATGCCCGAGAAAGAAAAACTGCATATGCTGGCACGCTCGCAAAGCACCATGTGTATTTTCCTCAGTGCCTCCATTGTCGACCAAGTACAAAGCGAACTCCTGCAACACTACCCGCCAACCACTCCCGTGGCAGCATGCTACCACCTCACGTGGAAAGACGAACGCATCTTCCGGGGACAATTGCAAGACCTCGCCCGTATCGTGAAAGAGAACAACCTCACCCTCACCACCATGATTGTCGTCGGCGATGCCATCGACAACCGCGAGGGACTGTCAAAACTATACTCACACCAGTTCAAACACCTGTTCAGAAATTAGATAATCATAAATCGTAAATCATAAATCTAAAATATCATGGTCCTCATATTCGGCGGAACAACAGAAGGCAGAACGGCTGTCCGGGTACTCGACGAGGCAGGCTCCCCCTATTACTACTCGACCAAAAGCGACACGCAACAAATCGAGTGTAAACACGGTACCCGTGTTGCCGGGGGCATGGATACAAGCGAGATGCAAGACTTTTGCACCCGCCATGACATCCAGCTCATAGTGGATGCCGCGCACCCCTTCGCCTCTCAGCTGCACGCCAATATAGCCGCCGTGTCCGAACGCTTGGACATCCCCGTCATCCGTTTAGAGCGACTCTATCCCGAGCGGGACGAATCGCTCGTATGGTGCGACTCGTTCGACGACGCCATAGATTACCTTGAACAACACCACACCCACAACCTACTCGCCCTTACCGGGGTACAAACCATCGGCAAGATGCGCCGCTATTGGGAAAAGACACCTTGCTGGTTCCGCGTACTCGACCGGGAACAATCTCTCGACCTTGCACTTCGGGCAGGCTTCCCCCGGGAAAGATTACTCTTCTGGCAGGACAAACAAGACGAGGCGGTGCTATTCCGGGAGATTCAACCGGACGCCATCATCACCAAAGAGAGCGGAGAATCGGGTTTCTACACCGAAAAGATTACAGCGGCAAAAGCCCTCGGCATCCCCGTACTCGTCATTCGCCGTCCCGCGTTACCCGAAAGTTTTTACACCGTAAACGGGGAACACGGGCTACGCTACCGGGTGGAACGACTCGTGCCGGGATTCTTCCCCCTGCGAAGCGGATTCACGACAGGCTCCTGCGCCACAGCCGCCACGGTAGCCGCCCTGCAAGGACTCCTCACGGGCGAACCGCAACAGCAATCGACAATCACCCTCCCCAACGGTGAAACAATCACCTTTCCCGTTGCTTCCTGCACGTTTGCCCCGAACTCCTGCACTTGCGGCATTACCAAAGACGCGGGAGATGACCCGGACGTCACGAACGGCTACACGATATACGCGGAAATTACCCCGTCCGCCACTCCCGGCGTCCATTTTCTACAAGGCGAAGGAGTCGGCACCGTCACGCTTCCCGGTTTGGGCATACCCGTGGGGGAACCAGCCATCAATACCACTCCCCGTGCCATGATGACACGGGAAGCGGAACGTCTACTCCGGGAGCATAAGGATATACCCGGCATCAACATCCGTATCTCCGTACCCGGCGGCAGGGAACTCGCCGCCAAGACATTCAACCCCCGCCTCGGCATCACGGGCGGTATTTCCATCATCGGCACCTCCGGAGTAGTACGCCCTTTCTCCTCGGAAGCCTTCGTCAACAGCATCCGCAAAGAAATACAGGTAGCCAAAGCCCTTGGCTGTAACCACATCGTCATCAACTCCGGCGCCAAAAGCGAAAAGACACTCCGCTCCCGCTTCCCCGAACTGCCCGACCAAGCCTTTATCCACTACGGCAACTTCATCGGCGAAACCCTCAAACTGGCAGAAACCGAGTCCATCCCCTCTGTCACCATGGGCATCATGATAGGCAAAGCCGTCAAACTCGCCGAGGGCAACCTCGACACGCATAGCAAACACGTCGTCATGAACAAAGCCTTCATCACCCGCCTCGCCGCCGAAAGCCAATGCCCCCCTTCATCCATAGCCCGCATTGCCGACATCACCCTCGCCCGCGAACTATGGGACATCTTCGCCCACACCCCCGCTTTCTTCGATACCCTCGTGCAACATTGCTCCACTCACTGCCTCCCCTTACTCTCGCGGACACGTTTAGAGATTATTCTTATTCCGGAAGAATAAGTCCGTCAAAAGATTAAGCAATCAGCAACGAGGACAGGGCGAAAAGCGTTTTGACGCATTTGCCCTGCAACGAGAAAATCGAGTGATTAGATTATCAAAATAATTGCGTATCTTTGCCGAAAATAAATTAGAATGAAAGACACAAAAGAATCCATCATCAATCAACTTTCACCCTATCTATTCTGGGATATAGATAAGGCAACTCTTGATATGGATACTCACCGTGCCTACATTATCAAACGTGTTCTTGAATACGGTCAACTGGAAGATTGGCACGCCATTCTCGCTTATTACACGCAACCGGTCATCATCGAAGTAATCAAAAATGTCCGGGAGTTAGACCCACGGGCTCTTGCCTACATTGCCACGATAACAAATACTCCAATACACCAATTCAAATGTTACACCACACGACAATCGAACCCCACACACTGGAACTTTTAAGAAAGTTACAGGAATTACCCGTATTGAGTAATACCCGACTCGTGGGAGGTACCGCTTTAGCTCTCCAAATCGGGCATCGAAAGTCTGTTGACCTTGATATATTTGGAAATATTCAAACAGATAGTCTTGACCTAATACAGTATTTGAATACAATTGGTAAAGTCATTCAGATAAAAGAATCTCCGAATATCCATATCTTCTCCATAGATGGAATAAAAGTCGACATCGTGAATTATCCATACCCATGGTTATCCCCGCTAAAAATAAAAGACGATATAAAATTGGCTGCTTTAGAAGACATTTGCGCGATGAAACTAGCCGCAATAACAGGAAGAGGTTCAAAAAAGGATTTTATCGACATCCATTTTCTCTTACAACATTTCACTCTAAAAGAAATGCTTGTATTTTACAACCGTAAATACACGGATGGCTCTTCATTTTTAGTATTAAAAAGCCTTTCGTATTTTGAAGATGCAGAAAATGAACCTTCTCCCGTCATGTTGACTAATACAAGTTGGGATACGGTAAAAAACAATATAAAAACACATTTACAAAAACAGACATGAAAAACAAAACCAAAATTACTCGGGAAGACTACTTGAAAGCAACGAGGAAAGCCCGAAGGGAAGAAGAGATACGGGAGCATCTCCATCCCGTGAACATCAGCAGGGTTCACAAATCAAAGAAAGTTTACAACCGCAAAAGAAGCAAGGCGGCTCTGAATAAGGAGCTGCCTTATTTTTTTACCCTTCCGGCAAGACAGCAGGCATAGCGCTTAACAACTCTTCAATCGTCTGCACCTCTAGGACGGGCTTTCCCGGCACGTTAATCCTGAAACCCGAAGTTGTCAAATCACCCGTTTCCACGTACACCCCCGACTCCACGTTCCGGTTAGCCAACACCCCGTTACGCTGCAACGCCTTCCGCACCATGGCATACTTTTGCCCGTGTCCCTGTAAGCGCACACGCGAAGTATATTGATTCTCTATCCGGAACAACCCCGTTTCCATATCAAAAACAATCCCTTTACGGGCAAAAAAACTACTCAAATGTCCCTCCAACGCCAAATCTTCCGGTGTGCCTATCGTGATGCCGTGTTGCTTATCCATCAGCCATATCTTGTCGGCAATCTGCAAGGCGAGTTCCAAATCGTGCGTCGAAAGAAATATAGTCTTCCCGGTTTCCCGTGTCAACTGGTGAAGTAACTGCATAATCTCCACCTTACTCGGGAAATCCAAAAATGCCGTCGGCTCATCCAAAAATATCACGGGTGTCTGTTGCGCCAACGCTTTCGCTATCATCACCTTCTGCCGCTCCCCGTCACTTAGCGTGTGTACCATACGGGAAGCCAGATTCTCAATCCTCACCAGCGCAATCGACTCCTCCACTATCCGGCAGTCCTCCTTGTCAAGCGTTCCCCAGAAACCGGTATACGGACTTCTTCCCATCCCTATCAACTCCCGGGCACTCATGTTGCGCACGTCGCATTTCTCGGTCAGCACCACGCCTATCGTCTTCGACAACTCCTTGTCTGAATAAGTACCGAGCTCCCGCCCCATAATAAAAATCTCCCCTCCCAACTTCGGTTGAAATGCCGACAAGGTACGCAAAAGCGTGGACTTTCCCACTCCATTCGCCCCCAAAAGACAAGTCAACTCCCCCCCGTGTATCTCCGTGCAAATCCCTTGAGCCACCACCTTCGTGTCGCTCTTACCCTTGTACCCGATAGAAAGATTTACCAAACGAACCATAACCCAAATTTAAAATCACAAATCGTAAATCATAAATCGTAAATCATTAAATTTCCACCTCATTCCTCTTCCGTTTCCCGAACAACACCGACGCCACCACCGGCGCCCCGACCAATGCCGTCACCGAATTCACGGGCAAAGCCCCCTCGAACCCCGGCAAACGGGCTATCAGATTACAAAGCAACGCCAGCGAAGCCCCCACCAGCATCGAGGTCGGCATCAATATCCGGTGGTCTGAAGTCTGGAATATCGCGCGACACAAGTGAGGCACCGCCAACCCCAAAAAGATAATCGGACCGCAATAAGCCGTAACAATCGCCGTCAACACCCCGGAGCAAGTAATCACCCACACCCGGGCACGATTGATATTCAATCCCAGATTACGGGCGTACCCGTCCCCCAGCATCAACAGATTCAACGACTTAATCAACAAAAAAGACAGCGGGATAATCACCGCCATAATCGTCACGAACAACATCATCTGGTTCCCCGAAACCCGGGCGAAACTACCCAATCCCCAAATCACGTACGCCTTGATATCCTCCTCCACGCTGAAAAACTTCAGTACCCCGATAACGGCATTCGCGATATACCCTATCATCACCCCGATAATCAAGAGAGTAACACTCCCCCGTATCTTCCGGGAAGCGAAAACGATTAATCCCATCACGGACAACGCCCCCACGATAGCCGCAACAGACAGCGCCACCTCCCCGATAAATCCCAGACGACTCAAAGCCACTCCCCCCAGTTTACCGGACAACAACACCACGAAAGCCACCCCCAGACTCGCCCCCGAACTGATACCCAGCACGGAAGGTCCCGCCAACGGATTACGGAAAATAGTCTGCATCTGCAACCCGCTGATAGAAAGTCCCGCACCCGCCACCAACGCCGTCAACGCCTGCGGCAACCGGGACTTCAAAATTATATTCTGCCAAGCCACCGGTTCATCCCCGCTACCCGTCAGCACGTTCCAAACCGATGAAAACGGGATAGCCACCGAGCCCAACAACATATTCAATAACAAAAACACCACGATAGACACCGTGATAAAAAACATCCATATCGTATTTCTCCCTCGTCCCATGCACTCTTATTTATTAAGCAAATCGTAATACACCGGTTCATGGTCGGGCAACACCCCCGGGTGAAACACCCGAATCATATCGGCAAGCACCACCTCCGGTTCGGCGGGCATACTCTCGTAAAACGGCTTCTCCCGCATGTTACAATAAATGACACGTTTATCCTTAAAAGCCTTGAAATCAGCGTAACGCTCGTCTTGCGCCTTCAACGCGGCATAACAATACTCCCCGGCAAAACTATTCGCAATTCTCCAGTAGTCGGCACTCTCCGCCTGATTGTACACCGTCTCGAAATCCAACGTCACCCCACCCGAACGGGGGTCGTCTTTCAAGAAATAATCCGCCCCCGCGTCATGGAAAAGCTGTGCCAGAAAACTCTTTCCCCCCACGGCATACCACACCCCGCCTCTCAGCTCCCCGCTAAACACCACGGGACGACGTTGCACGTCACCGACCATCGCTTTCAACGAATTATACCGGTTCTCTATCCGGTCAAATTCCAATCCCGCCTTATCCTCCATTCCCAGCAACACCCCCACGAACTTAATCCATTCCGCCTGCCCGAGAGGAGTCATCTCCTTGTACCCGAGATGCGGCACTAGAGGAATCCCGATATCTTTCACGGCATCATACCCCCCGCGTTTAAAAGGCGAAATCAACATCAGGTCGGGATTCAGGCTCATGATAATCTCGTTATCAAAATTCCCCTCTATCCCGATACGGCGAGTCTTCCCCTCGTCCACCCGCTTCTGCATCTCCCCGTTAAAAAGAAAACGGGTACTCGTGATACCCACCACCCGGTCCGTCGCGTCCAGTTTGATAAAATTAGACAACTGCAAAGAAGTCATGCACACCACGCTCCGTACCGGAACCTCCACCACGGGCAACTCTGCCGGGGTTTGCACCTTCTTTCCCCGGGGAATCAAAGCGTACTGGTAACACGTGTGGCTACTCTCCTGCGGGTCTTTGACATTCAACACGGCATACCCGTCCCGGTACTCCAACCAAAACCCTTTAGCGTATTTAATCCGAACCCGGGGAATCGAATCGCTCCCCGCCTGAACGGTCTGTTTCTCGACCGACTTCTTACTCGTTTTCGACTTGCAGCAACAAAACACTCCGCAAGCACACAAAATACACAATAAACGTACTAATCCATTCATCTCTTTTCCTCCGAAAGTATTAATCATTCGTGTCATCTGGCAGGTTTTCTGGCTTGTCATCTTTTCTCCTTCCCGGATTCCAATCCAGTGGTTTTATAGAAAAAATCTGCCCACCCTCGAGGCAGGAAACGACTTTACAGCTGCGGGGACAGCCCCGGAATTTCACCGGATTCCCTTTTCTTCCAACACGGAAGCACCAAGACGCCTGCAAATATATAAATATTATTTTGAGCGTATCCGTTTTTTAACGACTTTTGCACCCGGAATCAGTTCAAAAGGTCCATAAAGTCCATAAGGTCCATAAAGTCGTAAAGTCCCAAACACCAGAAACATCACGACAACTTCGAGAACTGACCTTATGGACCTTATAGACTTTACGGACTTTATAGACTTAATAGACTATGAAAGTAATCAGCATCTCCCTCGGTCCGGGCGATCCGGAGTTAATAACGGTCAAGGCATTAAAAGCCTTGCAGGAAGTTGACGTAATCTATTGCCCCGGTACGAAAAGCAAAGAAGGGACTTTCAAATCATACTCCCGGGACATCATCCTGTCCCTACCCGTCGAGGCTAGTAAAATCCGAGTCTTCCACGTCCCGATGTCCAAAGACCGCACGTTTGCCAACCGGGCTTACGATGAACTCTGCCTCGAAATCGCGGCACGGGTTGCCGAGGGGAAAACGGTTGCCGTCACTGCCGAAGGCGATTCCGGCTTCTACTCTTCCGGCAACTACATGTTCGAAAAACTCGCCTCCATGCACATCCCCACCTCCGTCATTGCCGGAGTACCCGCGTTCATCGCCGCGGGAGCGGTATCGGGACTTCATATCGTGAAACAAGAAGAAAAACTCATCGTCCTACCGGGTAAAACAACGCCGGAAGAACTTCACGAGCTCACCACCACGAACCACGTTATCGTCATCATGAAATTATCGCAATGCACCGATACCGTCCACGAATTCATCCGTCAACACCCGGATGCCGAATACCACTATTACCAAAACGTGGGCACCGCGAACGAACAACATGAAACCGACCGGAACGCCCTCGTGGAAATCGAATTCCCTTACTTTTCCCTAATGATTATACGACCTGCCAAAAGAATCTCTGTCGGCTAACCCAACAATTGGCACAAATATTGCGTACAAGGAAATCACGAGATGAATGATTGTTTAATCTATGCTAATTTAACTTTATCAATCTGAAATGATTCGACATACACTATATATCGCGTTATTATGCGTCCTGTCGCTTTCCGCCACCGGGCAAGACACGGTCACCGTTGACACCACACCCGTGAAGACCGGATTCTTCCATCGGTTCTACCGTTATTTCGCGGACGCCAACAAAGAGAAAGAAGAAAAGCGATTCGACTTCTCCATTATCGGGGGACCGCATTTTTCAAGCGACACCAAACTGGGACTCGGGCTCGTGGCATCCGGGCTATACCGTATCGACCGGCACGACAAAACCATCTCCCCCTCCAACGTCGCCATCTACGGAGACATCACCACCACGGGATTCTACCTGCTGGGAATCCGGAACAATAGTATTTTCCCGCGTGACCGTTTCCGGCTCAACGCCAACATGTACTTCTTCTCCTTCCCCAGCGAATTCTGGGGCATCGGTTATGAAGCCGGCAGACATGAAGACCGCAAAACCGAATATAAACGACTGGAACAACAAGTCAAACTAGAACTCCTGTGGCGTCTGGCTCCCAACCTCTACGTGGGTCCCAACCTCATGTTCCGCAACGTGAACGCGAAAGATTTCGACGACATCAGCTTCCTCAACGGGGCACCCAAGAACGTCACCACCTTCGGGCCCGGAATCATCATCTCGTATGACTCGAGAGATTTTATCCCGAACCCTTACAAGGGAATCTACGTACAACTGGAGCAACAGTTCTTTCCCGGCTTCCTCGGTAACGATCAGGATTTCAAGCGTACCAGCTTCGACTTCCGGTATTATCACAAAGCGTGGAAAGGAGCTATCGTTGCCACGCAATTACAAGGAATATTCAACTACGGGGACACCCCATGGAGTATGGTTGCCCTGATGGGCGGTTCGTACAGCATGAGAGGTTACTACGAGGGTCGCTACCGGGACAATGACCTGATACAGACGCAAGTAGAACTCCGTCAAAAAATATACAACCGCCACGGCATAACCGCGTGGGCAGGTGCCGGAAACGTGTTTCCGGACATGGACAAGTTTAAATGGAGCCACACCCTGCCCACTTATGGCATCGGCTACCGTTGGGAATTTAAAAACAGAATTAACGTAAGATTGGATTATGGTATCGGCAAAGGCGTCAAAGCATTCTACTTCAATATTAACGAGGCTTTCTAAAGGACTTGTCAACTTCGTGAAAAAGAGCAAAACCCTGTTCTGGCTCTTCATCGTGTTGAACCTTGTCCCCAACTTCTGCCTGATATTCACGGAACCTCTCTCCGCGATCGGGAAGATCATCCTGATCCTTGTTCCCTTGAGCATCTACATGATCGTCTTCTCGCTCTTCAAACGGGCGGGACTCATGCAACTCATACTCATCCCCATGCTTATCCTGCACGCGTTCCAACTCGTGCTATTTTACCTCTTCGGGGAATCCGTCATTGCCGTGGACATGTTCCTGAACCTGCCCACCACGAACGCGTCCGAGGCGGGCGAACTGCTGGGCAACATCTGGCCATCCATTATCATCGTGTGCGTCCTCTACATCCCGGTCATCGTGCTGGCTTCCATCGCGGTCCATCACAAGGTAGTCCGCCCTGCCGCTTTCCGCCGGAAAATGATCACGTGGGGACTCGTGTTACTCATCATCGGCTCCGGTCTTACCGCTTACGAGAAAAGACGGGACAACACCTACGAGGTAAAAACAGACCTCTACCCGGCGAACGTGATGTACAACTTCTACTTTGCCTGCAAGAAATGGAACCGCAGCATGGATTACCCCGTCACCTCCAAGGACTTCACGTTCTGCGCCACACGGGATACCGCCCATGAACGCCGGGAAATATACGTCCTCGTCATCGGGGAAGCCGGACGTGCCGAGAATTGGAGCTTGTGGGGCTATGAACGGGAAACCAACCCGAAGTTGAAAAACGAGGCTAACCTCGTCTTGTACAAAGACGCCATCACTCAATCGAACACCACGCATAAAAGCGTGCCTCTCATCCTGTCTGCCGCCGACGCCTGTCATTACGAGCGCCTGTACACCCAAAAAAGTGTAGTGACCGCTTTCAAGGAAGCCGGATTCAAGACCGTGTTCCTTTCCAACCAAGTACCGAACCGCTCGTTTACCGACTATTTCGGCGAGGAAGCTGATTATTACAAAAACATCCGCCCCACCGAGGACGGCGGTTTAATCACGATCAACAATTACGACGAAGCCATGTTACCTTTCATGCAGCATTATATCGACTCGCTGGCAAACGCCAACCTCCTCATCGTGTTCCACACTTACGGTTCACACTTCAATTACAAGGAACGCTACCCGGAAGAGTTCGCTCACTTTACCCCGGCTGACGCCACCGAAATCGAATACAAAAACAAGGCACAACTCGTCAACGCCTACGATAACAGTATCATTTACACGGATCATTTCCTGCACAACGTGATCGAGATATTACGCGCCTCCGGCAGCGACGCCACCATGATTTACTCCCCCGACCACGGGGAAGACCTGCTCGACGACAGCCGGAAACGCTTCCTGCACGCCTCGCCGATCCCAACCTATTATCAGCTACATATCCCGTTCATGATCTGGTTCTCGAACAACTACATCGAGGCACGTCCCAATTTCTATCAAGTGGCACGCTACAACAGCAACGCACCCGTTGCCACGAACCATATTTTCCATACCCTGCTGAACCTTGCCGAGATCAACACCTCGCACTTCGAGCCGGAATTTTCGCTAGTCAACCCGGTTTTCAAACGACAACCGCGTATGTACCTCGGTGATCACGACAACCCGATCAATTACTACGAAGTCGGTTTGAAAAAACAAGACAAAGAGATGGTGCAACAGCGAGGCATGGATCACACGGTAAACACTTCCTGCAAAAACTAGGGATATACTCCTGTAAACCAACTGTTACATAACCCCGGCAGGTGACTTTCGGGTGAGTATTGGGCGGGTATTAGGCGACATCGCCTACTCATCGCCCACAGTTTGCCCACTCTTCGCCCACGATTTAGTAAACAATAGGCTTTTTTAACACCAACGACATGCCTGTCCTCGCGATGATTCACCGGACAATAAATTCGCACGTGCCACAGATTGAGATTAAAGAAGGGGCATTGAAGGGTATGTCAACCGTTCTGTTACAATTTTAACACGGGGACACAATATTGAAAAAATACCTCGTTCCTATTGCCGAAGCAATGCTTATTCACTATTTTTGACCCGGTAATAAAACAACTAACTTATATACAAGAAATGCCGTAACAGGCTTTCAAACAATTAAAAATCCATTCGAAATGAAAGTAGCAGTAGTAGGCGCAACAGGTCTTGTAGGAAGAAAAATGTTGCAGGTTTTGGAAGAAAGGAATTTTCCGGTAACAGAACTGATACCGGTCGCCAGCGAGCGTTCCGTGGGTAAAGAAATCACCTTCAAGGAAAAAAACTATAAAGTCATGGGAATGCAGGACGCTATCGACATGAAACCCCAAATCGCTATTTTCTCCGCCGGGGGGGACACCTCCCTCGAATGGGCTCCCAAGTTTGCCGCCGCGGGAATAACCGTGGTCGACAATTCCTCCGCGTGGAGAATGGACCCCACGAAAAAACTCGTGATACCGGAGATTAACGCCGACACGCTGACCCGGGAAGATAAAATCATAGCCAATCCCAATTGCTCGACGATACAGATGCTGGTCGCCTTGGCTCCCCTGCACAAGAAATACGGAATCAAACGCGTGGTGGTATCCACTTACCAATCCGTCACCGGAAGCGGTCTGAAAGGCATCAACCAACTGGAAGGTGAACGGGAAGGCAAAGAAGTAAAGAAAGCCTACGCTCACCCCATCGACCGCAACTGCCTCCCGCACTGTGACTCATTCACCGAGAACGGGTACACGAAGGAAGAGATGAAACTCGTGAACGAAACGTGCAAAATATTAAACGACGACACAATTAAAGTAACCGCCACAGCCGTGCGGGTTCCCGTCGTGGGCGGACACTCCGAGAGCATCAACCTCGAATTCGAGAAAGACTACGACTTGGACGAGGTTCGCACCCTGTTGGCTCAATCCCCCGGCATCGTCGTGCAAGACGAGCCCATGCAAAATCTCTACCCCATGGCAATCACCGCCAACGAGCGGGACGAGGTCTTCGTGGGACGCCTCCGCCGGGATTTCTCCCAGCCGAACAGCCTCAACCTGTGGGTCGTTTCCGACAACCTCCGCAAGGGAGCCGCCACGAATGCCGTGCAGATAGCGGAATACTTGAACAAGCATAATCTAGTATAACATGAGGGCGTGTTTCGACATGCCCTCTCGTCCATAAGGTCTAAAAGTCCATCATGTCGTAAGGTCAAATGCACAAGTAACCAGTATATTATAACACTGACCATCAAAGTATTATCAAATCACTGACTTTATAGACTTTAGGAGCCGAAGGCTCGACCTTATGGACTTTATAGACTAGAGGTGTGTCAAAACACACCTCCATGTTGCAAATTTTTCTTCTCTCCCCTGTCACCCTCTAGCATTTTTTGGGATTAGTATAAGTAGTAAATCACTTAAATAAAATCTAAAACATGAAATGCTATTATTTCTTTTTACTTTTCACACTAATCTCTTGCGCCACCTCACCACGTCACGGGAACAATATAAAAATCTCCATTGACGTCGACGAACTACCGGAAATCGGGCTGGGCATATCAACAACAGAATATGACGTAAGAGTCATTGAATTCGACTCCGCCAAACACGGAGAACGTATCATAGACAACGCCGAGGCAATCTACCTAACTTTACACAACGGATTCAGTGAACGCAAACAAATTTACGCGGAGAAAGGGGATCATATCCACCTTACATTCGATGGTAAAAAACTTCACGGCACGTCCAAGCTCACAGGGGACCGTCCTCCTATCACGGAATACCTCTCCCGCTGGAAAGCCGTATTCCCTTCCCGTAACATTTATTCTTTGCCCTTGCCAGAATTTGAAACAAAATTGAAAGAAGCGATACAGGAAAATTCACGCTTGCTAGATTCTTGCGAAAACACACTGAAAAAAGCAAGCAAGAAATTCGTGAAACTGGAACACGCTCGTATTAAATATTTACTCGGCTCCGTTCTTTTGAATTATCCTTACGCTCACGGCTGGCAAAAGAAAGAAGAAATCGAAGCCAATTATTACACCACGCTCAAAAACTGGCTCGAGGAAGACAAAGATTACCTTGACCTTCAAGAATACCGGAACTTTATCACGCACGCGTGTTCTTTCCTCAACGCACAGAACGAAGCTAAGGCAACAACGCCTTACGAGAACGTGTTACAACGCATACAATATATCACCCAAAATTTCAAACAAGATGAAGTGATTCAATACTTCATCTCCACTTGGGCAAATGAATACGTGCAACGCAACGGAATTGTACAAATAGAGGAACTGGATAAAATAACACGCGAAAAACTAACGAACCCGGAATTATTATCCCGATACACGGACGTTTACGATAGCTGGGTTCGCATTGAACCGGGTAACGAAGCGATAGATTTCTTCGCAAGGGACTCGACGGGAAAAGAATTTTCCTTAAAAGATTTCCGGAACCAGTACGTCTGCCTTTATATCTGGCAGAACGTTTTTCCTTGTATCGCCGAATTTTCCTACCTTAATAAATTAACCCCATTATTCAAGGAAAAGAATATTCAACTGGTTAACCTTTCCATTGAACCCAAGAATGAATATTGGAGGGAAGTTATCAGGAACAAAGATATCCAAACAGGCACACACCTGTATTTGGAAAAGACAAGGGAATTCCTCTCGGGATACCACTATAATCCCCAGACTATTTTCCAATTTATATTAATCACCCCGGACGGGAAAATCGCAAGGATTAATCTTCCCAAACCCTCATCCGGCGAATTTGAAAAATACCTGTCAGAGCAATTTTAAAACAATAAATATAATGACAAAGTACAATCATTAACATGGTTGTATTTTGTCATTTCTACTGTTTTTTGTTTATTTGCAAATAGAAGAACAGCTGCAATTATGACAAAGCCCGATAAATTCATACAAGGAATAAACAGCAAAGACCCACTCGCGTGGAAAGAATTGTATCGCTTTTATTACGGGGCTCTGTGCAATTACTCGTCTTCTATCATAAACGAAACAAACATAGCGGAAGATATTGTTCAAGAATGTCTGGTTACAATCTGGAAATCAAGCCTACATTTTCAAGACGTCAAAATATTGTCATCCTATCTATACCGCTCGGTGTATAACAACACGCTAAAATACATCCGGGACCAAAAAGTGGAAGACAGGCGAAAAGCGGAATGGAGTTCGGTGCAAGCGGAAGAGGAGGAAGATCTATTCTATCAAGCTATCGAGGAAGATGTCATTCGCAAATTACGGATGGTCATAGCGCTTCTCCCCGAACAACGCCAAACCATACTACGGTTAAGCATAGACGGGCTTTCCATTCAGGAAATCGCATCACAACTCGGTATTAGTGCTAACACTGTCAAAACGCAGAAAAAAAGGGCATATTTATTTATAAAAGAAAATTTAAAAGAGTATTTCGGTTTATTGTTGTTACTGGAAATATTAAAATAATCACGACAAGAAAAAAAAATCACGTCAGCTGTCACCCGCCAAACCACTTTTGGGATATAGTGTACAACAAAAATGACTGTATCATGAAGTGGAACTCTTTACATGAAAAATCCGATTGGCTGTTTCGCCAAGTCTTGAACAAGGAAAAGCAATCCTCACACGAGGATTCCCGACTGGAAGATATTGCCCGGAAATTTTCCGATGACCGATACCTACGCCGGAAAATAGAGGCTCAGGAACGGTTCGATTATTTGAAAGCTTATCACAAAAATATCACCCCGACAAAAATAACGCCGAAGTATACCTATGTAAGAATCGCTGTTGCCATTCTAATTTTGATTGGTTCGGGGACATATATATATACACGTCAAGAACATCAGAAAAATAAACAAGACAACGAGATATATTTATCAGACATCCATCCCGGAAAGCAACAGGCATTACTAATCACGCACAACGGACAGAAAATCGAACTGAATCGAAATACCCGACAAACTATAGAACAAAACGGGACAAAGCTCCAAATCGACACAACAGGTCTGCAGTACAAACCGACTACCCTCGTCCCGACGGGGACTATCCGCAACACGTTGATCGTACCCCGGGGCGGGGAGTTCACGCTGACTTTGTCTGACGGGACCAAAGTATGGCTGAACTCCGATTCGCAACTTACTTACCCGGTTAATTTCACCGATTCAACACGGGAAGTAACCATATCGGGAGAAGCCTATTTCAGCGTCAATCACTCGGATGTTCCTTTTATCGTGAAAACAGACAGAGGTAATATCACCGTGTTGGGAACGGAATTCAACGTGAACAATTACCCGGGAAACAGGGAAACCACAACAACCCTCGTAAACGGGAGAATTGCCTACATCGCTCCCGACGGGGAAAAGTTTATCCTGACTCCCGATCAACAAATCGTTATAAAACAAGACGGACAAAAAGAAATAAAAATCGTGGACTCGCGTTACTCTACCTCATGGAAGAACGGTATGTTCCTGTTCCAAGAAATGAGGCTGGAAGACATCATGAACCAACTCGAAAGATGGTATGACATCCACGTATTTTACAGGAATGAAGCAGTAAAGAACCTGCATTTTTCGGGCGATTTGAGCCGTTTCAAAAACATCAGTACATTCATCGAAATGTTCGAGAAAAGCTCGGATATAAAAATCGAAGTCAGAGGGAAAAACATCATCGTCGGAATATAACATACCAGAGATACCACTGGACTATCATATCAAATAATAAAACAACATTATGGAAAAAAAGAAAAGAACAGCGTACATCTTTGTTAGTTTTCTATTCTTATCCGTTTCATTATTGTGCAGTAAACAGACCTACGCGCAAGACAAGACGGTAAACTTGAACTACAAGGATGCCTCTTTCGTGGAAGTCATCAACGAGTTCCGCAAACAAACCGGAGTTAAATTCATGTACAACCTCGAAAAAGTAAAAGACAAAAGGTGTAAAGACCTTGTCGTCGAGAACACTCCCGTGAAAGAAGCCATTGACATCGTACTGAAACATTTCGGGTTATCTTACTCGATGGTAGAGGGAGTGGTCGTGGTAAAAGAAAAATCGGAAGAACCGCAAACGAAAAGAGTCATTAAAGGAACCGTGTTTGACGAAAGCAAGGAACCACTTCCCGGGGTGACAGTTCTCATCAAGGGGACAACCGTGGGCGTTTCCACGGACGTGAACGGAAATTTCAGCATCACAATTCCCGACACCGGAGAACAAACCCTCATTTTCACTTTCATCGGTATGCAGAGACAGGAGGTTGCGTGCAAAGACGACAAACCGTTGCGTATCGTCATGAAGCTGGACGAAACTCAACTGGAAGAGGTGGAGGTCGTGGAAACGGGTTACAACCGTCTTCCCCGCAAAGATATGGTAGGTTCTTTCACCACGGTAAAGGCCGAGGATATCCTGATGCCCGGAGCCAACTCCATCGATCAGATGCTGCAAGGCAAGATTCCGGGAATGGTGGTTGTGAACAGCTCTTCCCGCGTAGGTAGCAAACCGCAGATCACTATCCGCGGTCGTTCCACACTTCTAGGTAATACCGACCCGTTGTGGGTGGTAGACGGAATCATTCAGGCAGACCCGCTTGACATTGATGCTACCCAATACATTGCCTCTGATTTGAAGAATTTAATCGGGAACCAAATTTCATGGTTAAATCCGGCAGATATCGAGACCATCACTGTACTGAAAGATGCTTCGGCAACAGCCATCTACGGTTCGAAGGCGTCCAACGGGGTTATCGTTATCACGACAAAGCAAGGCAAAACGGAAAGAACGAGTGTCCGCTACTCCGTGAACTTCTCGATGCGGGCACGTCCGAATTACGGAATGTTTAACCTCATGAACTCCAAAGAACGCATCCAGTTCAGCAAAGAGGCTTATGATGCCGGCGCTCGATACCAATCTGATCCGCTGCCCCAGATTTACACTTACGAGGGTTTGATGGCATTGTATAACCAACGTAAAATCTCCGAAAGCGAATTCACGCACTACATGGAATGGCTGGAGTCATGCAACACGGACTGGTTCGATTTGCTGACACGCAATTCCTTCAGCCATAACCACAATCTAAGTATTTCCGGCGGCTCAAAGAAAACTACCTACAATGCTTCATTCGGGTATAACAATAGCCGTGGTATTGAAATCGGTGATGAATTAAACCAATTTACCTCCCGTTTGAATGTTACATCCCAACTGTGGGAAAAAGTAAGAGTAACGTTCAACATGAACGCCAGCATAAACAACGGGAAGGGATTCGGTCCCGGCGTATCGCCGCTCTCGTACGCCACGAATACCAGTAGAGCTGTTCCCGCCTTCGAGGAAAACGGTGCCCCTGTATTTTACAAGGAATACGGCTCGTACACTTGGAACGGATTGGAAAAAGGGACTTTGCAATACGGTTTCAATTTCATGAATGAATTTGACAACAGCTATTCCAAGAACAAAAATACCCGCATAAGTTCAACGGTCAACCTAGATTGGGATATCACTAATTGGTTGAAGTACTCATTTGTCGGTAGCATTTCCACCACCAGTAACCATTCCAACGCTTATGCCGGAGAAAAAACGAAATACATTGCCAGTAATTACCGGGGGTACGATTACGGAACGGAACGACCTAATTCCGATAAATTCAATGCCGCCATGTTGCCTTATGGAGGTCAATTGACGACTAACACCACTAACGCGACCAATTACAACATGCAGCACAAGGTGAGCATTTCACGCACGTTTAACGACATCCACCGACTGAATGCCATGCTGGCGGTTGAGCTCACCTCCAATGTCAATAAAAACAACACCAATACCGTATGGGGGTACGTCCCGGAACGAGGCGAAATTCTAGTAAAACCGACGGCTCCCTCCCAAATTATCCCTATATCTTATAGCAATGTCGGGGACTGGGCTGCTTTCGAAACCCTTTTCACAGATGGTGGTTGGAAAAACACGACCATTACGAACAATTCATTGTCCTTTTTCGGTACGATTGCCTATGCTCTGAAAGATCGTTATGTGCTAAACGCAAATATCCGCGGCGACGGTTCCAACCGTTTCGGGCAAGATTCCCGGAAAAGATTCGACCCGACTTACTCTTTCGGCTTCTCGTGGAGAATGGCAGAAGAAAACTTTATCAAGGATAATATTGTTTGGCTCAACCAATTGAATCTGCGTGCCACGTACGGAATACAGGGATACGTGGTCACCACGATCAGTCCCGATTTGATTTGCCGCCAGCAAGGAGTTCTTGCCGGGTATAATGAATACAATATCACCATATCCAGTATTCCCAATCCTTATTTGAAATGGGAGCGTACCCGTACATGGAATTTCGGTTTGGACATGCAATTATTCAAGGGCATTAGCATGGTCTTCGAATATTACGGTAGACGTTCGAACACGTTCCTCTCGGAAAACGTGGCAGAAGAGTACGGTATGCCCTCATTGCTTTTGAACGGCGGACGCATCAAGAACGAAGGAGTGGAATTCTCCATAAACATAACTCCCTACAAACGAAAAGACTTTGTTTGGACTGTCGGTTTCAACGCTTCCAAGAACTGGAACTCATCGCAAAGCGACGACGTGACGACCAAGGTGAATAAACTCACGAAAACCTCATTCATCAGTGGGAGTGGTAATCGTCCTTTGAAAAAAGGCTATCCGCTAGGAGCTTTCTGGTCGTATTCTTTCGCTGGCTTGAATCCTGAAAACGGTTACCCGGAGTTCAATTTCATCGATTACGAGACCGCCGATCCTGAAATAGATCCTACTACATTCTTGGTTTATTCCGGTTCGAAAGATCCCTATTTCACTGGAGGTTTCAATACCAGTGCCCGTTACAAATCATTGCAGTTGTCGGCTTATTTCTCCGCTTTGGTGGGTGCCAAGAAACGTTTGCCTAATCCATACTCGGATTTCAGCAACGGCAAATTGCCCAGCCCGCTCAACAATCTATCCAAAGATTTGAACAAACGCTGGAAGAAACCGGGAGATGAGCAATCCACTATCATTCCGGCATTGTACACTTCCGTGGACAATATATTTAATTTAGCAACACCGGACGGTAATATCTCGAATTCACGGTATAGCATGTGGGCGAATTCGGACGCGATGGTTGTGAATGCCTCATTCTTCCGTTGTACCTCCATTTCCCTTTCATGGAATATGTCTCAAAAGTTGTGTCAAAAGTTCGGGGCAACTTCATTCAGCGTCAGCGCAGCGGTAAGCAACCCGTTTGTCATCGCCAGCAAACGCTTCAACGGATTCGACCCCGAATTAAGTAGCAATTCTTCACAAAGTGTTATGCCCAAAGTATTCTCCTTTGGCTTGAGTCTCGGATTTTAATCAATAGAAACTATGAAACAATTCATTATATTTATACTTTTAGCAAGTTTTCTTTGGGGCTGCGGTGATTTTCTAGAACCAAAAGCCAAAAGCGAATTCGTTCCCAAAGATATTACATCAATGAACGAATTATTGTTGGGCGAAGCTTATCCCCGTTCAGACATGACAGGATTAAACATATTTCTCGGCCTACTGGACGATGATGTAGACGGAGCCCCCTATCAAAAACCGAGAGAAGGTACCAATCCCAACCTTTGGTTGGCTCCTTTTAGCTGGCAACCCAAGATGTACGAACAAATGCTAGAAGCGGGGAGCTTAAATATCTCTACCTATAAAAATTTCTACGAATTGATCCTCGGGGCGAACGCCGTACTGGATTACATTGACGAAATGAATAATGATAACAATCTTAACATGGAGCATTCCGTGAGGGCACAAGCATTAACATTACGCGCTTTCTACTACCTGAATCTTGTCAACATTTTCGGCGCTCCTTACAATCATGACAAGGATGCCATGGGCGTACCCTTAAAATTGAACAGTGGAGTAGAGTTAAAGAATTTGGCAAGAAGTTCCGTCAAGGAGGTATACGAGCAAATAATCACGGATTTACAGGCAGCAGGACGTCTCTACCATATGCTTCCGGAGGAGCAACAATGGGAGGCAAACTATCGAACCAGCCTTCCGATGGTGCATTTACTACTTTCCAGAATTTACCTGTACATGGAAGAGTGGGAAAAAGCCGCAACCTATGCAGACTCCGTGATGTTGAATAAGAATTTCCATTTGCTGGACTTGAACTCGATCGCAAATGTAAATTCATACGGATTTCCCGTTTACGCAACTTACCACTCGTATAACGTCTCAACGGAAACAATCTTCCCATATTTCAGCGTAGGTGACTGCGTGGATTGGTTATACAACCGACGCAATATAGATGGAGAACATTCGTATTTTCGAGCTTCAAAAACATTACTAAACAGCTTTGAGTCCACCGATTTACGTAGAACCCGTTATATCAGCCGCAGTTGGTACACTGCACCCAACGAAGAGGAACATATGTACCAAGCATTCGGTAAAGTCGCCATGAGTTCAAGCTATTATTATCAACCCGTGACCAATGCTATTTTAACATTCGGAAGAAGTTTACGTCTATCAGAAGCTTACTTGAACTATTGCGAGGCAAAAGCCATGTTGGCACAACAAGGCGATGCCACAGCTCAAAGCGAAGCAATCAGAGCTTTAGAAGAATTGCGCATAAAACGATTTGCACCGGAAGATTACAAAAAGACGAATATCTCCAACACGGAAGATTTAATCACTTTTATCAGGGAAGAACGACGTAGAGAACTGTGTTTTGAAGACCACCGCTGGTTCGACCTACGCCGTTGGGGTATGCCGGAAATTCAACACACATGGTATCAGGATGAAAATACGAAAATAGTGTACACGCTACAAAAAAACGATCCGAGCTATACCTTGCCGCTCCCCGCAACAGCCTTGGAATTGAATGCTTATTTACATCAAAATCCATTAGCAGAAGCTCCGCGCATTGGAAATGTTACAACAATCAACTAAAATAGAGACGTATATGAAACAACAACTATTATCGATATTCGCAGCAGGCCTGATTGCCCTGTCAACAGGATGCTATAGCGAGGACCCGGTGACTCCCTCGGGTAACTATTCCACGCTTCGATTCGAATTCCCGCAAGGCGATAATCCTTGGGACCATGATGCAGAAGAAATCCACGAAAAATATCAAGTATACCTATTATACAAGGATATTACCGACTATGACTTGAACCGCCAATGGCAATCCATTGGTAGCGGTGCTCTCTATACCGGAAATGACTTGAATGATGAACAAGCAGAATTTTATATCAATTTCTTCAAACTGCATGTTTTCAATTTCATTACTCCGGAAATAGCACAATATGCTTTACCTGTCAAAATTTATATGCTAGATAATTTTAGAAAAGTAGCAGAAGATTCCGGAAGTGGCTCTGGAACGGGAACTGGAACAGGGACCGGAACGGGAGCCGGAACAGGGACCGGAACGGGAACCGGAACGGGAACGGGAACCGGAACAGGGACCGGAACGGGAACCGGAACAGGGACCGGAACGGGAACCGGAACAGGGACTGGAACGGGAACCGGAACAGGGACTGGAACGGGAACCGGAACAGGGACCGGAACAACTCCGGTAGATCCAAATTTTGTTGCCTTGAAAACGGATGGATTCGATTATTGGGCAGTATCCTTTACCGCATCGGAAATGGCTAATAAAGACAAGAATGCCTATAAAATCAAACGCTGTACATTCTTGGCAAACATGTTTATTGCAGCATTAATGGAAGGAGTTCTTGATGAACCTGCCAATATGGAGGATGGCATTGATTTCAAGACAAAATATTACACAAATACTCTCTACAAAGATGATAAAGATTATTTTATCACCCGCGGTTTTATCGAACGAATAAATCCAACATTCACGCATGCACCTAACAACAGACCGCCAATCCATTTTTCTTCACCTTTATCCTATCTCAGTATGTATACCCTAGAAACAAGTTCTTATTCAGAAGAAAAAACTACAAACAAATCTTACGTTTACTTCATAACTTATTTAAGAGCCGCTCTTTGGTACACTCAAGAAGAATTTCAGAAAAAATATCCACTGGAAACTTATCCCTTGGTTAACGAGAAATTCAACCTAGTTGTGAAACACATGAAAGATTTAGGATTCGATATCGACGGTATTGTAAACGGACCGAAAGAATAAATATCAAGCGTGTGGGGATAAACCCACACGCCCCCTTTTACATTATCAATTATTACACTAAAATTCCACATGAAATCTGTATTATCTATTCTTACGTTATTTTTCACCCTTGTTTCTTCTGCTCAAACGCCCCAAGCGACGGAAAAACAGAAAGACTCTTTCTCTTCTGCCCAAGAAATTTTGACCGCTTATCCAAGTTGCCGCCCCAAGCATTCGAAAAACAACTTATGGAACAGCTGCCACTTCATCCTGCAAGGAGGAACTTACATTATCTCACAACGGGGTAAAGCACAAGATATTGCCTTACTATTGGAGCACCTTCCCCGAATAAATATCGAAGATTCCATCGTAACCGCCTTTATGAGTCAATACGGTACTGCAAAGTTCGCCGATTATTATTACATGCTCCAAGCGTTGAAAAAAGGAGAGTCATTTGATGCCGCGAGAGATGGTATTTCCATGTCCACGTTATTCCCCGCGAGACCCCTCAATCACAACGATTACGCCAAATTAAAAGATATTTTTTCCCACAGCAACAAATTACTACACGACATTTATTTGGAAAAGATGAAATTTCTCATGCAAAACAACGGTTGTCCGGAAGAAATTATCGAGTTACAATCAATCATAGAATCACACGTGGCTGATTCCCCGTTAAAACAAGAGATATTAAAACTATACTCACAATACGCCTCCCTTACCAAAGGCAAACCCGCTCCCTTATCCATCTTGAAAGACACAAATGGCAAGGTATACACGTTCGCTGATTTCAAAGGGAAAGTAATTGTAGTAGATATTTGGGCCACATGGTGCTGTAATTGTATCAAAAAAATGCCCCAATTCATGCAGCTAAAAGACGAATTCAAAGAAAATGAAAACATTATATTTATTACCGTCTCGATTGACCGCAAAAGTGCCCACGGTAAATGGCTGAAGGCTATTGAAGAAAATAACATGACCGACATGCTGAATTTAATCTCGGCTCCCTCGGAGAACTCCCATTTTGAAACGGAATACCACGTGGTTGGCGTTCCTCGTTATTTCATCATAGATAAAAAGGGACAGATCGTGACTACATTTGCCCCCGGTCCCGGTAAAGAAATGAAAGAATTAATACTAAACACGTTAAAACAATAACCATGAAATTCATTTACCTTATCAGTTTGCTATTATGCCTTGCTGGAAACAGCATCGCCCAAGAAGGAACAAATTTTGAAGACCTAACTTTTGATGAAGCATTGGCAAAATCGAAACAAACAGGGAAAAAATTATTCATCGATTGCTACACAAAGACCTGCGGACCATGCAAATACATGGTCAATTTCATCTTCCCGCTGAAAGAATGCGGCGACTATTTTAACAGTAATTACATCTGCATCATGAAGGATATGCAGGAAGGAGAAGGAATTGATATCGCAAAAAAATATCAAGTACAAATCTATCCGACTTATCTGATCTTAAATCATGACGGAAGCCTTTTCTGTCGTATGGATGGTGGTGCGGTATCCAAACCTGAAGACGATTTCGTGCAGAAAGTCAAAAATGTGGTAAAGTTGGCCGAAATGAAACAACAATACGAGAAGGGAGAACGAAGCGATTCCTTTTTAAAAGAATACATCGCTTTTCTGCAAATACACGATAAAAAACAGTTACAAGAGGTTTTGAGCGGAACGATGCCCTCACTAGGTGTCAACGAGTTATGCAAACCAGAGAACTGGAATCTCATTAAAAATGCAATTGAAAGTATCGACATCCCAGTTTTCCGCTATCTCATGAACAACCGAAAAGCATTTAGCAGAAAACTGGGACACCAAGAGGTAGAAACTAAAATCATGAACACGTACAAAAATGAATTTCGTATGATGAAAATGATGAAAATGAATTTCGACAGCCGGATGACAGATCTAAAACAACTGGAAAAGGATAATTACAAAGGGGCACGAGCATTAAGATACAGTATGTTATTCCGGCAAATCATCAACAACAAACAGACCAACCGGGTCAACGAAATCCTCAAAGTGCTACAAAGTCTGCCTCAACAACTCCCGGACGAACAAGAACTCGTAAGCGTTTTGCAAGAATTAAAAAATTTCGAACAAATCGCCAATCAACAACAATTGGAAAAAACTCGCACCTGTTTGCAGGAAATAAGTAAACGTGTTCAACCCGAAAATAAAAATCAAATAAACCGAATTATGGCAAGCCTTTCAAAAGGATAGATACTCGGCATTTAGGATGTGTCAAAACACACCTCTAGTCTATAAAGTCAGTAATTTGATAATACTCTGATGGACAACATCATAATATATTGATCACTTGTGTATTTGGCCTTACGACATGATGGACATTTAGACCTTATGGACGAGAGGGCGTGTTTTGACACGCTCTCATTCTTTCGAACCACTCAACATATCAATTCTTGTAAGGAAACGGCACAGAGTGCAGGCTTCTCATTATATTCTCCGCAAACATAACAAGCATAACCAGTATCTATCAAACAAGGATAAACATACAAAGGCAATTCCCTCGTTCCCTCTGACAATGAAATTTTTCCATCTGAAAACCGCACGACAAAACTATTCAACGGGCGGGTTAATCCCGTACCGGTATATTTAAGGAAACTCTCCTTGACCGACCAGTAATCGTAGAACAATTTATCTTGTTCAACTCCGGAAGCAACTTCCAATTCCCGTACTTCCCGCACGTGAAAGAAACGCCCGGCAACCTCCATTCTCGCCTTCGACCGCTTTTCAATATCCACACCGATCTCCCCGTCGGAAACGGCACAGACCACGTAAACTCCCGAATGAGAAATATTAAAAAAAACATCCTCCCGATCCGCAACAAAAGGTTTGCCTTTCTCCCCCCGGGCAAACCGATAACTCCCGAAGGACATCCCGAAATATTTCCTTAACGCGAAAACCGCCAAGGCTTCGCCAAGTACCCGACGTATGGCAACACCCTTATTTCTAAAGCTCCCCGCCTCAACCAAACACTCTTCCGACACTTTATCTTGCAAAGAAGTGAACACCTCGTCATACATTTCATCTGACGGAACCCGGATAAATAATACTTTTATCATGATGCAAAGTTAGAAAAGATATAAATAACACCTCTTTCCGATGAACAAATATTCCAGAAAACCTAATAAATACGGGACTCTTAACGTTATTTTAAAATACACCGCTTAAAAATTTAAGAAAATATTCACATTTCTGGTTCAAAAACTTGTTTATATCATTTTTATCTTCTACTTTTGAAACATCAAATTAACGTTTAAATAACATTTTAAAAACGCAAGGTCATGGAAGCAAAAAAAACATCCCGTTCCAATTTGGAAAACAAGCGGTTTATTTTCCGCGAGATAGGGCTTGTTATAGCTCTTGCAGTCGTGTTTTTTGCCTTTGAGACAAAATTCTACCAAGAAGAAACAAAAGAAATCATTCTCGTGGACGCAGATATCATTGAAGATGACGTTCTTCCGATAGTAGTACCTCAACAAGCATCCAGACCGTTACCCAAAATCAAAATGATGCCGATCGATTATATCGACATCGTGAACGAGGAATTGGAATTGGATGATCCGGACATCATTGACGTTACCGAAAGTCAAAACGGTTCTATAAACGGCATTGAAGGTATAGAAGATCAATATTCGACCGGTACGGGAGATGAAGAATTTGATGAAACTATACCATTTCTTAACCCGGAGCTCATGCCCAAATTTAACGGAGATTTAAACAAATGGCTTAGGAAAAACTTAAATTACCCGGAAAGAGCAAGAGAAAGCGGAGTTCAAGGAAAAATATTTATTGAATTTATCGTTGAAAAAGACGGTAGCATTACTGCCGCGAAAGTGTTAAGATCCGTTCATCCGGACTTGGATCGCGAAGCACTTCGAGTGGTAAACTCCATGCCGAAATGGAAACCGGGAATGCAAAGAGATAAGACCGTAAGGGTAAAATTTACTATCCCTATCACATTCCGCATCAGTTACTAGAAACATACAGTGATTTACATACAATACGAACATCCCGAAAAAGGACAATCCAAGTGGTTGTCCTTTTTTACTTCTCTTTATTCATGAAGCTAAATCTAACATTTTCAATAAAAAAAAGAGCGAAAAATTTGCATTTGCCACTAAATTTTATTATCTTTACAGATACATTACGCGAGAGTTACAGAATCTAAACAGCAAGAATATGGAAATCAAAAAAACACCCAAGGCAAACCTCGAGGGGAAGAAAGGTATCTTTTTCGAGATCGGTTTGGTCGTTGCTCTAGGTATTCTACTTTGCGCTTTCAACTGGAAGGCGACCACCGAAGTAGAAGAAGGTTTCAATACCGTGATAGATACACCTATGGATGAAGAAATCATCCCGATCACTCATTCGTACTTAAAACCTCCCCCACCCCCTCCACCAGCCCCTAAATTAACCGATCTGATCGAGATCGTTGACCAAGAACTGGACATTGACGACGAATTAGAAATCGAAGATGTCGAAGCGGACGTGGAGAATCAGACAAATTATTCTTATACCGAAAACGGAAACGGATACGATGACGACGGGTACGAACCTGACATCTTCGTAATAGTGGAGGATATGCCCACATTCCCGGGAGACATTAACAAATGGTTAAGCCGAAACGTGAAATATCCGGTTATCGCTCAAGAAAACAATATTCAAGGTAAAGTAAGCGTACAATTCGTGATCGAGAGAGACGGAAGCATCACCGACGTGAAAGTATTGAGGTCTGTCGATCCTTCATTGGACAAAGAAGCCGTTCGCGTGATAAAATCCATGCCCAAATGGAAACCCGGCAAACAAAGAGGTAAAGCCGTAAGAGTATCTTACACGGTACCGATCAATTTCAGATTACAATAAAATCCAATACCTTCTGGAAAAGAGACTATCAGTATTGACAGTCTCTTTTATTTAAGAATATTTAAAGGAAAATCAATCCTATATTTAACATTTTCTTCAAAAAAAAGAAGAGAACTATTGTGGTTTATACCGAATTTGATTATTTTTACCGACGCAAATTGAAGAAATATAGAGCTTATAATATTAAACTAATAACATGGAAATCAAAAAAACACCTAAGGCAGACCTAGAAGGAAAGAAAGGTATTTTCTTCGAGATCGGTCTGGTAGTGGCTCTAGGTATTCTACTTTGCGCTTTCAACTGGAAAGCCAACACGAAAGTAGAAGAAGGTTTCGTTACCGTAGCCGAAGAGCCCGTGGAAGAGGAAATCATTCCAATTACCCAACAGATGATGAAACCGCCTCCACCTCCTCCTCCAGCTCCCAAGTTAACAGACTTGATCGAGATCGTTGACCAAGAATTGGATATCGATGAAGAACTGGAAATCGAAGACGTGGAAGCTAACGTGGAAAACCGCACTGATTATAGCTATGACTATGACGGAACCGGTTATGATGAAGGGGATTACGGTGAGGAAGATATTTTCCAAGTAGTAGAGGATATGCCCACGTTCCCGGGAGATATTAATAAATGGTTAGGTAAAAACGTGAAATACCCGGTTATTGCACAAGAAAACAATATCCAAGGTAGAGTTACCGTACAATTCGTGATCGAGAGAGACGGTAGCATCACTGACGTGAAAGTATTGAGAGGTGTTGACCCTTCTCTGGATAAAGAAGCCGTTCGCGTGGTAAAATCCATGCCGAAATGGAAACCCGGAAAACAGAGAGGTAAACCCGTACGAGTATCTTACACTGTACCTATCAACTTCAGATTACAGTAAGAAAGACACTTTAAACTAATAAAGGGGCTGTCGTTCATCGTCAGCCCTTTCTTTTCCTTATATATGAGCGATTATTTTTACACGAAAAAAGAAGCAGAAAAAGCAATTCTTGTAGGCGTAGCACTACAATCAGAAAATATCAGCTACGATACCATGTGCGAATACTTGGACGAACTCGCTTTTCTGGCAGAGACAGCAGGAGCGGAAACCGTGAAAATATTCACACAAAATTTGGATAAACCGGTAACGGCAACTTTCGTAGGGAAGGGTAAGCTGGAAGAAATCAAAAACTATGTTGAAGAAAACGACATTGACTTGATTATTTTCGACGATGAACTCAGCCCGACACAACTCCGGAATATCGAACGGGAATTAAAAGGCAGGAAAGTCCTCGACCGCACGAACCTGATCCTTGACATTTTCGCTAAAAGAGCCCGTACCGCAGAAGCAAGAGCCCAAGTGGAACTTGCCCAGTACCAGTATTTACTCCCGCGACTGACAGGTATGTGGACTCACTTGGAAAGACAAAAAGGAGGTATCGGTCTACGCGGTCCCGGGGAAACGGAAATAGAGACCGACCGACGCATCATCCGGGATAAAATTACCCGCTTGAAAGAACAACTGGAAAAGATCGACAAACAAATGGTCACGCAGCGCAAGAACCGGGGTAAACTGGTACGTGTGGCTCTCGTGGGATATACCAATGTCGGCAAATCCACCTTGATGAATCTTTTAAGCAAATCGGAAGTGTTCGCGGAGAACAAACTCTTTGCCACGCTCGATACAACCGTCCGGAAAATCGCTATAAAGAACGTACCGTTTCTTTTAGCCGACACGGTAGGATTTATTCGTAAACTTCCCCATCATCTGGTAGAGTCCTTCAAATCGACTCTGGACGAGGTGAGAGAAGCCGATGTGATTCTCCATGTAGTAGACATATCACACCCTCAATTCGAAGATCAGGTAAGGATTGTAAATGAGACTTTGAGCGAACTCATAGATACCCCGAAACCAACGATCACCGTGTTCAATAAAATAGACGCCTTTACCTACACGAAAAAAGACGAAGACGACCTGACACCCATTGAGCGCAAAAATTACAGTCTGGATGACCTGAAACAAATGTGGATGTCCAAGCAGGGCGGGGAAACGGTCTATATCTCGGCAAAGGGGAAAGAGAACATTGATGAACTAAAGGAAAAACTATACGATATCGTGAAAGATATCCATTCCGCACGTTTCCCTTTCAACGATTTCCTGTATCAAGAATACGAAGAAGAATAGTTCGGGCAACTGTTTTAACCGTAAAACCCTTATAATTTATAAAGTCCATAAGATCAGCACCAATCGGCTATCTTATGGACTTTACAGTTTTACCAACCATAACAATTCCAGAGTTTTTTGACTAATTCACTTCTTTTACGGAAAAGTAAACCAATATATTTGGCTTTTCGGCTAACTTTTTGTATATTAGAGGTAAAAGCTTAACTAAGACAATTAAGTTATGGAAGTAAAGAAATCATCTAAAGCGAGTCTCGAAAACAAAAAGGGTATCTTCTTCGAGATAGGTCTAATCCTAGCATTAGCCTCTCTACTCTTTGCTTTCGAATGGAGAACTAACGTGAAGGTTGAAGAAGGCTTCATAACGGTCGCGGAAGAGCCGCTGGAAGAGGAGATTATTCCCATCACCCAACAATCACTGATGAGACCACCCCCTCCCCCTCCGCCCGCTCCTAGGTTGACTGACCTTATGCAGATTGTTGACGAAGAATTGGATATCGATGACATGCTCGAAATCGAAGATGCCGAATCTAATGTCGGGAATCAAAACTCATACGGTAACAATTATTCCGGAAGTAGTATGGGAGACTATGATAGCTATGGAGATGGTGAATACACGGGAGAATCGGATATATTCGTGGTCGTAGAGGATATGCCCAGATTCCCCGGCGGAGATGTACAGGCTTGGCTGTCGAAACATGTCAAATATCCGATTATAGCTCAAGAAAACAATATTCAAGGTAGAGTAGTCGTGCAATTCGTTATCGAAAAGGACGGCAGCATCACGGATGTAAGAGTCATCAGGGCTGTCGATCCATCACTCGATAAAGAAGCTGTGCGGGTTATTCAAACCATGCCGAAATGGATCCCGGGGAAACAAAGAGGCAAAGCCGTAAGAGTTTCCTACACGGTACCCATTAATTTTAAACTACAATAAAAGAGAGGCTGCAGCCTCTCTTTGTTTATAAAGTTCGTAAAGTTCATAAAGTAATAGAACCTTATAAACTTTACGAACCTTATAAACTTTATAAACCTTTCTATTTCACCGTAATCAAGAAATAATTCTTTTTCCCGCTCTGCAAGAGGATGAACTTATCATCTATCAAGTACTCGGGAGTAACAATCAATTCCTGATCCTGCACTTTCTCTTTATTAATACTAATAGCATTTCCTTTTAGAGCGCGCCTAGCCTCTCCCTTGGAAGACATCATGGAAGTCTTTTCTGCCATCAAGTCCACAATATGGATACCTGCCTCCAGATCGGCTCTCTCGACATCAAATTGAGGCACCCCCTCGAACACGGACAATAAAGTATCTTCATCCAATCTCTTCAAAGCATCTGAAGTAGCATTGCCGAAAAGGATTTGTGATGCTTCCAATGCAGACTCATAGGCTTCTTCATCGTGAATCAAACAAGTCACCTCTTTCGCCAGTACCTTCTGCAATTTTCTCAAATGCGGAGCCTCTTGATGTTCGGCAATCAGCGCATCAATTTCAGCTGGAGGCAATATCGTGAATATTTTAATATATTTAGCGGCATCCTCATCCGTACTGTTCAACCAGAACTGGTAGAACTTGTAAGGAGAAGTCCGTTTCGGATCTAACCAGATGTTACCCGATTCCGTCTTACCAAACTTCTTTCCGTCACTTTTGGTCATCAACGGCCACGTGAAACCGTAAGCCTCACCCCCGTCCTTGCGGCGGATCAACTCACCCCCGGTTGTGATATTTCCCCATTGGTCGGAACCTCCTACTTGTAACAAACAATTATAATTCCGACGTAAATAAAGGAAATCATATCCCTGCACCAATTGATAGGTAAATTCAGTAAAAGACAATCCTTGTGTAGAATCAGCACTCAACCGTTTTTTCACGGACTCTTTTGACATCATATAGTTTACGGTAATATGTTTTCCCACCTCCCGGATAAAATCAAGGAAAGAGAAATTCTTCATCCAATCGTAATTATTCACCATAATCGCAGCGTTGGATGCATCCGAGTTGAAATCAATAAACTTGGATAATTGAGCCTTGATCCCCGCCATATTCTTTTGGATCGTTTCTTCATCAAGCAGATTACGTTCCAAGGATTTGCCGCTAGGATCACCGATCATTCCAGTGGCTCCCCCGATAACAAAGATGGGTTTGTGACCTGCCATTTGCAAATGCTTCATCATCATCACCGAAACCAGATGCCCGATATGTAATGAATCAGCCGTCGGATCGATCCCCACGTAAGCAGTCGTTAACTCTTTTGCAAGTTGCTCTTCAGTACCCGGGATAATACTATGAACCATCCCTCTCCATCTTAGTTCTTCTACAAAATTCATCGATTCTTAAATTTATATGTTCGTATTCGTTCCAAATTATTTAAAAGCGCTCTCGTAAACGCCATTCGCGAAGTTAACAAAAGGTTGATACAATAGACTATCACTTTTTGTTTTTACTGAGATAAATTCATAACGATTGTCCATCGCATTCACGATAAAAAGAATCACGCATACCACGATTGCCGATTTCAACACGCCCATCACGATCCCGAACAGTTTATTAAACAACCCAAGCGAAACTATATCAATCAACTTCGTGAGCAATTTCCCCAACAAATGAATCACAATAATAACCAGCAAGAAGGTAACCGCAAAAGCGATATAATAGGCATACGACTCCGGCATCGCTATAAAGTCTTTCAAAAAATCCTCCATGTTCACGGCGTATCTCAAAGAGATAAAAACCCCCAAGACCAACGCGAACAACGTTGACATCTCAACTATCAATCCTCGACTAAACCCTTTATAAGCCCCGTATACTAACGGGAGCAATATTATCACATCAATGTAATTCACTGTTAATTATTTAATCACATCATTTCAGCTCCCAAAGATAAGGAATTGTCTACTCTTACACGAGTATTCAAACCAAAATTATTCAACAAAAATATACCCGCGTTCAATTTTCGGCAGTTTATGTCTTTAAACTGACAAATTCTTACTATTTTCGCAGGATATTTATGCCAGAATCTAAATTTGATAATTATGTATAGAACACATACTTGTGGGCAATTAAGGATAGAAAACGCGGGAGAGAGCGTTTGTCTTAGCGGATGGGTACAAAAGGTAAGAAAACTGGGAGCCATGACTTTCGTGGATCTACGTGATCGTTATGGCATTACCCAATTGGTGGTTGAAGAGTCCGCACCCGAAGAAATTAAAAATAACGTGGCTAAACTCGGACGGGAATACGTGATTCAGGTAAGAGGAACCGTGATCGAGCGAGCCAGCAAAAACAATAAAATTCCGACGGGAGATATCGAGATATCCGTGAACGAGCTTACCGTGCTGAGCGAGTCGGAAACTCCTCCTTTCACGATAGAAGACCAAACCGACGGCGGTGATGAACTCCGTATGAAATATCGTTACTTGGACTTACGCCGTCCCATTGTACGCAAGAACATCGAGTTACGCCACCGGATGGCGCAACTGGTAAGAAATTACCTGAGCAACCAGAATTTTATCGAGGTAGAAACTCCCGTGCTTGTAAAAAGCACACCGGAAGGCGCACGTGATTTCGTGGTACCTTCCCGTATGAACCAAGGTCAATTCTACGCTTTGCCGCAAAGTCCGCAGACGCTAAAACAACTGCTGATGGTTTCCGGTTTCGACCGTTATTTCCAGATCGTGAAATGTTTCCGGGACGAAGACCTCCGCGCAGACCGTCAACCCGAATTCACGCAAATTGACTGTGAGATGTCGTTCGTGGAACAAGAGGATATTCTGGATACATTCGAGGGATTGATCAAGCATTTGTTCAAAGAAATCCGGAACGTGGATATTCCCACGCTACCGAGAATGACGTGGATTGACGCCATGGAGCAATACGGCTGTGACAAACCCGATATCCGTTTTGACATGAAATTCGTCGATTTGACAAACGTGGCAAAGGGAAAAGACTTTGCCGTGTTCAACGAGGCGGAATACATCGGGGCGATCTGCGCACCGAAATGTGCCGGATACACCCGCAAACAAGTGGACGAATTAACGGAATTCGTGAAACGCCCGCAAACAGGAGCAAAAGGATTGGTTTACGTGCGTTACAACGAAGACGGCACATTCAAATCATCCATCGACAAATTCTATACCCCGGAAGATCTGAAGATTTGGGCGGATGCCTGCAAAGCAGAACCGGGCGACTTGCTGTTGATTCTCGTCGGACCGAAATTCAAGACGTTAGCTCAACTTTGCGATTTACGCTTAGAAATGGGTTCCCGCCTCGGTTTAAGAGATAAGGATGTATTCAAACCTCTGTGGGTGGTAGACTTCCCGTTGTTGGAATGGGATGAAGAAACCCAGCGTTTCTACGCAATGCATCACCCGTTCACCTCCCCCAAGCCGGAAGACATTTCTTTGATGACAACCGACCCGGGTAAGGTTAGGGCAAACGCTTACGATATGGTAATCAACGGAGTGGAAGTCGGTGGTGGTTCTATCCGTATCCACGACTCTGCACTACAATCCAAAATGTTTGATTGCTTGGGAATCTCGCACGAGACAGCGCAAGAACAATTCGGTTTCCTCATGGGTGCGTTCAAATACGGGGCTCCTCCTCACGGCGGTATCGCTTTCGGATTTGACCGTCTTGCTTCCATGTTCGCCGGACTTGATTCAATCCGCGACGTCATCGCTTTCCCGAAGAACAACTCCGGTCGTGACGTCATGCTTGACGCTCCCTCCGAGATCGCGAAAGAACAATTCGATGAACTAGGCATTCAATTGAAAACAAATTAATTTACGATTTATGAATTACGATTTACGATTACAAAAGCGTTGGCTTGCGGACGAGAAATCTAAAATCATAAATCTTTAAATCTAAAATTGATAAGGTGTTTTTTAAAGACGTCATAGGACATGAAGAGATAAAGCAACGACTGATATCTTCCCTGCAATCGGGAAGAGTCAGTCATGCTCAACTTTTTGCCGGGGAAACGGGAGCGGGTTCACTGGCTTTGGCCTTGGCTTTCACACAATACCTGTTTTGCACGGGAGATAAACACGAAGATGCCTGCGGTGTCTGTCCCGAATGCAAAAAAATGCAGAAGTTGATTCACCCGGATCTGCATTTTGTGTATCCTGTTGTAAAATCCACGAGGATAAAAACACCTATCAGCGACGAGTATATCAACGAATGGCGAAAACTCTTGCTCGAAAGTCCCTATATAGACCTTGAAAAATGGTTAAGTGCCATGGGAGCGGACGAGAACGCCCAAGCCATGATATACACGGAGGAAAGCGGCAACATTCTCCGCAAACTAAACTTGAAATCATTTGAATCGGAATACAAGGTGATGATCATCTGGTTGCCCGAAAAAATGAAAGCGGAATGTTCCAACAAACTACTCAAGATACTGGAAGAGCCTTACCCGAACACGCTTTTCCTGTTAATAGCGGAACACGCGGAAGAGATTATCAACACGATCCTCTCCCGTACGCAGCGAATCAATATTCCGCCATTAACACAACAAGATATCGCGGAACAACTGGTACTGCAAAAACGACTGATTCGGGAATCCGCCGAGGAGGTGGCTCACGTGGCTTCCGGGAGTTGGCTGAAAGCACTCCGGATGTTGAACGAAACTGACGAAACGATATATAACCAAGAGAAATTCGTACAGATGATGCGCTTGTGCTGGGAGCGCAAGATGCTTCCTGTCAACGAATTTGTCAACGAATTGGCCTCTCTCGGGAGAGAGAAACAAAAAAGTTTTCTAATCCATTGCACCCGGATGTTACGGGAGAATTTTGTCCGGAACTTTGGGATAGAAAAAATTGTATACATGACAGAAAGAGAGAAGACTTTCTCCACGAAATTCTCTCCTTACGTGCATGAAGGAAATATCATTCCTCTTTTCGAAGAATTCGAGAAAGCATACAGCGACATCATTCGAAACGGGAACGGGAAAATTATCCTCACGGATCTTTGTATCAAAGTGATGCAAAACATCAGACCGTGACGGGAGAACTAAAAAATAAAAGATAAAAACTAAAAATTGAAGCATTGGAAAAACGAAAATATTTACTCGAAAGACAGAAGTCCACTCATTTTCAATTTTCAATTTTCAATTTTCAATTAATACACTATGAGCGAAATAACTGAAGATAAACAAGAAAACATTGAAAATAAAGATATAAAGCAGCACCCCACGGTTGTTCCGGTAATTGACCATCGCCTGTTGGCAGGAAAACTTACCGTCTACAACTGGATGCAGGACATTCCGGAAGGTTGTACCCCATCCGATATCGTGGAAGTAAGATTCAAAAACACGCGCAAGGGCTTCTTCTTGAACAACAGCAACTTGAAACTGCATATCGGGGACATCGTGGCGGTTGAAGCGGCTCTCGGGCACGATATCGGAATCGTATCGCTCACGGGTGAACTCGTGAAAGAGCAAATGCAGTTGAAAAGGGTTGACTTGGAGCGCAATCCCTTGAAAAAAGTATACCGGAAAGCCAAACCGCACGACATCGAGAAATGGCAACAAGCCATCGCGTTGGAACACGATACCATGATCCGGTCGCGAATCATCGCCGCAGACCTCAATCTTGACATGAAGATCGGGGACGTGGAGTACCAAGGAGACAAGACCAAAGCGATATTCTACTACATTGCCAACGACCGGGTGGATTTCCGGAAGTTAATCAAGATTCTGGCGGAAACATTCCATATCCGCATCGAGATGAAACAGATCGGTGCACGTCAGGAAGCCGGACGTATTGGTGGTATCGGTTCATGCGGGCGTAAACTATGCTGTTCGACATTTATCACGAATTTCATTTCCGTATCCACATCCGCGGCGAGATATCAGGATATTTCATTGAATCCCCAAAAACTCGCGGGACAATGCGGCAAATTAAAATGCTGTCTTAATTACGAGGTGGATGCCTACATTGACGAACAAAAGGACTTCCCCTCGTCCAATGTATGGTTGAACACGGGCGAAGGTATGCTCTATCACCAGAAAACAGATATTTTCGGACGGAATATGTCCTACTCCTTTGACAAAGAAGGACGCGGCGCACTGATCAAATTACCCGTGGCACGAGTAAAAGAGATCATCGCCTTGAACAAGAAAGGGATCATTCCGGCGAAAGCACTTGAAATCGATAAGAACGAAGCGGTAAATATCAAATATACCGACGGTGTCGGCGAGGAGAGCTTGAATCGCTTCGACGAAAAGAAAGAGCAAGGTGGCAGACGCCGTAATAGAAACAGGAACCGGAGAAATCCTCAAAAAGAAAATAACAACGAGGAAAACAAACCGAGAGAAAAAGACGTAAATGCCTCCGGGGAAAAAGCCGAAAAGAAGACTTTGACCAAGAACGAGAACAGACCCGGCAACAGGCAAGACAATCGCCAAGGCAATAATCGTCCGAACAACCGTCAAGGTAACAATCGGAATCCCCGAAGACAAGGAAATAATCAAAATAACAGACCGGAAAACAAAAACAATAATAAACCGGAGAATAAAGAAAACAACAAACCAGCTGAACAATGAACAACTATAGACCATTCGCGGGCATGACTCCCGCAGTAAAGGTTATCATCATTATAAACGTCATCATATTCCTATTGATCAACACGGTAGGACAGAAACTGAATTTAGATTTGGTGAACATACTCGGTATGCACCTGCCGCAATCCCCGGATTTCAAAATATACCAGTATATCACGCACATGTTCACGCAACAGGGGCTCGCACACCTTTTCTTCAACATGTTTGCCGTGTTCATGTTCGGTCGTATTCTTGAATCCGTGTGGGGTACCAAACGATTCGTGATTTACTATTTCGTTACCGGTTTGGGTGCCGCGGCACTCCATTCACTGGTAAGCTGGTACGGGGTTCATAACATGCAGGAACAATTCTATGCCTTTCAAAGCACTCCCGAACCGGGACTGTTGGCCGAGTTCGTCCGGGCGCACGTGAGCAACCCGAAATTCGTATCATACGCGATGCAGATCGTGGATCAGTGGAACCAATATCCCTCGAACACCCAGTTCGCGCAAATGGGTGAAGAAATATTCAAGAATATCATTCAGGCATACCAGAATACTCCTACGATCGGGGCATCCGGTGCCGTATTCGGTATATTGTTAGCGTTCGGAATGTTATTCCCGAACACGGAACTCTTCCTGATGTTCATCCCGATTCCGATCAAGGCAAAATATTTCGTGCTCCTTTACGGTGCAGCCGAATTATTCTTCGGGCTTCAAAATTCAGTAGGGGACAACGTGGCACATTTCGCACACCTCGGTGGTATGTTATTCGGCTTCTTCCTGATCCTCTATTGGCGGAAACACAGTAAACGATTTTATTAGAAATAAACGGATATGTATAACAACTCGTATGGATCGAACTTTTCAGAAGGAATTTGGGGCGGGATAAAAAGCTCGTTCAGACAGGGTTCTGCACTGACCAGACTTATCTATATCAATATAGGAGTCTTTATCATCATCAAGTTGATTGCCGTCGTGATCACCTTGACAGGAGGAAAAAATGTCGACGCCATGCTGTTGCCTTACATGGGAGTTCCCGCCCTACCGGAAAATCTTCTCCATACCCCGTGGACCATCATCACCTACATGTTCACCCAGTTCGGATTTATCCATCTACTGTTCAACATGCTATGGTTATACTGGTTCGGGTCTATTTTCCTGAATTATTTCTCCGGCTCGAAACTCACGGGAGTATATCTTTTGGGAGGTATCAGCGGGGCAATCGTGTATATCGCCGCTTATGCCATATTTCCGGCATTCGAGGTCGAACGGTTCTACTCGTGGGCTATCGGGGCTTCAGCCTCCGTCATGGCTATCGTGTTTGCAGTCTGTACCTATCTCCCGAATCACAAGATATACGTCTTCCTGATCGGTCCCGTGAAGTTAATCCATCTGGCCATTTTCACGGCAGTAATTGACCTTATCAGTATCCCGTCGGGAAACGCGGGGGGACATATCGCCCATTTGGGAGGTGCCGTATTCGGCTATTTGTTCACGCTGTCCATGCGTCGCAACTTTGACCTCACGGGCGGTCTTATGTCACTCCTCGACAAACTGGGTAAACTTTTCAGTAAACCGAAAAAGAAAATGCATGTCAAATACAAAAAGAAAGTATCCGATATGAACGACATAGAATACAACGAGTACAAGAAACAAAAGGACAACCGCATCAACGACATTCTGGATAAAATCTCCAAACACGGCTACGAAAGCCTGACAAAAGAAGAAAAAGAGATTCTGTTCAAATCAAAAAATTGAAAACGAGTCAATTTACGATTTATGAATTACGATTTACGATAAAAAAAGCGGTGATTGGCAGAAGGGATACTCAATCTTAAATCTAAAATCATAAATCAAGGAATTAATAGAATTTAAAATCATAAATTAATTTGGTTCGTCTATTTAACACGGTTATGAGGATCATCACGATTGCGGCAATGATCGGCTTGCTGGGAAGCTATACTTCCCCGTATGTAAACCCGAACACGTTTTATCCCTCGTCACTATTGGGACTCGCTTACCATTACCTGTTAATAGCAAATATCATATTATTCCTCTATTGGCTCTTCCGGTGGAAGAAGATTGCCATTCTTTCTTTTTTAGTCATTGCTTCCGGATACCCGTTTATCACAACTTACTATGCCTTAAACCCCAAAGTAGCACCGGACGCACCCCACGATCTTTCCATCTTGACTTACAACATCCGACAAATGAACGCGAATAACTGGATGCAGGAAAAAGACGCACCCAAAAAAATCATGGATTACATCAACAACAGCGATGCAGACATCGTGTGTATACAGGAATTTCCCAACCGGGACGCTTCCTTCCAGAAATTTCCGGAATACAAATACCGCTATCGCAACAAGGATGTTGCCTTGATCTCCCGTTATCCTATCATCCATAAAGGAGTAATCAAATTCCCTCCCGGCAATGCCGCCGCTTGTATTTACGCGGACATCGACGTGAAGGGTGACACCGTCCGGGTATACGCCATTCATTTGGAATCCTATCGCCTTGGCAACAAAGAAGAACAAATCTATAAAAACCTGACCAGCGGTAACACGGAAAACGCCACGCAAGGCGTCAAAAAGATATCCTCACGCCTCGTTCACGCGAACCGCAATCGAGCCAACCAAGCCGTTGAAATCAAAGCCCACATGCAACAATCCCCCTACCCCGTGATTATATGCGGCGACTTCAACGACACGCCCCTCTCCTATGCCTACCATACTTTATCCACTGGAATGACCGATAGCTTCAACGAAAAAGGACGTGGCCTCGGGAACACTTACATCGGGGAATTCCCCTCGTTCCGTATCGACCACATCCTGCACACACCATCATTCAAAACAGTATCTTACACTCGGGATACTGTCAGGTATTCAGACCATTACCCCGTAAAAACGAAACTAAAATATGCCCCTTCGCATAGATAACAGGAAGAAATTATCGTGTAATAGAACTATCATATATATAATATTTAACTAAATTCTGTGGTTGTAACCGCAAAATTCACATGAATTTTGCGGTTACAACCACAGAATTTCATATATTTGTCCAAAAGAAAGTTTATATGATAAACAGGGAAATCTACAATTCAATACTCGCCGATTTTAAAAGAAAAAAAGTTATTGTACTTCTAGGTGCAAGACAAGTCGGAAAAACAACATTACTGGAAGAGCTATCTTCCAAAGAAAATAAATGCTTATTCTTAAATTGTGACAACCTTGACGACAAGTTGTTGTTAGAGGAAAAAACATCGACAGAACTCAAGTTATTGTTATCATCTTACGAGATCATTTTTATCGATGAAGCCCAAAGAGTAAAAAATATAGGTCTGACCATTAAAATGATCGGTGATTTAAAACTAGCCGGACAAGTGATTGTTACAGGTTCTTCTTCTCTTGATATGGCAAATGAAATAAACGAACCGGCTACAGGACGTATCATAGAATATCAACTATTCCCATTCTCTTTATCCGAACTTGCAGCTCATACATCCGAAAGAGAAGAACAACGTTTATTGGAACAAAGAATGATTTACGGTCTTTATCCTGAAGTTATTAACGAACCGACCGATGCCAAACGAACTCTAGTAACTCTTGCCAACAATTATCTCTACAAAGACCTTTTCACTTACAAGGGAATGAAGAAGCCTGACATCTTGCAAAAATTAGTTAGGGCTTTAGCATTACAACTAGGTAGTGAAGTATCATATAACGAATTAAGTAATTTATTAGGAGTGGACAGGGAAACCGTGGAAAACTACATCAATCTCCTTAAAAAATGCTTTGTTGTCTTTAGACTGGATTCATTCAATCGTAACATTAGAAACGAAATAAAAAAAGGGAAGAAAGTATATTTTTACGATAATGGAATCAGGAATGCTGTCATTTCTAATTTTGCACCATTGGAACTACGGAATGACGTGGGCGCACTTTGGGAAAATCTAATGGTATGCGAAAGAGTAAAACGTAATTCTTATTCCAAAAACTTTGCTACTCAATATTTTTGGCGTACCCATGACCAAAAAGAAATTGATCTAGTAGAAGATCAAGACGGGATACTAACAACCTTCGAATTTAAATGGAACACTAAAAGTAAAACCTCCATTCCGAAAATCTTTGCAGAGACTTATCCCAACTCAATTTTTAAAGTTATAACACCAGACAACTTTTGGGAATTTGTCAAATAAACGGGATGACCGATAGCTTCAACGAAAAAGGACGTGGTCTCGGGAACACTTACATCGAGGAATTCCCCTCGTTCCATATCGACCACATCCTGCACTCACCATTATTCAAAACAGTATCCTACACCCGGGATACGGTCAAGTATTCAGATCATTATCCAGTTCGAAGTGATCTGAAATTCAGATAAAGCACACTACTTTCTATAAACCTTCCATATATTGTTTTATCATCCGTTGCGTATATTGCATCTGCATTTGGTCAGAAATTCCGGCACTTACCACGAATGCCTGATTCAAACATTGCTTGGCTTTTTCCACGTTATTCGTATTCTGAAAACATTGAGCCAGTATAATCAAAAAGCGAGTATGCATTTCCGCATCCATATCTTTCTTTTCCAGAGCCTTCGTGATCCAATCAATGGATTTCGTGTAAGCATTCTTCGACAACTGCCCGTTATAAGCCATTGACAAATCCTCTAACGCCTGCCCGTAATCTCCCGCCTCAACTTGATCACCTTTTCCGGCAAAATATTTATCCATATTCTCGAAGAACTTTGCTTCGTCATGCCGATACAAATAATAAGTAGCGTCCGCTAACAACGTGATGGCATCCAACACGCTCAACGAACCGAATGAGATTTCGGAATACACCGGTTTCAAATCCTTGTTCACCCGTTCCAGACGATCCTTGTAAGCCAAATCACCTTTCTTACATAACTGAACAATATACCCGTTATTCAAAGCGATCAAGTAACCCGCAACCTCTTTATTTTTCGTCACTTGAACAAATTTGTCATAATTGGCGACAACAAAATCGAACACCTCATCCTCTTTAGAAGTCTGCGGGTGATATAACATCAATATCTGAAAGTCCTTCTCGTTAATCATGTTCCCCAACTTCTTGTTCTTCAAGTAAGCCGGGAAAAGACTCTCGATCCGGGTCGTCCACTTCTGCCGGTCATATTCCTCCTGTCTCGGCAAGAAAAGAGGGGCATCCAGTAACAATTGCTGATGCAAATCCAAATCGTTCTTTTTCTTCTTGAACTTCTCGTACATTTGTATGAAACTCAACTCTTCGCCTCTCGCGATCTTCGCTTCTTTCAGGAGGGCTGCCGCCTCCATTGCTCCTTGCGCCCGCCTCAACTCTTTACTTTCGCCATTGATAAATACCATCGTGGGCAAAACCTTCACATCGTATTTCTTCGCCACCTCGCTATTCTCCTTCGCCTCCACGTTTACCTGCACGCAAACAAAATGAGCGTTAAAATAATCGCCCACCTCTGGCAACGTGAATATCCGTGTAGCCATCGCCTTGCAAGGTCCGCACCAGTCCGCGTAAAAATCAACGAACAAATCCTTTTTCTCTTCCTTCGCCTTCTTCAAAGCCTCGTCAAAAGAGCCCTTGAACATCACCATCTGGGCAGACAAATTCCCCAGCGTTCCGAGCAGGAACGCCAACATATAAAATAATTTCACCATAAACTCCGATTTAATTTATAAAAGAATTATTATTCAAGATTTTATGACCCGTGACAGACCGTCCCGTCACGAATCATAAATCTCAAAATCACACTACTTATCCACTATAAAAGTATATACCTCTTCCAACACGGCACGCTGCCCCTCGTTCTCAATCTCTATCGACACCACGTATCTTCCAGCGGGAGCCTTGCAACCAAACGCAACATTCATACGTCCTCCCCCCATAATGGTCAACGATTGCCGAAATAATTCAGCATTTTCCAGATTATCGTTTTTCACGTTCGCAATAGCATACGACAAAGGTTCTGTGCCCAACACACTTTCAATAGGCTGGGTTACCCACGGAGATTGATATTTTATCCGATTTTCAAGTTTAACGATTTCACTTTTCATCATCGCTTCACTTTCAAATCCCAATTCTTGGGCAACTTTATCAACTGTATTTTCCTGAATACTTGCAATTTGCTTCCCCAAGGCTCGATATTCAGCATAAAGATCATTATACGAAGCCTCCAATTCCGCCATTTGTCTCTCAAGTTCGTCATATTCCTCATCACTAATACCCGGGTCATACATCTGATCCTCCAAATCATATATTTGATCCATGAGGGCATCCAATTCATCTTCCATATCAGCTTCTTGGTTTTCGAGTTCCTCGATCTCCGCGAGTAAAGACGACATACCCGCATCGTAATCAGCGCTATATTTATCCAGAGTACTTTTAACGTCATAGATATGCAAACTGTCTATAGCATACGTTGCATTTTTTATGTCCAAATACCCGACTTCGACATCGTTACAAGCGAAGAAGCCCAACGAATATCCGACTAATAATATATACCATATCTTTTTCATCATCTATTAATTAAAAAGTTATTTAGATCAAAGTCATAATTCAAAGATTGTACTACTCCATTATTGGTTTGAATATTCGAGGAGGCGACTACCTCGGGCTTTGCCTCTATGCTATTCTTGATAGCGATATACAAATGGAAAGCACCCGCATGTGCCATATCTTGATATGCATCTTGCAATTTCCACAAGAAAAGTTCACCCCGCAAACTTTCGCAAACGGCTCCTTCTTCTTCCGTTAATTTTTGCCCGACAACCAACCGCCTTCCCGCGGGAATATCTTCCGTCATAATTCTTTTAGGCACGATCAAGGCTTCCAAAAGCTTTTTACAGTCAGCCGCGTTAATATCGCTTACGCGGTCATAACCTTTCTTCAGCAAATAACGACAAATAACATGATTCGTGATCCCGAAAAAAGTAATTTGCTTGTACTCACCGGTACCATCAAAAAAAGTTTTCATACCCGCGTGCTCGATCATTACCCTCGTGGAGTCCCAGTCATAACCGTCCGTGTGGAAATAATCCCACATGGAACAATCGTGTACCCCCTTTGCCAATCCCCCATCGATATATTCGTATTTCGTGCAGGAACCAAATACTATGGCTACCATGATAATTATTCCCTTGCATATATTTTTTATTGTTGATGCCATAACCAATAACTATTTTGTTTCATTAAAGTGTTTTTCTCAAAAGAATTGCGAGCGACAGGGAGGTAAAGCGCTCCTCCTTTCACGTCTGCATCAGTCAGACTCTTGTACACGGAAGACAATTCCGTCCGGAAATATCCATTTCGCACGATGTCATAATAGCGCTGCCCTTCACCAAAAAGTTCCCGTTCCCGTTCATGGAATATCTCTTTCCGTAGTTCTTCAATATCTGCAGTACCGCTACCCTCGTATCCCTCGAGTCCTGCCCTTACACGAATTGCATCCAAATCATCCTTTGCCGGCTTCGCCATATTCAACCGGGCCCGACATTCAGCCCGAAGCAAAATCAAATCCGCCAAACGCCAGACAACCCGATCCCCTTCCATTGCCAGCAAGGGAGCAATCCCTTTATTGTGTTCTATCACACTCTGATCCGTTGAATAATACGGTTCATTCCATTTATTTATAAAGGCATATTCAGAATAAGCATAAGGGACAGAATCTACTACTTCCCATGTCTCCTCGTCATAAATATACTCCCATTGAGTAACCTGTTGTCCCAAATCCTTCCAGTACTCCTTCCTCCGGGTATCCGCCTCCTCCGGGAATATCTTTTCCACGGTTGCAACCAACATTTTTTTCTGTCCGGGGTCTTCAATATCCGTGTAATTAGTTGGAGAATAAGGATAGTTAATCAATGCCTGCCCGGGGTAAATAGGATAAAAACTCACTTGTGCCGTTCGGTTCTCATCCTCGTTATTTACGGCAATACTAAAAATAGTTTCATTGCTTTTTCTAACAGGTCCTAACGTGTTCTTTACCATATCCGCCACGGTCAGTTCCAATTTATAGCCCCCTACTTTTCCATCAATCACGAGAGACGCATGCTCCTCCGCCTTTTTCCAGTATTCCTCTTTGTCGTATAATCCGCCCATCCAAGCGTAAATATTGGCAAGCAAAGTATGAACCGTCCCCAGGCTGGCGTATTGTTTAGAAGTTACGGCATCACCATGGGCATCCGTCAATTTATCATACGTGGGAAGTATTAATGCCTTCTCGGCAGCCCTTAAGGCTTGCGCGAACAAGGAATCGACAGGACTTTTGCCAACAGCCTCGGTAGATTCCGTCGGTTGAGCCAAGGGGGCATCTCCCCAGTTTTGAGCCACGTTGAAATAAGCAAATGCTTTTATAAAATTAGCCTGGGCTATCCAGTAATCAGCTCTCTCTTCCGAGATATTCTCGAAACGGAATCTATTTTCTTCAAGCATATTCGCGAGATAAATCGCCTTGTAATTCTGCGACCAACTTAACATATACATCTTGCTCATAAAACTCTGGGGATCGAGTTCCCGATAGCCTTCATTGTCCGCGAGGCTGTCACACTGCAACCCACACCATCCAAAAGGATGGACCATCGAAGAAGCACAAATATTTTTCTCGAATCCGAACATGGATATTAACGTACTTTCCAAGTCTTGCTCGCTCTTGAAGAAGTTCAGGTAAGTAACGGACTTCTCTGACTCGATATCCAACCAATCGTCACAAGCAAAAAGCGGTAAAAAGAATAAAATGATAAATATTTTTTTCATAATCTCTCTTTTTTAGAAATTAACAGTCAAACCCACAGTGAATTTCCTTGGCAACGGATAAGTCTGCAACATATCTATACCACTTGTAACATCCACCGTTTCAGGATCCAGACCAGAATAGTTCGTGATTAAAAACAAATTCTCCATCGTCAAGAAAACACGTGCACCACTGAGCCCAATCTTTTTGGCAATCCGGTCATGCAAATTGTAGCCAAGCGTCAATTGTTTCAAACGAATAAAATTCACGCTCTCGATATTTTTGTCAAATCCACCGTCAGATTGGAATCCCAGGCTAGAATAGTATTGATAGCCGGGGAAATCATAATTACCACGACCGTCCCCATTCCACATATCGTATTTCCGGACATCATTCAGCAATGGAGCTTCTGTCCCGTACGAGACACTTGCACGCTGATATTTTGCCTGATTCACGATATGGCGTCCCAAGGAATACACGAAGAAAACATTCAAATCAAGTTGTTTCCATCGAATCTCATTGGAAAAACCGCCATGGGCTAACGGGAGAGGCGTTTCCGCGTAATACCTGTCATCCTCATCAATTGTTCCGTCACTATTCAAATCCAATATCTTACGTGTGCCTTGAAAAAAGATCCCATACCCTCCATTCGTGTTCAAGGGCTTAGGCATACCGCCTTCCTTATCGATATAATACACTGGCACCTCGTTCGACGTGTTATAGAATCCGTCTGTCTTAAATACCCGGATACGATATAACGGCTTGCCCAATACATTATTTTCAAAATCATAACCATCTATCGTTTTATCCAAACGATTCCAGTTACGCGAAACATTGAACTTCATTCTCCACTTCACGGCTGTTTCCCGAAGAATATCAGCAGTAAGTTCCAACTCGACACCCTGGTTAGACGTTGCCAAGGCATTCTGCCACTGGAAAGTATGGAAATAGATATCTCCCGGAAGTTTCACGTTATTCAGTTGTCCCTTCGTGCGGCGATAATAATAATCAAGAGTAAACTTCAGCCGGTAATTCAGGAAACTCATATCCAACCCCACGTCATATTGATCGGTTTCTTCCCAGGTCAATTTCCTGTTTATCACACCGCCACTCTGATCGGGTACAATACCGACATTACCGTAAAAAGTATTCTGGCTCTGCCCCATTAATCCATGTGCCAAATAGCGTTGATTAAATTTCTGCCCCGATCTTCCCCAACTGGCACGAATCTTCCCGCTACTCAACCAGTATAGAGGTTTCACGAAAGATTCATCCGAGAATATCCAGCCGATAGCGAAGGATGGGAAAGTCGCCCAACGTACTTTCTCCCCGAACACGGAAGAACCGTCCCGGCGAACAGTGGCTTCAAACATATACCTTTCTTTATAATTATAGGTTAAACGCCCGAAATAACTATTCAAATGTTCTTCCTCGAAATCGGACGAGTAATTGAATGCCGATATCCACGCCGGGGTTTTCGAGCCCTCGTCCGCGTCGTCAACCAATCCTTGTTGGTTTCCCCAAGTACCTTGAACATAGTGAGTATAATCATTCGGTCCTTTTTGGGCGCGCCCCGAATTAGTATAATACTGGTTCTTCAGGAACGACAATCCCAATAAAACACTGAAATTATGATTTTGCTTCAAGGTAAGAGAATAATTCAATAAATTCTCGTTCTGTAAAGCGATGTTTCTGGATATCGCACCTTCCGATTTCGACCAGTGATGTCTTTCGTCATTCGTGCTCGGCTCGAATTGATTCATATTTTGTTGGCTATAATCAATTCCACCCGTGATACGCAAAGAAAGATTCTTGATAATCTCGTAATTCAGTACCATATTATAACGCGCAGAATAATCATGATTTTTCTGTTCCACGCTATTCGCCCTGCCCAGTAATTCTTCCACGACATTCCCCTTACTCGGGAGTAAAGTGGAAGTCTTCATCGGATCGACAGTCATCCCTTCAATCTTAGCTCCTCCTTTGGCTCCCCCCTTGCTTCTATTGGAATACCCCAAGGCGATCTGATTATCCACGGTCAATCGTTTCGTCGGGTGAGCCGAAATATTGGTCATCACGTTAAGACGCTCGAAATCGCTGCCATACATGATTCCTTCTTCTTTAAAATAACCGGCTCCGATCATATAAGTCACCTTATCTCCTCCACCGCTCGCCTGTATATTCACGTTATACACATTCGCAGTGTGGTAACTATACCTCCACCAGTCCGTCGAATTATTGTAAAAACTATTCAAACTATCCTGCAACACGAATGAAGTATTCGCACCACTTTGCGTCCCGTAAAACCAATCATAATAAGGTTGGTTACTTTCGTTCTTCGTGGAAAAGTTATACACTTCCCCGAAAGACGAAGGCATCCTCCAGGTTCCGTCAGCAGCCTGATAAGGAGTTCTCGTGTTACGCAATCCTTGAAGATTGTACCAACGTTCCAATTGTCCCCCGCTCTGCTCCGGCGTCCGAGGCAACCAAGACGCAGAATAAGAAGCGTTCACCATAAATTTTGCCTGTCCTGAACGCCCTTTTTTCGTGGTAATCAAGATCACCCCGTTACCCGCGCGGGAACCGTAAATAGCGGATGAGGCGGCATCTTTCAAAACCTCGATAGACTCTATCATCGAAGGATCCAAAGACGACAACGTGTTCGTTCCCGTGATGGGTGAAGTAAAAGCCTGCATCGGCACTCCGTCAACAACATACAGCGGGGTCCCGTATGCCCTGTCGGCACCCTCCGCATCCTCTCCATTGGCATCTTTCACGAAGAATGAATTGTATCCCCGGATAGCCACGATAGACCCGCCACCACCGGGAGCACCGGAAATATTATTCACTTCCACTCCTGCCATGTGTCCTTGCAGCAAACTCTCGAAACTATGCGTGGGCAATTCTTTAATATCGTCCGCTTTAATGGAAGAAATTGAACTAATCACCGTCCGCTTCTTCTGCTGCCCGTAAGCGATCACCTGTACTTCATCCAACCCGGCGACATCCTCCTTCAGGATCACCCGAATAGAATCCCGCGTACTCTCCGTGAAAGCGATTTGCTGAGACTTGAAACCCACGAACGAGAACTCCAGCGTGCCCTTTGTGATCGGCAAATGCAGTGCAAACTTACCGTTCTGGGCGGTAGCAGTACCCACGGTGGTACCCGTGAGTTTTACCGTCACGCCCGGCAGGGGTTGATTCTTCTCGTCCAGCACCACACCCGAAACCAGTAAACCCTTTTGTCCGGAAGCAGTCGTTTGCACGAACGGGCGCACAATGACCACGTTTTCCTCGATCTCGAAGCGATAATTTTCCCCGAAAACGAGGGAAAGTACCTCTTTCAAGGACTTAGCCGTCACGTTCACGGTCACCTTTTGATTCACATCGACCTCCCGGTTGCTAAAAAGGAAATCTTTACCGGTTTGTTTTCTCAATTCTTTGACGACATCCCCCAGCGGCATATCTTTCACGTGGAGAGTGACCTTGTTATCTTGGGCGTTTGCCGGCATTGCCGCCATGCACAAGCCGCAAAACAACAAAACCCAAAACGCTCTCGTCACCCGAAAAGACCGCGAACAGAAACTCCGGGGAGCCTTTTGTTGCATGGTTTGATTTTTTTCCATAACTTTGTATTAATAGTTTAACATCACTAATCCAGAATCCTACTTCGGATTAGTTTGAACAAGACGGTATCTGCGCTAACAGATGCCGTTTTTCTTTATAATGAAGCTGTCACCGTCACCGTGCGACCGGAAACCGTGAAGCAAACATCCGTCGTTTTCTCTATCATATCCAACGTCTGCCGGATAGAATTGTCTCTCCAAACCGCTCCCGTGAACTCGTAAGATTTCAACTCCTCGCTCGCCCAGAACACTTGCAAGTCGTACCACCGTTCCAATTGCAACAATATCTCTTCCAACGGCATCCTTTCAAAATAGAATCGTCCGTTAATCCACGTGATATAATCCTCCGGATTTACCTCTCGCACACGGATACCTCCCCCCCACAAAGCCGCTTGTTGCCGAGGTTGTAATACAACGGCTGTATCGGACATCATACCCGCAACCTTCACGCTCCCTTCCACCAATGTCGTGAAAATTTGCCCGTTCTCCGGATAAGCATTGATATTAAATTCCGTACCCAATACCTCTATCATAGCATCCCCGTGCACGTCCACCCGGAACGGGCGTGTCGTATCCCGTTGCACCTCAAAATATCCCTCGCCTTTCAAGAATACCTTTCTTTCCCCCGAAGCAAATACTATCGGAAAACGCAACTCGGAATCAGCATTCAATCGTACCCGACTGCCGTCATTTAACACCAGTGTGTATTCTCCTCCCCTCGGAACGATAATCGTGTGATAAGATAACTTGGGATTCTCAGCCTTCACCGTGTTGTACATCAACGTTCCCAACGTATCTACCGCTAAAGCGCTCCCATCCTCCCGCCGGATCGTGTCCACGTGAGGTTTTGACAACTCCACCTTTGTCCCCCCGTCCAGCACCAAATAAACCCTGTGCAGACCGGTAGTGTCCGCAATAGTACTCACCGCGACAAGTTTCGGCATCTGCCCATCCTCCCGGTGCAACAAAAACAATATTCCCAATGCTAACGGAAGCATCAACACGGCGGCATACCTCACGAAACGAAGCATTTTCCTCTTCCTCGTCTTTTGCCTCAAATCATCCTGTATCTTTTCCCATATCCGCTCGTGATTCGCCTCCAGTCGGGTTCCTCTCAAACGAAGCAATTCCTTTTTCACGTGGGCATATTCATCCTTTCCCAACTCCTTTCGCAGTTCATCCCACTTTACCGTTTCCCCTTTCGTAAGGAAGCGGCGTAGTATATTTTCAATATGAACAGTATTCTCTTCTTTCATTTCTTCATCTTATATCCCATTAACAAGATGAGAAGAAAAAAGGGTGAAAGAAAAAGATATTTTTTCAGAATAAAATCAAATTATATTTATCTCATCACGAAGAACACCTCTATTTCAATAGAATAGTCAAAAGTACAATCAATACTTTTCCCGGAATATTCAAATCGGAACGTAATTTTTTATACCCGAAACGCACTTGGGTCTTTACCGTGTTGATCGAAACACCCAACTGGTCAGCTACCTCCTGATACTTCAACCCTTCCACGCAACTAAGAATAAACATTTCCCGACATTTCTCCGGCAATCGGTCAATCGCTTCCAATAACTGCCGCCGCAATTCTTCCAGTTCATCGTCGTCTTCCCAACAAAATTCATCCTCGTCGGAATGTAAAACCGCCTGCCGATATTTTTCCTCCACTCGCTCACGCACTTTCTGGTTAATGCATATATTTCTTACCGTTCGTTGAAGATAACCGTAAATCGACTCCGAGTAAGACAACTTCTCCCGCATCGTCCAAAAACGCACGAAAGCCTCCTGCACCAAATCTTCCGCCACGTCCTGATCCCGGCAAAAACCCATGGCATAAGCATACAACATATCCACGTACGTTTTAAAAAAATACTCAAACGCACATTTATCACCTTGCTGCATTCGTGAAAAATAATCCCGTTCCTTCTCTACTGTACTCATTTACGCCAATTTTGGAAGGCAAATGTAACAATAATAAGCAAATCACGAAACACATTTCCAAATATAAATACCAATCAACATGTCAAAGAACTTCTCCAATACAAAGATACTACCCGCCTGACCCTTTCTCCAACCATTTTTCATAAAGAGCCCACGTGTTTTCATAAACACCCCTGTTCAAGACATGAACACACCTTCAAGCTACCGATGTCCCGCACAGAATCCGGCCTAATCAGTACACACGCCTACACCACACCCTGAACATTCCCGCATCAAAAACACTCCCAAGCGCCTTTGATGCGGGAGTGATTCGAAAGTGATACGTGTTTGACACGGGAATTCCACGGGTTCTCTTCGGATTCTATCCGAATCCTAATATACCACATAACCCCGCAACCACCTATCAACTAACCGAAAAGAAAAATCCCGAACATAAAGGTCATCTTTCCCCTAAAGTAGGCTCCTTCATTCGATGTTCTACCGTTATTGATCCGCCATAGATATACCCCGAAGCATCTCTACACTGTGTATACAACAAACGCACAACCACATTACAACTCAAGTATTACCCATTTACATCACGACATTAGGCGGAATAAACCAAATGTAAATCAAAAGTTTACTTCACCACCCGGAAAATTCATATCCAAGAATTTTCTATTTTCAATAATTTATCTATATTTGCATCCGCAAACGGGGAATTAGCTCAGTTGGCTAGAGCGTTTGAATGGCATTCAAAAGGTCGTCGGTTCGATTCCGATATTCTCCACGAACAGTGCTTAAGTTATTGGTAATCAATAAATTACACTTTGAGCGATGTTTTCTAATTTTTCTGTTCTCTTTTTAGGTTTTGGAATGACATTAAAAAAAACAGGAAAAAATGAAAATAAGGATTGCTAAAAAAACAAGTTGATTGAATCCCAAAAATAGAACGAGGAATCAAAGTGTGTAAAACCAAAGAAGAAAAATACACTCTTGCCGAAAGATTAATCAAAAAAAATTACAACTAAATTAAAAATTCCCGTTTCTTATCTATTACTTAGATTGTAAATTCCGTTCTCCCGTTTTCGTGTCAAACATCCATTTCAAGCACTTCATATCCTTTTTCCATTCCGGCTCTATCTCTATCGACGCACAATCCAAACATCTCAACAACACGTTTCCTCTACCCGCATTCCCGATCAACCTCTTCCTAATCTTCTTCGCCATAACCTGCAATTGTTCGTAACTCTCGAACTTATCTTCCGGCGAAGTCGACAATACTCCAACACGAACAAAAGCACCGTGTTATTATCTCCCATGCTATCCTCGGTACAACCTGACGGGTACACTGCCGCCAAGATCACACATAATACGATAACTGAATACCAAAAGCGATAAATAAAAAGTGGGGCAGGTCACCATCACGGCCCTACCCCTATAAACTGAAATTTTCAAAAAAAATTGTCACGGAAATTGTAACAATACCTTTATATGTAACGTATGCCCTTACTTGTAAAGAGCCTCCGGTCTCTTTTCTTAAATCGTTTGCTCGATGAAATAAAAAAAGAACGCTAATAGCATACCGGAGGCTAACCCTTCTTATGCAACTAGCGTTCTTTATTTCATTCGAGCACTACAAATATAAGTATTAATCCTTTCGGTTGTAACAAATTGTTGTTATTTTTTTCTACTTTATCGTAAACCACTGTAATAAAATGACATCCTAAAATCAAGAATCAGAGTTCATCCATTATCTTCCAATCAAAGTCACCATAGCCTAACTATACACAAAATTCCATATCATAATAAAAGCATCAACTTCCAACAATGGAATCATGAAAATTAACAATCGTAACAGAAACAAATGATACAAACATCTTTTCTCGGAATTATTATATCCTCGGGTATCGCGGTAATGACGCAAGATAACACCATTTTGTCGTAAATTAAGCCGCACAGCATATAATTGAGAATATTCTTATCTTGTTTTCAAATTTAATTCTTATATTTGTGACTTCATAAGCCATGATTTTTTTGGTTTAGTTAAACGCCGATCCTCGCACGGGAGAAACCCACACACAATACTTTTCAGTTTCTCCCGTGCATTCTTTTAATATAATACATAACTCCTCACGCATCTGCTTCCCAATCACCCGTATAGACATATCGACTTGTCTGAATCTAAAATTGGCACAGAATATGCTGCAATTATTTCCCGTAAAACCTAAAACAACAACAAAATGGAAGTTATTGCAGCACGTTCGATGAACGCTCTCTACATGTATCTGGACTTCGCTTTCCTACTTTTCTTGGGTGCAACCCTTGTTTACACCAAAAGACACCTTGCCATTATCGTGGGGTTACTTGCCGGAGTGCTCTATTTTATAGTCGATTATGGCTATTTCTACCTTTATTTGGGTACCCGTTCGGTAGAAGGAGCTGCTCCCTTTTGGTTTTTGCTCTGGTTAAGCATGAGTTACGGTTTCACGAACTTCGTGTGGATCTGGCTTTGGCTCGACCGGGATAAAAGGGCTCTCGAATGGTCGATACTCATCATCGCCTCATGGTTCACCTGCTCGCTTCTCAGCCAGAACTTCGGGGGCGGGTTCGCCCCGATATCCATATCGCGGGGAACCGGAGCGTATCACGGTATTATGGCATTAATCCTATTTGTCGGCTACGCCATACTCTGCATACATAATATAAAGACCAAAGACGAAAGCCAAAAAATCAACATCGTCTGGATACTCGCCATTGGCATTCTAGTGCAATTCGCGTGGGAGTTCGTGCTTCTGGTAACGGGTATACGCAATCCCAGCTTCATGACCATTGTAGTAAATTCACTTCTGGAAACCAATCTCGGTTTACCCTACATGTACTTTATCCATCGGGCTGTAAACAAACGTTACCATGAAGATCTGACGAAAAGAACAAATACGCTTGCCGCGTAAAATACAATTTCGTAATTTAGCCAAAAATAAACGAACGAAGTTATGGCACAGGAGAGCACGGAGGAGAACCGGAAACTAACAAAGAAAATCAGGCCTTACAAGATCATATACCCCATCGTCATCGGTTTGGCGGTGGTATCCTACATGCTATACCGGGAATTCGACCCGAAAGCATTCGACATGATCACCTTCACGTGGAACACCGTGTTCTGGCTGTTCGTGGCTGTGCTCTGCATGGCAATCCGGGATTTCGGGTACGTGGTACGAATCAAAGTACTTTCGGGCGATAAACTCACGTGGGTACAATCACTCCGCGTCATCTTCCTGTGGGAATTTACCTCGGCGGTCACCCCCTCTGCCATCGGGGGAACCAGCCTCGCCATCCTCTTCGTGCACAAGGAAGGTATCGGTGTCGGGAAAAGCTCGGCAATGGTCATGGCAACCTCCTTTCTCGACGAACTGTACTTTATCATCATGTTCCCGATCATCCTTTTATGCGTGAACCACCAAGCCTTGTGGTATATGCCCGACACGACCAAGGCGGTCGCAGACAGTTTGATCGCTTTCGCGGCCATCGGTTACGGGGTGAAATTAGCCTACCTCCTCATATTGAGTTACGGGTTATTCAAAAATCCCCGGGGCCTCAAATGGTTGATCATGAAATTATTCAAATGGCGGATTCTTCGCAAATGGCGTCACGATGCCAACGAGGCGGGAACCGACATTATTCGTAATTCCCGTGAATTGCGGAAGATGCCCTTCTCCTTCTGGTTAAAAACCTTCGGGGCTACATTCTTCTCGTGGACTGCCCGTTACTGGGTTGTGAACGCCATTCTTGTAGCTTTTTGGTTCGGACGCTATGATTGGGCGCAACATTTTCTTATCTTTGCACGACAACTTGTCATGTGGATCATGATGTTGGTCAGCCCTACACCGGGAGGTAGTGGTTTCGCGGAATTTGTTTTCTCCAAGTATCTCGGGGAATTTCTACCGAGCGCAGGAGTTGCCATCGCGATGGCCATTCTCTGGAGACTCATCAGCTACTACCCTTACCTGTTTATAGGAGCGTTTATCGTACCCAAGTGGGTTGCCCGCAGTTTCGGGAAATCCGCCAAGCAAACGAAAAAATAAACAATTAAAGAGGAGAATGAACCATGGGACTATTTAAACAACCGGAATACAGACGCTTCAATCTGAAACCCCGTTACTGGGACCCCGAAGCGGAAGCCCGTAAAGAACGGGAGAAACGTATCCGTGCCGAACTGGGGCTCGCTGAAAACGGAACGGAATACGTCCCCGACGTGCGTGCCGGATTACAACGGGAATTTAATAAAAAGAGAGCTACACGTCCAAAGGCTGGATTAGGATACTCCACACGTTTGTTTCTCATATTAATTATCCTGCTCATGGTTGCTTTTTATCTGGTGACCTACAAGCTGGATGTAATCATGAAATTCTTCTAGGAGCGCAGGTATGGCAGATGTTATTCAATTATTACCCGATTCAGTGGCAAACCAGATTGCCGCGGGAGAAGTCGTGCAACGTCCGGCTTCCGTCGTGAAAGAATTGATGGAAAATTCCATTGACGCGGGAGCGACAAAGGTTCAGGTAATATTAAAGAACGCGGGAAAAGGATTCATTCAAATCATCGACGACGGGAAAGGAATGTCGCCGAGAGATTCCCGTATGGCATTCGAACGACACGCCACCTCCAAAATCTCTTGCGCCCAAGACTTATTTAACATACGCACCATGGGGTTCCGCGGAGAAGCCCTTGCCTCTATCGCTTCGGTGGCAGAAGTGGAATTACGTACTCGTCGGGAAGAAGACGAGCTGGGAACTTATCTTTTTGTCGCCGATTCCGAGTTAAAGAATCAAGAAAGCATCAGTTGTCCCCGCGGAACGAATATGCTCGTGAAAAACTTGTTTTACACGATCCCCGCCCGCCGGAAATTTCTGAAGTCGGACAACACCGAATTGCGTAACATCACGACCGAATTTCTGCGGGTAGCCCTTGCCACGCCCGAAGTGGCATTTACCTTGGCAAACAACGGGAATGAAATATATAATCTTCCCGCATCCGGACTACGGCAACGTATCGTGAACGCCTTTGGCAAGACGATCAATTCCAAACTACTCTCCGTGAATTGCGAAACCGGTATTGTCACCATCAACGGTTTTATCTGCGTGCCGCAACATGCCCGTAAAACTTACGGGGAACAATATTTCTTCGTGAACGACCGCTTCATGAAGCACAACTTCTTCCACAAGGCACTCACGGAAGCCTACGCAGGACTGATCAGCGCAGACATGATCCCCTCGTATTTCTTGTATTTCACGGTAGACCCGTCTATTATAGACGTCAATATACATCCGACCAAAACCGAAATTAAATTTCAGGACGAGAGTGCTATTTTCCAGATTATCCTTGCCAGTGTCAAGGAAGCATTGGGAAAATTCAACGTGATCCCGACCATCGATTTTGACACGGCGGACAAAGTAGACTTCGTGCTACCCGACACCCCAATCGTGCCGAAAGTACCGAAAGTAAGCTACAACCCGAACTATAACCCGTTTAACTACTCCACCTCCATTTCAAAAGAGGATTCGGATTTCGAACAAAAAGCGAGAACGTGCGGAAACAGCGGGGGCGGTAGCCAACGGGAGTACGAGCACCACCGCAAAGAACAGGTGCCCGCTAATTGGGACGCCCTCTTTGCCGGACTGGAGGATAAACAGGAAGAAATCCAAACCGAAATCCCGGAAATGGCGGAGAAACAGGAAGAGCACGAGGGCGTCATCTCATTCGTACAAATGAAAGGTCGTTACATCGTGACCCCCGTTCATTCGGGACTCATGTTTATCGATCAGAAACGGGCACACGAACGCATCCTGTTCGAGCGTTACAAGGAAACATTGTCCCACCAAGCCGCAGGAGGACAGAAAAGCCTGTTTCCCGAAACACTGGAATTATCGGCAGAAGATTTCATGCTCGTGAAAGACATTCTCGACGATCTCATGCTTTTAGGATTCGAGCTGGGAGAATTCGGGAAAAATTGTTATGCCATATATTCTACACCTCCCGACTTATCGACCTCACGAGGGAAAGAAGTTCTGATGAGCCTGATCGAGCATTACAAGAACACGGAAGGTTCCATCCGGGACAAGATGCGGGAACGAATCGCCCTCTCTTTGGCAAAAGCCGCCGCACTGGACTATAACACCCCGCTGGACAGACAAGAAATGAGTGATCTTTTTGACAACCTCTTCTCTTGCCGACACCCGAATTACACGGCCGACGGCAAAACTATCATCCACATCCTGAAAAACGAGGATGTGACCCAGTGGTTCAAATAAAAATCACTTGCTACTTTTCAGATAAGTGCACAATACCTTCGCCGTTTCGGGATTCGATGGACGGGACATATCCGAATCGATAATCCGCCCGTCGGGACTGATCAATATAAACCGCGGGATCCCCCGTATCATGTAAAAGTCCATAAAGGAACGATCGCTTCCCATGTACAATTGCACCTCGCCCTTCGGGTTCTCTCGTACCCGTTTCTCCCACATGGCACGGTCTTTATCACAGGCAACGGCAATAAACACGATATTCTCGTTCTCGAACTCTTTTTCCAACTTCTCCCAATAAACATTTTCCGCCCGACAGGGTACTCCCCATGTCGCCCACACGTTGATAAAGAGATATTTCCCCCGGAAATCATCCAGTCTGAAAGCCTGCCCCGCCATATCCGTGAACACGAAATTCATAGCCGGCCTACCGGACACGATCTTCATACATCGCTCGTACCCGTCATAGAAACGCTTCCGCATCTTCACGTCTTTCACGTACGTGTCATACGTTCTCAAGATCGTTCCCATGTGTTCGTCCACTCCCGCACCCAACAAATAATTATAAGCGTAATGATCGATCAGAAATTCTATCAACGTACTGTTTGTCAGATTGTGAATCACGTAATCGAATTGTGCCGTCACCCGTTTGTAAGCGTCATACTCTTTCAACCGGGAGGTACTGATTACCGAAACCAAAGAAGCCATACCCTCTTGGTATTCTTTCAATACCAACAATTTCTCGTCTTCCTTTATAAACCCTTTGACACTGTCAAGATAGGACGTATCGAGTTGATAATCCTTATTCCCCGTGCTCCACGCGTGATACAACGGATAATTTTCCAATACCGTGTAAGCCGAAAATTTTATCCGGTTACGCTCCATATCCTTGAAAGCCTCGTCAAACTCCATCGTATCCAGATAATAAATCTGTTCTGCCACATGCTCCTTCAGTTGTTGCAAAAACTCTTCCCCATCCAACTCGTACTCGAAGGACTTATTCCTCGATTCCAGACTATTCAAATAAATTGTTTTGGAAGCCCCGGTTCCCTCGAAACGCGTATTTCCTTTCGCATGGTCTCCGTACACATAAACGACCAATGATTTCCCATCCTCTATAAATAAAGGAATCCGGTCTTTCCCGTACCTCAAAGTAGCATACCCGTTTTCACCCTCTTGCATGACCAATTTGGCATACCCCATCTCGTTCACGTCTATCACACGCTCGCTTCCGTTCATCACTAACTCCGGTTTCATCCCGGAAGTACCGACCAAATTCAACTCCATGACAGTTTTGCGGGTATTACAACACCACATCAAACAAATCATCACCAACAATATACCACCAATTTTACCCATCATCTAGCCTGCCTAGTTTACAATTTGCTAAATTAATAATAACTTCTTTTAACCTCGATTAATATTTAAACTTTAACTTTTTATTAACATTCAACACCTTGTTATTTGTATTAAGTCTAAATAGTTTTACGGTCTATTAAAATAAGCAACAACATGAACAAAATGGACAAAAAACAAGCTTTGCATTACCATGCCATGGGACGACCGGGAAAGATAGAAGTCATTCCCACTAAGCCACATAGCACTCAATATGACCTTTCATTAGCCTATTCCCCGGGGGTAGCCGAGCCCTGTCTGGAAATCCAGAAGAACCAGACCGACGCTTACAAATATACCGCCAAAAGTAATCTCGTGGCAGTCATTTCCAACGGAACCGCCGTACTCGGCTTGGGGGATATCGGGGCACTCTCCGGTAAACCCGTTATGGAAGGAAAAGGTCTGTTATTTAAAATATTCGCCGACATCGATGTATTCGATATCGAGGTAGACACGAAAGACGTTGACAAATTCATCGAAACGGTCAAAATGATTGCCCCGACCTTCGGTGGAATCAACTTGGAAGACATCAAAGCTCCCGAGTGTTTCGAGATCGAACGCCGCCTGAAAGAGGAACTGGATATCCCCGTGATGCACGACGACCAGCACGGCACGGCAATCATCTCGGCTGCCGGCCTACTCAACGCGCTTGAACTGAACGGCAAAAAGATAGACACCGTCCGCGTGGTTGTCAATGGCGCCGGAGCCGCGGCAATCTCGTGTGCCCGTCTGTACAAAGCTCTCGGGGTAAAGAAAGAGAATATGCTCATGTGCGACAGCAAAGGAGTCATCTACTCCGGCAGGGCGGGACTCAATGCCGAGAAAGAAGAATTCGCCGTGGAAACTTCCGCACGCACATTGCAAGAGGCTCTCGTCGGGGCTGACATGTTCCTTGGACTTTCCGTGGCAGATATTCTGTCAGAGGAAATGATCCAAAGCATGGCAAAAGACCCGATCGTCTTCGCCTTGGCAAACCCGAATCCGGAAATCAGCTACGAGAAAGCCATTCACAGCCGCCCCGATATCATTTTCGCCACCGGACGTTCGGACTACCCGAACCAGATCAACAACGTACTCGGCTTCCCGTATATCTTCCGGGGTGCACTCGACGTGCAAGCCCGGGGAATCAACGAGGAGATGAAATTAGCTGCCACTTACGCTCTGGCAAAACTGACCAAAGAACCCGTGCCCGAGAACGTGAAAATGGCGTACAACGATCCTTCACTGGCATTCGACAGGAATTACATCATCCCGAAGCCTTTGGACGGCCGTCTTATCAGCCGGATTGCACCCGCCGTGGCAAAAGCCGCCATCGAATCGGGTGTTGCACGCAAGGAAATCACCGACTGGGAAACCTATCAGGATCAACTGGAAAAAAGGATGGGACAGGACGAACGTTTGATGCGGAGAATGACACGCAAGGCAAAAACAAATCCAAAACGCATTGTTTTCGCGGAAGGTGCCGACATCAAAACCCTCATGGCGGTACAGGAAATCCTCTCCGAACAGATAGCATACCCGATACTCATCGGCTCCCGCGAAGAGATCTATGCCCTGCAAAAGCAATACAAACTGGAACTGCCGGAATTCACGATATTCGATCCCGCCCGGGAAACCGAAAGAATAACCCGTTACACCCAGCTTTACTACGAGAAAAGACAACGCAAAGGAGTGACTCTGGAACAAGCCAAAACAGGCATGAAAAACCCGAACTTCATCGGACTCATGATGGTGGAATCCGGTGATGCCGACGGCTTCATTTCCGGTGTTCATTCCGACTATCATGACGTGCTTCGCGCAGCAAAGGATATCATCGGGTTACGGGCTTGCTGCAAATATGCCGTGGGTATGCATATCGTCACGAACAAAAAAGGAACCTATTTTCTGGCTGATACCACGGTAAACAGTCACCCGTCAGCCGACACGCTGGAATGTGTAACCGTCCTGACTTACGAGGCGGTGAAACAATTCAACGTGGAACCCGTGGTGGCACTCACCTCCTATTCTAACTTCGGCGAGTACAAACTGGGAAGCCCGGCACAGATACAAGAAGCCGTGGAAGTCCTGCAACGCAAATACCCGGAGATACTCGTGGACGGGGAGATGTCCGCTTCCGTTGCCTTCAACAAAGAGCTGCGACAAGCCCGCTACCCCTTCTCCCCGTTAGCAGACAAGGATGTAAACACCATTATTTTCCCGAACCTCAGTTCCGGTAGCATCGCCTTGGGCGTACTGCAAGAACTCGGCAACAACGAGATCATCGGTCCCGTGCTATTGGGCTTGAACAAACCCGTGCATATCTTACAAATGGGATGCAGCGTAAGGGACATCGTTTACATGACTACCCTCGCCGTCACCGATGCCCAAAAGGAAACACCGGTGGATATGTGCAGAATTTAATGATTTATGATTTTAGATTTACGATTTATGATTCAAGTATTTCCTTCAATCATAAATCGTAAATCTAAAATCACAAATTACTTCACCGGAATCTTCTCTATCCTCCTCTGGTGGCGACCGCCTTCAAAACCGGTAGCAAGAAATGTATCTATTATCGCCTGTGCTTCCTCGTAAGCGATAAAGCGGGCGGGGATACTCACCACGTTAGCGTTATTATGCTGGCATGCCAAAGCGGCAAGTTCCGTGTTCCAGCATAAAGCGCAACGGATTCCCTGATGCTTGTTCACGGTCATGGAAATACCGTTACCACTTCCACACAACACGATTCCTTTCTCGTGTTCTCCCGCTTCCACGGCAAAAGCCAACGGGTGTGCCGTATCCGGGTAATCCATACTCTCGGTGGAGTGTGTCCCGTAATCTTTTACTTCATGTCCTTTCTTCCGAAGATATTTCACTAATCTCTCTTTGTACTCGTAACCCGCGTGGTCACATGCTATCCCTATTTTCATCTTATTTAAAATTAACGCTACCCCGGTAGCCATATTATACATTCCCTACAAAGGTAAAAAATAGTCACAAATTAACAGGTTGCAAACCACAAGTTTTTTATCGAACTTGTAACCTGCAACCTGTCAACCTGTAACTTAAGAAGGGTTCCTCAAGAACCCTTCTTAATATCATCAAAGAATCAATTTATATCCTTTTCCGTGAACATTGATGATCTCCACTGACGGATCTTTCTTCAAATGCTTACGCAATTTCGTGATATAAACATCCATACTTCTGGCATTAAAGTAATTGTCATCAGCCCAGATATTTTTCAAAGCATAGTTTCTCTCCAGCACTTTATTTACATTCAAGCACAATAAACGGAGCAACTCTGATTCTTTTGTAGTCAGCTTTTGTTCTTCTTCGCCGTCAAACAAAGTTTGTTTCTTGGAATTGAAGGTCAATTTACCAATTTTAAAGATTTCCTGCTCGTCTTCAGGTTTCAACCCGGTTGATCTTCTCAACACGGCCTCGATACGAAGCAATAACTCTTCCATACTGAAAGGCTTGCTCATATAATCGTCGGCACCCAGTTTGAATCCTTCCAACACGTCCTCTTTCATTGATTTAGCTGTCAAGAAAATAATTGGAATTTCGCTATTAATCTGCCTTACTTCTTTTGCTAGTGTAAATCCATCTTTTTTAGGCATCATCACGTCGAAAATGCAAATATCAAACGGTTCGTTCAAGAACGTTTCATACGCGATTTCTCCATCCTCACATAAAATAGTTTCAAAACCTTTAGCTCTTAAATACTCTTTAAGAAGCATACCCAGATTGGTGTCATCCTCTGCCAATAAAATTTTAATTTTCTCATCCATAGCTATGTTGTTTTTAATAATTCGTGTTGATTTTCATTATTCTCTTTTCTAATTTGTCTGAAAAAATATACGAAATTAGAAAAATAAAGTTCTCTTTATCTTTTGCTTTTTTACAGTTAATGGTAAAATAATATCAAAACAGCTACCCTTTTCCGGGGAACTTTCCACATCAATCCTTCCACCGTGAGCCTCAACAATTTTCTTCACGTATGACAGTCCCAAGCCGAAACCTTTCACGTCATGCAAATTTCCTGTTGACACCCGGTAGAATCGTTCGAAGATTAGCTTCTGATCTTTCTTAGCAATTCCTATGCCATTATCGATCACACTTATTACAATTTCTTTATCTTTATTACGTGTATAGATGGTAATTTCCGGTGGTTTTACACAATATTTAATAGCGTTATCCACCAAATTGGAAATCACGTTTGTTACATGTACCTCATCCGCCAGCACCTCATCCTGCTCCGCCTCCAAATAAGCCGAAAACTTTCCGCCTTTATCTTCCACGCGCAAACTGAATTTAGGCAACAAATCCTCTATCAGTTGATTCATATTAATATTCTTCAACTTCAGCTTCATCCGGGTTTCCGTGAATAAAGCGGTCTGTAACACACGCTCGACTTGGAAGGTCAGACGCTTGCTCTCGTCGCGGATAATCGTCGCTATCCTATCGACCGAATCCGGAGTATTCGTCACCGCACCGTCTTTCAACATCTGGGATGCTAAAGAGATCGTGGCAATCGGCGTTTTGAACTCGTGTGTCATATTATTAATAAAATCATTCTTGATCACTGACAACTTTTTCTGCCGTACAATGACAATTAGGCAGAACACCCCACAAAAGACAATCACGATCGTGATAATCAATCCCGGCAATATCATCCAGAGCGAACCCGCCGTGTCGGAAGAAGCATCCGGGAATTTCAAGTACAACACGGCAGAATTTACCTCACCCGGGAATATCTTCCGGTTAAAAGTGACATCGGACGCCTGACTCAAAAAATTGGCGGAACTCAATATAAACTTACCATTCTCTTTTATACCGAACTCGAAACGGGAGCGCACCCCCGCATCTTTCAACGTATTACCGATAAAACCGTACAGGTTGTCCAAATCCACCCGACCTTCAATCTGATGTTTATCCTCTTTCCCCTCGGGCACTAATTTGTAATCTTCTCCCGTGCGTTCCTTAAGCGCTTGCCGCAATTTCAAAATAGAAGTTTCCAGATTATCCTCTTTAAACTTACTTCCCACGAAATCGCTTATATCCTGCACGTCAGAATCATCGTCCACCGAAACTAAAGTTGACCCCAACATCAACGCAACATCATTCTTTGACGCCACCAAACGCTTGGGATCGATATACGTGGGTGCATTCAGCACGAGTCCCGACTTTTTTGCCTGCAACAAATTCTGATCCTGCACAAATCTCCCCGACTCTTCTTTCTGGCGGATATAATCGACGACTTCATCCATGGCACGGTTCACCGTGAAAAAGAATTGCTCTCTTTTCACATCGTAAGCCGTCTGGAAGTAACTCGCTTGGAGAATAACCAACCCCAGCAAAGAAATGCCAAACACAATCCCTAATATGATTATCTGTTGCTTTCTCATACATGCAAATTTAACAATTCGATTTTAACAATTAGCACGCTTAATAAAATTTAACTAAACTATAACTATTTGACATTCTATCAATTTTTATCAAATCCATAAAATAACGCCATTTTCAGCACTCGTGCTTAACATTTAACACTTGTGAAACTTCTAAAAAACATTCAACGGTTCAACAACTTACACTTAAAAAAGTGTTGCTTGCCAATCATCTTTCCTTCTATCTTTTCTTAAATGCTTATAAGCCAAATCCGTGACCTCTCTACCTCTGGGTGTCCGCTTCAAAAATCCTTCCTTGATCAAAAATGGCTCGTACACCTCTTCCAATGTACCCGGATCTTCACTCACCGCCGTGGCAATCGTGGTCAATCCCACGGGACCTCCCTTGAATTTATCGATAATCGTCAACAATATCTTATTATCCATATCGTCCAACCCGAACTTATCGATATTCAACGCTTCCAAAGCATACGTGGTAATCTCGTGATCCACCACCCCGTTCCCTTTCACCATCGCGAAGTCACGCACCCGACGTAACAAAGCGTTCGCTATACGAGGCGTACCCCGGCTACGGGTTGCGATTTCTTTGGATGCCTGACTCGTGATCTTTGTCCTCAATATGGCGGCAGAGCGCTCCACGATTCCGGTCAACACGTCCAGATCATAATACTCCAGATGGCTGTTAATCCCGAAACGAGCCCTTAACGGGGCTGTCAGCAACCCGCTACGAGTTGTCGCCCCAATCAGGGTAAACGGACTCAATTGAATTTGCACCGAACGAGCCGCGGGCCCCTTATCAATCATGATATCGATCTTGAAATCCTCCATGGCCGAGTACAAATATTCCTCCACGATCGGACTCAACCGATGAATTTCATCAATAAACAACACGTCATTCGGTTCCAGATTGGTCAGCAACCCGGCCAAATCTCCCGGCTTATCCAACACCGGACCGGAAGTAATCTTTATCCCCACACCCAACTCGTTGGCTATAATTGCCGACAGAGTTGTTTTTCCCAACCCGGGAGGTCCATGCAACAGGACATGATCAAGCGATTCACCCCGCATCTTGGCAGCCTGCACGAAAATCTCCAAGTTCTCAACAATTTTCTTCTGTCCCCGAAAATCACCGAAACTCAGAGGCCGTAACGCTTTCTCCAGCTCCTTCTCACCATCAGGTACGCTCCCGTTTCTTATATCAAAACTTCCCATGAAACTAATCCATTTAAGATTTACGATTGTCTTTGCAAATTCAATTGGTAAATGTACAACAAAACAATTGAAAATGGAAAATTGAAAATGGAAAATGAAATTACCCGATCGGAAATCACAGAATCAGTAAATCTTAAATCATAAATCATAAATAGCGTTAGCACGCGCACAGGCTACCGTTCTCTTTTTCTTGCAAAAAACTCCTTCACCAAATCCCCGCACTCTTCCGCCAGCACGCCTCCGCTAACTTTCGTCTTCGGGTGCAACACCGAAGGGGTGAGCCGGGCATATCCCCGGTGCGGATCGGCAGCCCCGTAAACCAATTCGCCTAATTGCGCCCACGCCAACGCCCCACCGCACATCACACAAGGCTCCATAGTCACGTAAAGCGTACAGTCATTCAAATATTTTCCGCCTAACATGGATGTTGCCGACGTTATTGCCAACATTTCGGCGTGCGCCGTCACGTCATTCAGCCGTTCGGTTTGATTATGTGCCCGTGCTATCACCCGATCCTTGCATACCACCACGGCACCCACGGGAATTTCCCCTTCTTCTTCCGCCAGTTTGGCCTCTTCCAAAGCTTTCCGCATAAACATCTCGTGCTTATCCATCATACCTATATATTATATCATTTTTTATTCCGAATTTTTACCCACACAATCCACGTGTAAACCATGAGCACGCCAAGCACCCCTATCGTCGCAACCAATGCGAATATCAACCACCAATTCGTTTCCTCCTGCTTTTGACTCATGGCCTCGATCTCTTGAAGCAACTTCCGATTCTTGTAATTCTGCAACACGTTCCTGTAACGCCCCTCCTCGTTCAACACTTGATACAGATCCATTATCGAATCATGCCGACGGAATGCCTCGTGCAATTCCGCCTTTCCTTCCAGATGTGCATAATACTCGCACAACTGCTCCAACACGTCCATCTGCGCCCGCAGACTTTCCGGCGTCTCCGCCTCTCTTCGACTTACTTGTTCAAGATGCTCCAAAGCCTCCGCCTGTTCCCCGTTATCCCATAAACAACGGGCATAATTCAAATGGTTTTTGAAACTCACTTTGGGTGTCCTTAAGCCTTTCTCCCGGGCATATTGATCATATAAATCTATCACGGACTTAAAATAAACCAAGGCGGAATCACGCGTTTCCTCCTTCAAAAAAGAGTCGGCAATTCGCCCCAACAACGTATTACGCAGCCCCGGTCGTTTTTCCTCTCTCAATGCCTCTTTCAATATTACCCTAGCCTCCGCGTGCCTTCCCAATCCGGTATAAGCCTCAGCCACCTGTATCCCGTAACGCCCGAGACCGGCCGTATCCGGCAAATTCTTCAAAACCGCCCCGTACAAACGCAACGCCTCATCGTAACGTCCCAATCTCTTCAAGCTCGCCGCCATTTGCTCGAAAAAGGGACGCACATCTTTTTTATACCTCACTTTTCCCAACAACCGATAAGCCTCTTCATAACAAGCATATTGCTCTTCAAACTCCTCCAACACCCCGTAAAGCGTTGCCTTAAAACACCACATCTCAATCTCCTCCTTCGTATCCCCCATCCCCCGGTACATCGTTATCGCTTTCTCAATAGCGCCAAACGCCCGTTCAATATCTATCGCCTTGTAAAACCGTGCTTTTAAAAAATAGAACTCCGCCTCTTCCTCCTGTACAAACACCACCTTTGAATTTGCCCTGCCTATAAAACGAATCGCCTCTTCCACGCAATCATCTCGCAACACGAGAGTCCCGTACAGTCGCACCAGTTCCAAAGTCGCTCTGTTCTTCACCTCCCGTGACCCGAGCCGGTTTGCCTCCTGCAAATACTCCTTCGCTTTTTTAAGTTGTTCCGTCTTCATGGAATAATTCGTTCCCGCCACCAATAACACTTTTGCCCGCAGAAACTTAGGCAACTTCGCGGAAGACTCAACCAATGAATCAAACACAGGCGTCATCATGACAGAGTTCTTCAACTCGTCACACAACTCCTCCATTTTAGCTTTCTCGCTTCTCCGGCACCCTTGCAAGATCAAGAAAACAAACAGACCTATAAGCAACAAAATGCCATTTCGTCTCATACTGCATTATTTTCGTAACGGCTACAGACTACTGTCTTCGCGCATCAACACACACGACCGGTATTCATCAGGCTAACCTTTTTACCTGCAAATCCGTAACATCCTATACGGGTGGTAAAAATCTGCATTTTCCTTGACTGATGCAAATTTTCGTCCCTGTTTTTTCATTTTGATATAATTTTATACGTATCTTTATCTGTCAATTAAGTAATCTATTCATTAAAATAACAATTGCTATGCAGACAATTGATAATTACAACTTTAAAAACAAGCGGGCACTTATCCGCGTGGACTTCAACGTGCCGTTAAATGACAAATTCGAGATCACCGACGATACCCGCATGCGGGCAGCCGTTCCCACGATCAAAAAAGTGTTGGCAGGCGGTGGTTCCGTCATCTTGATGTCCCACCTCGGACGCCCGAAAAACGGACCCGAAGACAAATTTTCACTAAAACATATCTTGAAACATCTGGAAGAATTACTGGGTGTTCCCGTGAAATTCGCAGATGACTGCATCGGCGAAAGCGCGAAAGAGCAGGCTGCCGCGCTAAACCCCGGCGAAGTACTCTTGTTGGAAAACCTCCGTTTCTACAAAGAAGAGGAGAAAGGCGACGAAGGCTTTGCTCAAAAACTAGCTTCCCTTGGTGACGTGTGGATCAACGATGCATTCGGAACCGCCCACCGCGCTCATGCTTCTACTGCCGTTATCGCCAAATTCTTCCCGAATGACAAACTATTCGGTTACGTGATGAAGGGAGAATTGGAAAGTGTTGACAGAGTGATGCACAATCCCGTTCGCCCGTTCACCGCTATCATGGGTGGTTCAAAAGTATCTTCCAAGATCGACATCATCATGAACTTAATGGATAAGGTCGACAACCTCATCCTCGGTGGCGGAATGACCTACACGTTCAAGAAAGCCTTGGGCGGTCATATCGGAACCTCTATCTGCGAAGATGACAAACTCGACTTGGCTCTTGAAATCATGAAAATTGCCAAAGAAAAAGGTGTAAACCTCGTGTTAGCTACCGACACTGTCGCCGGCGATGCTTTCAGCAACGACGCCAACACACAATTGGTATCTTCCATGGAAATACCCGACGGCTGGGAAGGCTTGGACATCGGTCCGGAAACCATCGCCACGTTCTCGAAAATCATCGAGGAATCCAAAACCATCCTTTGGAACGGTCCCGTGGGAGTTTTCGAAATGCCTAAATTCGCCGTGGGAACGAAAGCAATCGCTGACGCCATCGTGAAAGCTACCGCCAAAGGCGCCTTCACACTCATCGGAGGCGGTGACTCCGTGGCTGCCATCAACCAATTCGGGCTTGCCGACAAAGTGAGTTACGTATCCACCGGAGGCGGTGCATTGCTCGAATACATCGAAGGAAAAGAATTACCGGGTATTACCGCTATCCGCGGGAAATAATCCCAAGTAAAATACTCAAAGAAATAAAACAGGGGCTGTCAATTCATTTTTGAACAGCCCCTGCTTTTTACTCCAACAAAGAATACGACTATCCGATTAAAAATAATCTAATATCACCTATTATTTCAACTCCTTCAGCAACAATTCCCCCAGCACCGGATCAGAGGGGCGGCGGGAAGAAGCATCCCAAACCTTTCCGTCAGGATCCAAGATAACGAAGCGGGGAATACCATTGACAACCATACGTTGCATGAAAGGATGCTTACGGGAGCGGGTGCACAATAATTGTACCCCGGTCATGCCTTTTTGTTTCATGAAAGCCCGCCATGTATCTGCATTGGAATCCAAAGAAATAGACACCCAAGCCAAGGGAAGAGAAGCTAAACGTTGCTCCAAACGTTTGACATAGGCGATTTCCGCCACGCAGGGATTACAACCGGTAGACCAAAGGTCAATAAAGACGTACCTGCCTTTGAAGTCGGACAGATAGACGGTATCCCCCTTTTCGTTGGGGAATCCATAGTCACTCAAATCCACACCTTCCATGGCGGGATAAGTACTTTCGGCCAACCGCTCGGCGTAAGCCTTCAATTGCTCCTTCCCGTCTTTAGACTTCACAATTTCGGTTGCTTTTTTCAGCCGTTCCCCAAAGTCTTTGACGTTTCCCCGCAGCACTTCTCTCCAAAGTGCCCCCAACAAATAAGCTTCCCGCAACTCCTCGTTTTTTATAGCGGCAGCCATATCGTTCAAATAGCTCTCGCGGGAACCTATTTTGATCTTTCCGGTTTGCACTTGGGCAAACAACCATTCTTGAAAAACGGGAAACCAATCCCCGGCAAACACCAATTCGGGTAGCCAATCGATATTCAAAAGAGGATCGCTGTAATCGGTATCAACCTCCGGGGCGGCAAAAGCCTTCCCGAAAGCCTTCGAGAGATCAATCATCATATACATATCTCGCAACAACTGGTACTGGGCAACCCCTTGCACGACTTTTTGTTCTTCCGGCAAAAGTCTGGAGGCTTCGACTTGTTCCACGCGCCCTTGATAAGCACGAACCAATGCTTCCGCGTACCCCCGGGAGTACTCCTTCAAACCGGAGGTTTTCGGTTGATACTCGTCGGTAAACAAGCGTGACAACAAATTATTGATTCCGGCGTGTGTACCTCCGAACTTATCCTCACGGGAGAAATCCACCTCGAGCTTTGCACCCGGTGTCAAGAAAACGGTATTGGAAACAGTTTGCCTGCCCAAGGAAAGAGAAACAATCATCGGCTCCTTGACGGTCAGGGATTCACGATAATCTCCCTGCACCTTAGCTTCCAGTAATCGTTGGGACATCCCCATTTGCCGTTGGATAACCAACATCACCGGATTCTCCCCTTCCACTCGTCCCGAAACGACAGCCAAGGTATCTTGCGCCCGCGTAACACCCCAGCAGGTGAAGGACAACAATAACATCATCAATATTTTTCTCATACCTATCATATATAAATCAATTATCGATTCGACCGGAACGATATTTAGCGAATGTTTCCTTTACAGCCTTTTTCAAAGGTTCATTATCCATCGCCTCAACCATTTCATTCTCCATACCTATATAACGGTCTACCTGTTTCCGGTTCCCTTCCTTAACAATAAAATCCAAGAAAGGAGCCTGCCACAGGAAAGCACGAGGCAAATCCCGCAAACTCTTTTCCATGATATCGAGCAAAACATCGATATCCTGACTATTACGGGCTTCCACGTAGCGAAGAGATAAAACAATCTCCTCCTTTTTCTCGAAATCAACGGAAGCAATCTGTCTTTTTATCAAGGCAACCGACTCTGAAACCGGAACGTTAGCTTTAAGGGCCGCCAATCTTTGAAAATAACTATCATATATTCTCTTATCCACGATCTCTTTCCCCACCTGTTTGTCAAATTCAGTCTTGTGGGCTATCAAATAAGCAAATCTCTCGTCCTCAAAAGTGATCTCATCTTGGTCGTAAAGATACCAGTATTGGGACAAACACCTCTCCGCATCAGAGAGTTGTTTAAACTCTTCCCCGGTGATATGTTTCAGTTCGGCATTTCTTTTCGCGTCCTTCAAGGCTACACGATAAGAGGGAAGTTGTTCCTTGCTCAAATTCCCTTGCCGATAGAGTTCGTCCAAGTAAAATTGGGAAGTTTCCTCTTTCGCACCCCGCTTCACGCATTCCAGAAAATCCGTCCCTTTCCGCGCACCCACGATACGATGTTGCAAAGTGCCGTCGGGACGGAGAATCAAAAAGGTGGGATAAGCGGTGATACGAAATTTTCCCCGTAACCGAGGCCCTTCCCCCTTCTCCATATCATACTTGACATTAATAAACTGATCATTGAAAAATTCGCCCATCTCGGGCAAAACGAACACCGTGTTCAACATATGTTTACAGGGACCACACCAACTGGTATAACAATCCATGAAAACCAGTTTGTCTTCCGCTTTCGCTTTATCCAAAGCCTCCTGAAAAGTTAGGTCTTGAAACTGTACTCCTTTCTCTTGCGCGTTCAGTTGAATGAAACACAAAACGATACCACACAATATAACTATCCTCTTCATGATATTTTCTTGTTAAGTTATTTTCCTATTTATCCAATTCCCTCTCCAGCAACGCTTTCAACGCCGGTTCGGAAGGACGGGGAGCGTCTATCATAATCACATTGCCTTTCCGGTCGAAAACCATAAAACGGGGAATGCCTTTAATCTTGTAATCCTTCACGATCTGGCTCCACCCGTCGGCAAAAAGTTGTACGCCTTCCAGCCCTTCCTTGTCGAGAACTTCCAGCCATCTCTGGTGGTCTTTCTTCTCGTCCACGGAAACCCCGATGAAAACGACCTCTTTCCCGTGCATCTCTTTTTCCAATTTTATCAAAGCGGGAATCTCTTCCCGGCAAGGTCCGCACCACGTCGCCCAAACATCAACCACCACGATTTTTCCCTTGAAATCAGACAAGGAAACCATTTTACCATTCCGGTCAGGATAAGTGAAATTTGCCGCCTTGTCACCCTTGTTCCCCACGTAAAGTTTTGCACTGAGTTCATCCATACGCCGGTGATGACTCTCGGTGGTCAGATAACGTGCAAAGTAAGTGACAATCTCATCGTATTTCTCGTACGTCTTTGCCCGTCCGGCATGACGCAACACAATTTCTGCCTTCAACAAATCACAAGGCACCCACCTCAATTGATCGGCAATCGTACTCTTTCGATTTTCCAGCTGTAACGCAAGGGTTGTATATTTTTCTAGATAATCGGTCCCATAAGGTTGTTTCAGCAAATCCGCATTTTTCAATTTATCTTTCGTTACCAAAGTTTTATAATAAACCGGATACTCATCCAAAGTCGGCCGACACCCTTTCCTCACCACCCGATCAATCTTGATTGCGGTCAAGGCGCGCAAGGCAAAATATTCAACATCATAATCCACAGTCTGCTTTAGCAATTCCGCAAACGAACGATTCCGACAATGAATCTTTGACTTAAAAGCCTCGGCCTGAGGCAAAAATTCCATATAATACGGGAATAATTCCTTATAAGTAAAGAAAATATAATCCATGTGATCCACCCTACGACGGACAGGCTCAAACAAGCCTTCCCATTCGGCAAGCAACAGGTTTTCAGGAGAATTACGAGAGGTAATAACGAGAGAATCCTCCAGAATATTGACCTCCGCGTTCATCCCCGCCTCCAAGTAAACACGAATACGCTCACTCGTTTTCTCCCCTCCCACGGTATAAAAACCGGGAGTGACAACTTCCACGGCAAAACCATACCAACCGTTCGCGCCGACACGGGTTTTGCTAATCAAAGTCTCGCCCCCGTCTACCGCTTCATACAAACCGACTTCCTGCATTTTGTCGCGACTGACCAATCCCTTCACTCCCGCGAAAACACTCTGCTCCCGTGATTGAATACGCCGTTTCCCCTTCTCTCCCGCCCAAAGCCCCGGACAGATAAAAGCACAACACGACAAAAGTGCCAATAATACACCAATCCTTCTCATGATAATCAAACTTTTATGAGTCCGTAAAGTCTATAAAGTCCGTAAAATCACAGATGTCCTTCGGACTATATTTATCGGCAGCTTCACCGCCGTAAGCAAAGTGTCCCGCAGGGGTCCATCGACCTTACGGACCTTATAAACTTTATGGACCTTATAGACTCATTTTTTCAATTCCATTTCCAACATCTTTTTCAAAGCCGGGTTCGAGGGACGAGGGGCATCGAACGACGCCACGTTTCCTTTACGGTCAATCACGATAAAACGAGGAATCCCGTTAATACGGTAATCCTTGGTTATCTTACTCCAACCGTTGGCAAACACCTGAATACCACCTAATTTCTCGCTTTCAATAAAATCGAGCCATTTCTGTTTATTTTTGGCTTCATCCACCGATACGCCCAAGAAAACGACATCGGTTCCTTTCATCTCCTCCTCGAGTTTTTTCAAATGAGGAATCTCTTGCTTACAAGGTCCGCACCATGTCGCCCATACATCGATCAACACGACCTTCCCCTTAAAATCGGACAAGGACACATTCTTGCCCCGCACATCCGGATAGGTGAAATCAGCAGCTATCCCCCCGGAACGGGTTTGGTATAGTTTAGTTCCGACAGCCTCGGCACGGGTCTTTAAAGAAGGTGATAGCCAATATTTCCCGAATTTATTCATCCCATCGAGATACTCCTCGTAAGTACGATATTGTGAGAAAAAACGGTCAACAACAAACTCCCCTTTCAACCGATCATTAGGCAAAGCCTCCAAACAGGCTTGCTCGTAAGCCGCCTTGTCGGAAGGAGCGACATTTTTTTGATTCGCGGCAAAAATCGCGTACAACCGCAACATAGTAGTCCCGTTCGGAAAGGCCAGCACGCTCTCGTCAGCAAACTTCTCGGGATTTACAATCTGGTTATAATATGCCGGGTAATCGGATGCTTTCGGATGTTTCGTGCGAGGCGTGTAGAGAAACACTATACCGTAATAATCCGCCGAATAATCTATCCACTCTTTAAGGAGCGCATCGAAAACTTTATTACCGCTCTTCACGCTTGCTTTGAATGCCGGCAACCCATCGACAAATTTCTCGTACTCGGGGAAAAAATCTTCATAGGTAGAAATAATCTTCTGAAAGAACACACTTTTCAACCAAATATTATAAGCATATTCTTGCCACTTATACAATTGCACGTTCTCTTTTGTATTCTTACCCGTCAAAGTAGCTTTATTCTCCCGCAACTCGATGTTAATCTCTTCTCCTCCTTTCACGTAAACAGGGAAATTCATTTTCTCGTCTTCTCCTAACACATAAAAACCGGGCTTTTTCGGTTTCACCAGAAAACCGAAACTGCCATCGGTTTCCACTTTAGCCACAGCGCATACCACGGGTGCACCATCAACGGTTTCGTATAATTTGACTTGCAGCAACCACCGATCCGCGACCTTTCCTTTAATTGCCGTAAACTCTTGGGCAACAAGCATCCGGGTGCAACAAAGCACCAACATCAAAACGAATATCTTTTTCATCTTTTTAAAACATTTATTTCTCTAAAAACAGACAACTATTTTCAATCAATCTCCGACCGAATTCGTTGAATATCAAATCCGGCATTCTTCAGCACGTGTTGTACAAGAATATAGCGTGCTTGCACCAAAGGATACTTCTCGTATTTTGCCTTGAACTCCTCCTCGCTATAATCCAACATGGCATCCAAGTAAGCGGCAAAATCCTCTACGGCAGTCGGAACAAAATAGGCCAATTTATCACCGACTTTACCTTGTGTCAAACCCAACAAACCAAAATTCTCGGGACAATACAATTCCAGATTTGCTTTGTACTCATCGTAATTACCCAATTTCCCCTCCACGAAAGTAAGCATCATTTCAGCGGAACTAAGTTTAGTTTCCCATTTTTTCCGCTCTGCCTCGGTTAAATTCTCATTTTTCAACTGCTCCAGCGCCTCCTCCTTTTGTTGTTCATACTGCAATTTCATGTTTGCATACACTTGCAGATTATTCACACTGGTAAGCCAAGAAACATAGGAAGGTACAAACGTTTCGTAATTCACCCCCCAACACTCTTTCGCTACCGCGGGAGATGCTGAAGTGTTGTTTTCAAAAGCATTAATAACAATATCTTGATAAGTAGACAAATTTTCTTGTAAAGCCACATAACACACCTCATGCAAAAAAGTCCGTTGGATAAGAGAATCCGCATTCTTTTGCTCAAAACAGTTCAAGGCAAAACCAAGTACCCCGAATCCCCGGTACACATACAAAGGCTTCTTCGCTCTCTCCATATCTTGCACGATCAGGACGGCAGGCACGTGCACGTCCGCTCCCTCAATCCATGCAAACAATTTCTCATCCATCAATTCCAACAAAGGAAGCATAGCCTTCTTGCTCTCGGGAGTCGACACATCCGCGGGAGTGTAAGTGATTTTCGTTTGAATATTATTTGATTCCGTCATGTCATAACTTAACCGAAGCACCTCGTAATAGAGTTTCGGGTTTCCGTTCTCGTCTTTCCAACCCCGGTCTTCAGAGCCGATCGTATCCTTGTAAAACACAGCCTTATTGTACTTTTCATACAAGTGATAAATCGCTTCATCCACCTCGTCCATATTCTCCGTCGGGGTAATCACGTACCAATCTTTCACCTCCGTGGGGGTCAACGCATCCTCCTCTGAACACGCCAAAAACATCCCCAGCAACAAAATACAAATAAACCTTTTCATAATGTTTCCTCCTCTTTTTCTTCTTCAAGTACAAAATTTGCAGACACCCCTCTCCGCTCCGGATTTTCCATGTTCCCGTCGCAAAAAGTGATTACACTCTGCGGTATCGGAATCATCCACGACCCCATGCTATTCTCGCTATATGCTTCAAGAGTTGTTTCTCCAACCTTTTCAGCCACGGCCACCCCCTTGTCGTTGGTTGTAATTTGATAACAAACATGTTCTATCGGCTTTTTATCCGGGTAAACCGAGTTCACCGCGTAACGGCGAAGGTCAAACCAACGATGTCCCTCGAAACACAACTCCTTGCGCCGTTCCAAACGCACGAAATCCACCAATTCCTTTCCCCCGCCGGGAATCGTCGGCATCACTTTGTAACGAGACCGGAGCAACTCTTTCAACGTGTTGGCTGCATCACCCTGTCCCAAACAAGCCTGTGCCTCCGCCTTATTCAAAAGCACCTCGCCATAACGCAACCACCCCGCGGAAGCTGCAGGACTTCCCGTGTTCGTGCACACCACGGTATCCATACTCACCGGATCATATTCGGCAAAAGTCATACTCGCCTTATACTTCCTCGGTACCAAATTTTTCTTGTAACGGGTGCGACTGAAAAAACGATTCAATCGATAATCATTCTCGTCAAACAAAGATTCAAACGTGGCAGAACAAGCCCACGACCAAGCATTCTGCTTCACCTCCTGTGTCTGGATCATGATAACTTCTCCCGTTTCCAACAAATGGTCTATATCAATCTTGTTAACCGTTTCTATTTCAGCATCCTCCCCATGAATCCAATACATCACGTACGGTCCGTGGGAAAATATCGTTTCCACGGATTCTATCGTGGCAAAAGATTCGGCAACAGGCAACGAACCAAGTTCCCTTACCCCAAAACCTTCTATCTTATCCGCCGCCTCGATACAATCCTCATACCGTTCCATGTACAAATAAACCCGGCTCAACAAAGCGTAACAAGCCTCGGCACTCGCGATGCGTTTCGACTTACTTGGCGCACTCATCCGTTCAAAGAATTTAATAGCGGTCTTCAAATCGGAAACGATCGTTTCATAAACTTCACCTACCGTGTGGCGGGAATAATACATATCAATCACCTCCTCCGACAACTTCAATGGCACTCCCCATTTGGCATTCGGGTTAGCCTTCTCGTAAGGCGCACCGTATATATTGGTCAACATGAAATAATACCAAGCCCTCAAAAAATAGGTTTCTCCTCCCACTTGATTCAATACCTCCTCTTCCCCTATTTTATTTTTCTCCCTCTGTCTGGGAATCTCCGATATAATAGAATTCAAGACAGCAATACGCTTGTAAAAATCCTCCCACACGGGATCGATATACGATGTACCCAGTATATTCATATTCGGGTCATCCGCCCAACGATAGAATCCGGACATAGTCTGCCAAGGTCTGTTATGAGTGTCTTTCTCTTTAGGATCGGGCGCCTCTTTTAGATCATCATCCATCAAATGAATATACGTCATGAAATCTTTCATCTGCGTGTTGTTCCACGCCTGAGCGACATACTCTCCACCCGGTCTTACAGTCACAGCGGGATCCTGATACCCGCTTCCCAACAACAATTCCTGCAAATCCGCTGCCGTTTCTATATAAGAAAGACTCTGCGAGTACTCGTTCAAGAAATCCTTACATCCCCCGCTTAGCCAGCAAAGGAGCACCGTAAACCACAAAATACTGTATCTTTTCATCATACATCCATTTTAAAAAACAACATTCAAACTAAACGAATACTTCGGTCGAATCGAAATATTTACCACGCTGGAAGTCCCCGATTGTTCCGGCGTCTGCCCTTTCAACTCCTTGCTCGCCCAAGTGTGCAAATTAGAGCCGGACAAAGACAAATACCCGGAAGACATTCCCAACTTTTTCAACAACTCCTTGGGTAACAAATACCGCAAAGTAAGAGATTGCAAACGCACGTAATTACCACTCGCCACTCTGATATCCGAATCATCATACATCGAATATATAGTAGCATTCCCGCTCGGTTCCCAATGATTTCTATACTCGTTTTTATACCACCACCCTTTATCTTGTCCACCGTCAATAGACAATGCCGGTATATCCGTTATCTTCTCGTCACCCGGATTTCTCCAGCGATTCACGAACTCCCGACGCAAATTCTGCATCGGTTTCGGTGACACGGCGCTATATTCCCCGGAAGCGATACGCAACAATCGAATCTTGTTCCCGAAACTATACGTGAAATTAACAGACAACGTGAAACTCCGGTAACCGAAATAGTTACTAACCCCACCTTGAATCACGGGCACCCGGCTTCCAGACTCATCCAAAACCGCCAACCACACGTCCTTCTTACTCAAATTCTTGTACTTTTCATGCAATTCATCAGCCCGGTCCGCTTCCAAGCCTTTGAACGTCGGCTTTCCCTCGCCGTCCAAGCCCGCGTATTTATAAGAAAAGAACGTATTCAAAGGTGTTCCCGCCAACTGAACGGAACCACTCAAAAATTGTGACAACGACAATTCATCTTGCAAAGTTTTATCATTTTTACGCAATTGGTCGTTCAACAACTTATTCAACGTCTGCCCGATCTGGGGATCAAACCTCCACACGAACCCTCTCTTTCCGTTAGACGATACCGACTGGTTTATCGGGACAAAATTCAACGTCAACTCGATACCCTTATTCTCAACATTACCGGAATTAACCACGTAAGAATTTACCCCGTTCACGTTACACACGGTTTTCGACAGGAACGCGTCAATCGTTTTCTTGTAAAACCATGAAACAGAACCTTGAATCTTGTCTTTCAACAAACTGAAATCCAAGCCGGCGTTAAAAGAGTGTGTCTTTTCCCATTTCAAATCGGGATTCGGGAACTTGCTAATCGTCGAAGTATATCCACCCTTAGAGTTACTATATCCACCCTTATTGATAATCAAACGCGTAGGCTGATCGTTCGACATATTTCCTTGGATACCGTATGACACACGCAATGCCAAATTATTGATCCAATTCACGTTCCGAACAATATCCTCCGTCATGTTCCAGCGTCCGGAAAACGACCACACGGGAAGCAACTTCTCGTTACTACGGCTACCGAAAGCATTAGACCAATCCGCACGGGTATTCACGTTAAAAATATACCGGTCTTTGTAACTATACGTCAACGTGAGATAAGCCGACATCGTGTTTGTCAACGATTTAGTATATTTCGGGTGATTGGAAACACTCCACTCGTAGAATTTCGGGTATTTCTCATAATCACCATCGGCAAATCCGGCAAAACTCATCCCGCGGTCTTTATAATACCCCCGTTCCGTGTTCGCCTCTTTCCGGTAAGTCGATGACGACAACTCGTAACCGACAGAAGCATTCGTGAAATGCTCGTTGTCCTTATCCCAATACCGGCTATAATCCGTTTGCAAACGAAGCATATAAGAACTATTACGCGTAGCATTGGTTTTCAGCTCTCCCCCGAAAGGGCACAAACTCTCGGACAACTTATTGCTCTTGTTCTTCAATTGAAGAATATAATTGGAATTTTCCCCGTACCAAGTTTCATCATCAGAAGTACCCATAGAATAAGAGGCAGTACCAACCAATTTCCACGCCTCCGACACCCGGTATTGCAACTGCGCGTTCACGCTCGCACTCTTTTGGGCTATCTTGTATTCAGACTCCTCCATCTCCCGAATGATATTAAACGGCTGATTATTCTTTTGGTACGTGTACAATGCACCCGTTTCCCAACGCAAAGGGATAGCACGGGTCATATTATAAGCATAATTCATAATTCCCAATTCACTCGGATTATATAACTTATCCTGCACGTTACCGGATATCCCGAATTGCATCTGGAATTTATTATGCTGCACCGTTACCCGCACACTTGCCGTGTAGCGTTCGTTCTTTTCCCCGCGAATCTCCCCTTGGTCGTTCGCGTACCCAAATGAAGCGTAATATTTCGCGCTGGTACTTCCCCCGCTGATACTCAACGAATGGTTGTGCGAAAAAGCATCCCGACACAAGATATCAAACCAATCCGTGTTCAACGTTTCATAATAAGCCGAACGTTTTTGAAACTCTTCAAAACTGATCGCACCGTATTTATAATGATCCAAATAAGCCTGCTCGTAACCGATCCAATCCGTGAAACTGTTATACGTTCCGGTATAACGCACCCCCCGCTCCATCAACTCGCGGGAAACATCCACTCTCTCCTTGGAGTTCATCAAGTTCAACCCCTTGTCCGTGTACCTTGGGCGAGTCGAAAAACTTCCCGTCAACGAATAAGACAACTTGGGAGGTCCCACCTTTCCTTTTTTCGTCGTAATAACGATCACCCCGTTAGCAGCCCGCACGCCATACAATGCCGTTGCCGCGGCATCCTTCAACACGTCGATCTGCTCCACGTCGTCCGGGTTCAACCCGGCAATAGCATTACCCAACAAATTCACGAAATCGAGGTCGTTCAATTGTTGCGGATCAATGTTCACCGGATCCTGTTGAATAATCCCGTCTACCACCCACAACGGCTCCTGATTCCCGAGGACAGAAGAAGTTCCGCGTATTCTCAACTTCGGGGTAGCCCCCACCTGACCGCTATTCTGCATAAAAGTCATTCCGGGGATACGCCCCTCCAGCATCTGGTCAAGACGGTTTATACCCGGCACATCAATATCATCCATTTTAAGCGAAGTCACCGCCGCCGTCAAATGCCGCCTGTCAATCTGTTGGTAACCGGTAATAACGACATCTTCCAACTCGTTCACCTTCTCTCTCAACACCACCCGCAAACTATCCGTCTTCTCGTTAAAACTCACCTTCTGGCTCTCGAACCCCACGAAAGAAAACTCCAACGTACCCTTCGTCACCGGAAGTACCAACTCGAATCGCCCCCGGTGATCCGTGGAAGTCCCCATCGTCACGGAAGCCCCCGAGGACAACTTCACCGTAACCCCCGGCAACACTTCTTTCGTACTCTCGTCAACAACCGTACCGAAAATCCGCTTACCCTTCTTCTCGTCCTTTTTCTCGTCTTCCTGCTGAATCACGATCAGATCCCCGCGAAACTTATACGTCAACCCCGTGCCTTCCAACACCTTCTTCAACACGTTCTCCACCGTTTCGTTCTCGACACGCAAAGACAATTGCCCCAACTGATCCGTCTGCTCCGTGTTGAACACGAAATAAAGATTCGTCTGGCGTTGAATCTCATCGAACAATGTCCGTACTGCCACATCCTTCAAATTCAAGCTGACTCGTTCCTGTTGAGCAAATGAATTTGCCGAAACAGAGAAAGTAAAAGCGCACATTAAAATCCAAAAAAATTTCATCACTCTTTCAATTTTTTTTCTCGTACCACAGGGTAATCGAAAACATAATCGTTTTTTTTTCATACATTTGTCGTAATATAAATTAAACACTCAATAAACCCTCACGGTTCCAAGGCGAGGTTTATTGTTTAAATGAGAATGAAACGGAGGGTTTGCCGACCTTCCGTTTTATCTTGAAACACAAACTGTTTTCCCGTTTATAGTAAACACGACACCCGTCGCGTCCGTAATCGCGTGCAAAATCTCGTCTATCTGCTCGTAACGCTTCATATGCCCCGAAAAATGCAACCGCTTCGCGCTCTCCGATTGGAAAAACACTTCCACATCATACCATGCCGAAAGTGTTTCCATAATACTTTCCAAAGACTCCCGCTCGAAAACAAACATCCCTTTTCTCCACAACGTGTACAAATCCGTATCCACTTCCCGCACGTCTACCTTTCCCAAGCCCCGGTCATAGAAAGCCATCTCACTAGGCTTCAACACGTATTCCCGCTCGGAACCCCGCACGGTCACCCCCACCTTTCCCTCGACCAACACCGTGCGCACCCCGTCCTCGGAACTCGTGTTCACGTTAAATTCCGTCCCGTACACCCGTGCCGTCATCTCGTCCGTGACAACAAAAAACGGTCGTTCCGCGTCCTTCGCCACCTCGAAATAAGCCTCTCCTTCCAGATACACCCGCCGTTCTTCCCCCTCGAAAGCCACCGGATATTTCAGTTTTGTCGCGGAATTTAAATACACCCGTGTCCCGTCAGCCAACTGCAATTTAAACTCCCCACCCTTGGGCACTCGCAATATATTCGTGTCAACCCGAGTATTCCCCACGGAATCCGAGTACACCAACTCCCCGGCTGCCTGCTTCACGACTAATTTTTCTCCCACTTGAATCATTTTCTCCTGCTTCCCCTTCAGAACCACTTTCTTCCCGTCGGCAAGTTCCAGAATCACGTCTGTCTTCCGCAATACAGGCAAAGACTTTTGCGCCACCAACGGCTGCTTCTCCTTCCGCCCGGAAGAAATTCCCCACCAAATCCCCCCGACAATCAAGGGTATCATAATAACAGCCGCGTATCTCACCCACGTGCCTATCCTCCGTCTACGACCTAATCCCTGTCCCTCGCGAAAACGCTCCCACGCCCGCTCCGTATCCACTCGTCGAAACACCCCATACTCCTCGGCAAATCGAGTGTCATTATGCAATCTCTCGAAAAGAACCCGGTGTTCCTCCCTTTCTTCCAACCAACTATCCAGCCGTATTTTCTCCCCCGGGGACAACGTCCCGGAAAAATACTTCCGAAGCAAACAACTTATTTCATTTTTATTGGCACTGCTCATGGCGTAATTTCTTATTTACACCAAATACGACCGAGGGTACAAAAAGAGGGTATCCGAATCAAATTATTTTTACCGCGTTCAATAAAAAATACAAATCACCCAATCTTTTCTTCAAATAATGCATCGCGTTTTTCTTGTACGATTTCACGGTAAGTACCGACAATTCCAGCAATCGCGCAATCTCCTCGTTTTTCTTCCCCTCCAGATGCAACTCGAAAACCGCACGGCTCCTTTCCGGCAATCCCTGTACAGCCAAATGCAATTCCCTGTACATCTCCTCCTCCACCAAATCCATCTCCTCCCATTCCTTCCCTTCCCGCAAAGCAACAGCCACGTACCGGTCTACCACCTTCTGGTGTTTCAAATAATCCAGACAACGATTCGACACGGCATTATACAAAAACGCCTTCAACCCGACAAACGAATTGAACTCCTTATCACCCTCCCACATACTCACGAATACTTCCTGAACGACGTCCTCCGCCACATCCTGCCGTTGCACCCGCCTCATGGCATACACTACAAGGTAATTATAAAACCGCCGGAACAACTCATGATAAGCTCTTTCCTGCTTCCCGTTTACCTGTCGTACAAAAACATCATCAACGTCAGCCATGACACTCCGGATAAATAAAACATCACTTCAACGTTACAAATATATAACCTTTTTTCTATCTTTTAGACTCCACCTTCACATTTCAGGCATATAAAACAATCATCACCAATGTTTAATTTCCCCCTACCATTTCATAGAAAAAATCTCAAGCAACTGTTTTCGTTCCAAAGGTTTCGCCAAAAAGGCGTTGCATCCGGCATCCATGGCGCTGATTCTGTCAGAATCAAACGCATTTGCCGTGAGAGCGATGATGGGTATCTCCGCGTCAAACTCTCGTATTTTCCGGGTTGCTTCCAGTCCGCCCATGACAGGCATTTTCATATCCATAAAAATAAGGTCGAACTTCTCGTCACGACTCATCTTTACAGCCTCAACTCCATTCAGCGCACGAACAACATGATACCCCTTAAGAATCTGTCGCACCAGCAAATAATTACTATCATTATCTTCAGCTACCAAAATTTTCAGTTCCCGTGATTTATCCAAAGAAGAATGTTTTTCCGAAAATTGCGTGATAACCGGATCACCATTCTCCTCCATGGATATGGCACAAGGCACCCACGCCCAGAAAGTCGAGCCGACACCGGGAGTAGAAGAACACCCTATCTCTCCCCCCGCACCCTCGACGATAGCCTTGGAAATAGCCAGTCCCAACCCGGTCCCCTGCGCGAACTCGTTCAACTTCTGGAACCGACCGAACAATCTATCCTGCAACTCCCGGGGGACTCCGACACCGGAATCCTCGACATACACCCGGATGCCTCCCCTCTCGATAGAGTATCCCATTTTAATATATCCCGACCGCGTACATTTCACGGCATTGGAAAGGAAATTCATCCACACCTGTTTAAGCCGGTTCCTGTCCAGAAATATCCAACAGTCCGGTCCGGGCTCCAATAAAAATTCGACATCAGGATTCGTGATCTTCTGCGAAATCATCATGTACAACTCATTACACACCTTCGTCACGTTGAAATTCTCTCTCCTACGCTCAAGAACACCCGATTCAATCTTGGAGAGATCAAGAATATCATTAATCAATCGCAACAACAACTCATTATTAGACCGGATAACATTCATGTACTCCTCTTTTTCCGCCGGATCGTCACAATCCACCATCAACCCGGAAAACCCGACAATGGCATTCAACGGCGTACGTATCTCGTGACTCATGTTAGCAAGAAAAGCCGATTTAAGCCGATCGGAAAGTTCGGCTTTCTCTTTCAGTTCCTTTAACTCCCGTGCCACGTTCTCCGATTTCGTGTTATTAAACTTGATTCCGGTATAACGAAGTACACGCCCTCTTTTATCCCTTTCGACCTGCACGCCGGTCACCAGCAAAGTCTGCCACTCCTTATCCCACCTCGTCTTGGAGCGGTATTTAAAAGCGAACTCTCTATCTACCCCCCGGAGCATACAATCGATATTTTCACGAACATGCTCTATATCATCCGGGTGGGTTACATTCAGATACTCCTCGGGAGTGATTGCCTTTTCCGAGAGGAAATCATTTACCGGATCGTTAAACGCCCGGAACTGCTTGCTCTCGACATCAAAATCCCAATAAGACATCCCGACAGTCTTAAAAGTAAGTTCTATCCTGTAATTCCTTCTTCTGAGTTCTTCATCCAACTGGTGAAGTTTGGAAATATTCTGTCTGAATCCCGTGAATCGCACAATATTACCCTCTTCGTCCCGTTCGAAAGGAACACCCGTAACACTGAAATATTGCCATGTTTCATCGTACTTGGTTTGCATGCGACAAGTAAAATCAATCGTAAGATCTTCTCCGGACAACATCGACTGGATAGCATCATTGAAAACAGAACAATCTTCCGGGTGGACTACCTCCATGTATTCGGAAACAGTCACAAGCTTATCACTGGCATAATCATTAATCGGGTCATTATAGGCTTCAAACTTCCGTGTCCGTATATCAAAATCCCAATGAACAATACTATTGAATTGCATCGCCAACTCCCGCTTCGCGAGCAAATCCTGTGTTCTCTTTACCATCCGCACTTTATCCGTCACATCCATTTGCGTTCCGACAATCAACCGCTTTCCGAAATGCTCCATCGACAATCGCATCCGGCTCTCGTAATAACGGTATTGTCCCTCCCGCTCGTCATAGAAACGCACCGTTATCTGCCCTTGTTGAATTTCTTTATCTATCAATCGGGAAAAAAGTTGCATCAACGGGACATGATCCTGAGGATGCAATTTCACCAGTAACTCGGCAAGAGTCACACCATCTTCCACGATAGCCTTGCCATATAAAGTACCGAATACCTTCTTATCCACATCATACACCCAAGACGACATATTAGCCGTATCCATCGCCATCTCCATATCCTTCTTGCTCTCTTCCGTGTGAAACTCGGCTTCCTTCACGGCAGTAACATCATTCGTGAGTAATATATGCCCTATAATACTTCCCTTCTTGTTCCGCACCGCGACAATCCGCACCGCGTAAATCATGGTATCCCGATTTTTACTCTTGAAATAGGCATTGCTATTTATCTTGTCGAAGTCATACTCGAACTCCAGTTCAATCTCCTCTCCTCCCCGGACTTTTGCCTCCAACACTTCATCCATATAAGGACTATTGAAAAGATTAACCGTACCGACCACGGTATTCCGGTCCTCAACACCATATATACGCAAGGCACTATCATTTATAAAACGCAATATCCCCCGTGCATCATAAATCTCAACCCCCATGGGTAAATCAATACATACACTTTCCGTGAACAAAAACTGTTCATCCATTAATTCGGACACTTCCTCTTCAAAAGACAAATTACCATCCTCCCGAGAAGGCATTTCACGTTCTTTCATTATTCCTCTATTTTCGCCGGCACAACAGATGTGCTATATGTTTACACTCAAAATTCCTTCCATCCCCTTACGACAAGGGTATCTATCGTGCAAAGATAGAACAAAATAGGATAAATTCAGTCAATCACGAGTGATAATTATGAAAGATTACCTTCTCCAATTTACAAGACAATTACCCCCATACAAGATATTCCATTTTTAGCACCCGACTTTTCTATTTTTTATCCTTATCTTTGTCCCGTCAATTAAAACATATTATTATTCGATTTATGGATTTCAGCATCAATATAAAAGAAATATTCACCGCCTTCATGGTACTCTTTGCTATTATCGATATCACGGGTTCCACCCCAATCGTCATCGGTCTTAACAGTACCGGGAAAAAAGTCAACGCAGCCCAAGCGTCAGGAATATCTCTGGTTATATTTATCGCTTTCTTTTTTGCCGGGGACGGGTTATTGAGATTATTCAACATCGACATACCTTCTTTCGCGCTGGCGGGAGCGCTAGTACTTTTCGTGCTTGCCATAGAAATGACTTTCAACATCGAAATATTTCAAAACGACGGTCCGGAAGGAGCAACCACATTCATCCCCGTCGTGTTCCCGCTTATCGCCGGGGCAGGAGCCTTGGCAACAACCTTAACCCTCAAAGCCGAATGTAGCCCCTTGAGCATCATCATCGCCATCATCCTCAACATGCTCGTCGTCTACGTCGTCCTGCGCAACGTCTACCTCGTGGAGCGCATCTTGGGTAAAAGCGGTGTCTACATCCTGCGAAAATTCTTCGGCATCATCCTGCTTGCCATGTCCGTGAAAATTTTCACCTCCAATCTTAATATTCTACTGGAATCCCTGCACTAATCAAAAACAAGAAATCCCTGTTCCCCCGAAAAAACATTACATTTAACATCTTTTAATATCAAAATCGGAGAAAAAGTGCTCCAATTTATATTTTAATAGAAAAAGGAAGCTACTAATTCCCGTGAAAACACGTCTATCACAATGCCGTTCCCTTCGACGGGACAAAAAATCTACCCGGGTCAACACCTTCCAAAGTAAGCAGATGAACTTTTTTAGCAATACCTCCCGCGTATCCGGTCAAACTGCCATTACAACCGACAACACGATGACACGGTATAATAATACTGATCGGGTTATGCCCCACGGCACCTCCCACCGCTTGAGCCGACATATTCCGCACCCCCTTTTGCCGGGCAATTTCTTCCGCGATATCCTTGTAAGTTATCACTTTACCGTAAGGAATTTCCCTTAATATTTCCCACACGGCAAGACGAAAAGGCGTGCTATCCAAATGCAAATCGGGAGTGAAACCGGGCTCCTTACCGCCGAAATAACAATCCAACCACTCTTTTGTCCGCACGAAAACAGGCAAAGACTTCTCTTCATGCTCCGCCGACAACGTATCGGCAAAGTATTTCTGACCGTCAAACCATAGTCCTGTCAAACTATCACCATCACTGGCAATCGTTATTCCACCCGCGGGCGAAAGATATTTACAAGTGTATTGCATAGCGTTATAGATTAAAAAAACATCTGATACTTACAAAAGTAAAGATTAATTCTTAACAAACAAATTTCTATTTCTTCCCCAATACTTATCACCCTTTGTAACTTTTCACTACCTTTAAACGTCCTATTAAAAAATAATAATCATGAAAAAAATTACATTCATCCTCTTCATGTTCTGCTTCGCCCTCACCGGAGCCATCGCACAAGAACAAATCACGATTTCCCGTTTCCAAGGAGAAAGAATCACCGGAATCGAAGTCCACGGGGCATTCAAAGTTACCGCCAGACAAAGCGACTCCACCGGGGCATCGGTCACCATTCCCGCCCGACTGGAAAAGCAACTAAATTTCACGCTAAAACAGGACGGGATACTACTCATTACCTTTGAAGGTAAAATCAAAGGAAAAAACAACGAGAAATTCACCGCCGAAGTCAACCTGTCCGCGTTAGAAAATGTCGAATTGACCGGAGCCTCCTCCCTCACCTTGACCGGAGAAATCACCGCGAACAACTTCAAGGCGAAAATTGTCGGCGCTTCCGCCATGAAGTCAACCGCCCCCATCCGCGTAAATCAAGAAGCAGAAATACACTTGGCAGGAACGTCAAAAATATCCGGTGAACTCACCGCCCCCGTGATAGCTTTCAGAATATCGGGAGCCAGCAACCTCACCCTCGCGGGCAAAAGCACGGAAGGCAACATTGAAGTAAACGGAGCCTCTCGCGCGAACCTTGACAACTTCCGGATCGACAATGCCACCATCGAAGCCTCAGGCTCTTCCCACGTCAACATCAACGTCGTGAAAGAACTTAGCGCCAAAGCCTCCGGGGTATCCTCGATCACGTACTCCGGCAACCCGAAAATCATAAAACTCGATGCCACGGGAGTATCCAAAATAAAGAAAGACAATTAATAACACACGAAAGAAATTATACCAAAACAAGACTCCCCGCGAATCTCTTCGCGGGGAGTGAAGGTGGTCCTAGATTCGGACCTACGTTCTGGTTGCAAATTATTTAGTTCGGTTTTACAGTTACCGTTACCTCTTTCGTGATCGTCTTCCAATTATTCTCTATCGTGATCACAACAACAGCTTTCACTTCTTGGGACAAAGCAGTACTTGTATTTCTCCAAGTCAACTTGCCCTCGTTAATAGAGAATCTGTCATCTGCACCTTTCAACGAGTATGCAATAGCAGAAGCACCATACATGCCGCCATCGGGTTCAATTGCATTCTTACCGCTTTCTTCATCCTTCTTGATAATATTCACGATCTCTCCGGCACGGTTATCCACATTCAAAGCAAGAGTTAACAACTTATCGATATCCAACGTCACACCACCTTGATCACCGGAAGCCGTGGCATCCAACATGGTCAACTTGTCTTCCCCGCTTACCGTGAAGGATTTGATCGGGTTTTCAAAGGTCACGTCGATCTCCTTCTCATCAACAACAAGCGATTCATCCTCTGCATTCACCAGTTGAGCAACAATCTTACCGCTTACATTTCCACCGATAGCGAGATTCTTCGGTGCCATTAACTTAGCTTCATTGCCTTCTACCTTTACCTTAGTTTCACCGGCTTTGTTCACGTATTTTACTTTCACGCCCAAATCAGCATTGATATTAAACAACTTGCTCAAATCGGATTTAAAATCTTCGGTAGTCTTATCAACTTTGATCGTGATAGCATCCGCTCCCTTCTGCCAGTATTCCGCCACTTTCCATGCTTCCAAGAACTTGATCTCGTGAACAGAGATCGTGAATTTAGTTTCGCTCATAACTTTAACTGTTGGACTCACCGTGTTCGTCACAGTCATCACCACATTGTAAACACCGTCCTTGGTTCCCGCATTCACTGTAATTTTCGGTGTCGCGGACAATTTATCAAATGTAGTAAAGTTAGCCGTAGCATCATTACCGTTCTTATCCGTTACCTTGAATGCCACTTCCACGTTATCAGCCGTTGTCACGTCAACGTTGAAATGCGTATTGAACTGGTTGATTGCATTTGCCTCAAGAGCAAGAGCAATTTCCCGTGCAGAGCCGTTAAAGTTATCTACAACTACATCCTTGATCAAATTCAATTGTTTGATATCCTCTACCATCTTCACTTTAATTTCTTGTGTACCGACGGTAAGGTCGCCTACTTTAGCAATCACGCTGAAAGTAGCCTCTGCACCTTGCGCTTGGAAAGTAACATCATTCACCTTAATCGTGGTTCCCTCCACCGCGAAAATATTCTTGGAAGATACACCGGGCTCCAAAGCCTCTTTCACCTCGAAAGTCGGGGCAGCAAAACCATAAGACTCGATAGTACGAAGTTCTTGTGCGGCAGCTTCTTTAATCTTAGCCTTCACGAAAATATTTTCCGCGATATTCACGCTCTTGCCCGCAACACGAATCAATTCAAACACCGGTGTCTCACCTTCCCCGACAACAACTTCTTTCCCGTTAGCCAATTTCATAAATTGCGGTGTTATTTCTTGTCCGGCAGGCTTAAATTCAGTATAATTGGAATAGATTACCTTTCCCGTGTAAAGATTCTCAACTCCGGCAGCCAACGTGTAGGCGTCTTCCGATGTTAAATCCACATTTTCAAATTTGAAATCGGCATACACCAATCCATCCTCTTCGTTTTGTTTCGCATTCAATAACGAGAATACCGGTCCGGCACTTCTTGAAAGTTTGAATTGATCCATCACTTCCAGCATCTTGAAATCCGTTCCCAATGTAGCTCCTTCCGGGTTCACGCGGAAGCGCAATTGACTGGCTGTCGCGTACAAGGGTTCATCATCTTCATCTGCACCCGCTAATTTATAAACCTTTAGATCACCACCCTCGGTCATCGGTACTAAAGTCACCGAAGTTACCTGTATCTTGTTAATATGAAGCGGGATAACAACATCCTCGTAAACAATGCCGTTGACATCCACCTTGATACCATTCGTTTCCTCATCATAAGCCGGTATATGGATTGTCATCGTTCCATTTTCCACATCTTTCTTCATGTAAACACCGGGAACCAAAGCTTCGGTCTTTTTACCGTTCACGTACAAGTACCCGTCGCTACCTACCTTAAATTCATTCGGCACGACACTTCCGATAGCACCTTGCGTGAAATCTTCATTCGGGTTCAAATACAACACACCATCCTTGATCTCGAAATTCAATGCAGGTACCTCCCCGGTTACTTTCGTGCCCGTGCTGGTCCACGTATTGCCGTCTTTCGTGTATTCCAACTCTCCGTTCACGGAATTTACCCGGAATTGTAGAGGAGTCAAGTCAGCATCATCGCCTTTCTCGCCCTTGAGTTCCTTCTCGATCGTCTGGTCACCAATCTTGATCACCAACTTCGTACCCTCAAATTTAATTTCAGGAGTCAAACCGTCCGTTCCGGAAACTTTTCCCATGTCTTTCTCGTTGACAATCAAATGTCCCTCTTCAACACGGAAAGTAAAGTCATCCACTGAAAGTACCTTGTCCCAAACCACCTTCGAGGTTCCGTCTGCATAACTTGCCACCAATTTACCATCCTGAATCTCAAATGTCGGAACAGGAGCAACCGCTCCATCGTTTCCATCATTGCCATCTTTCCCGTTCGTGATAGGATAAGATTTGCCATTAGACAATTTTACAACGATGCCATTACTCGTTTCTTGCACATCGACCAGTATCGCTCCGGCATCAACCGCACTTTGAATATCTGCAATCGCTTTTTTGTTCGCCTCGATGGCTTCCTTGTTTTCAGTAATTTGTTTTTGCAAATCATCAATATCGTCATCGTAATCTTTACAACCAACGAATGAAGGACTCGCTAATCCCAAAATCAACATTCCGAAGAGTGCCTTTTTTACATAATTCCATTTTCTATTCATACGTATAAAATTAAAATTGGTAATTAAAAATCTCATTTCTATATCATCTAAATACTTTAATTACTATTATCGAATTTGTTCGTGTTTTAACAAATCTGTCATATCAATAATCATTCGTTTTAAAACACATGTAAACAAATGACAATCAATGCGATACACATGCAAAAGAAGGCACATTCAAATACACTACATGCCTGATAAAAAGGATATTAGCAGAAATAGATTTACAATTATCCATCATAAATAATCATTAATAGAAGAGTTTTACCTGGTTTAGGCAGAAAATAACCCACAATTTCTTTCAGTGGAAAATTTCATTAACCGGGTAAAATATATCTGTAAAAACAAACAAGAAAAGATTAATCACGATTTTAAAGACATCTTCTATTGCTTTAAAATAAAGTCATTGTGTCGATTTTTATCACAAATGCAAATATATTTTGCTAAAATATGAAATTTTCTTTGTTGATATTTTCATATTTAATAAATAATCGTACATTTGCAGTCAATAAACGAACATTTATTGATATTTTTTCATTAAAAAATATGCGTATTAATTTTAGCAATCAATAGTTAAGAAAACCCTAGACGCTTAGTTCCCCAAACGGTTCTCCTATAACTTTCATTCGCCAGATAAAACTTTTTTATTAGTCAACATTACTCCGGGTGACACACGCACACCGAATCGGAAACATCCTTCCCGTCGGCACCCGCCGCAAACACGTAAACGACAAGCTCGTCTGCCTCGACATTTCTCGGGAAATCCACGCTCGTGCCGATAGCCTCTCCCCGTGTACCCAATTCCACCACGCGGCAACGCTTGTTCCGTACACCAGCCACCACGCCATAAATTTTATCATCCAAGAAACAATCGATCAATTCGAGTTGCTCCCCCGGGGAGGTGAAATGCACCTTCCGGTTCTCCGCGTCCACCTCGGCACTAACCGATGGCGGTACCAACTGCCCGGCTGCTACCCGCAATTTCCGGTAATCGATCTCGCCACGGAACTCCCGTCCGGCTTTCTTGCGCACACTGATCGGTTTCTCCGGGTCAACCCTCTCCACTTCCACGGCATTCGTCACGTTCGCGCTCACGAACCCGTTGAACCCCTCCGGATAGCCGTTTCCCCCGGGAAATCCTAACCGAATGGCGACCATCAACCATCGTTTTCTTTCTGTCGTCGTGGCGAAGGCTATCGACTGCCGTTTCTGCACCTCCCCGTTCGGCTTACGCTTCAACCCCGCACTCTTGCAATAGTTCTTCCCGTTCTTCCGCACGTAGCCAATCACGTTCCCGTATTTCCCCCGTATTTTTCCTACCGGATTCACAAATTCTGCCATACTCTTTCTGTTTTAAAATTTCTCTCTGCAAATATAACCATTTTATTCTAAAACCATGCTATTATTAGGCAATTACACATATTAATCCGGCTTTAATTCCGGAACAATTCCGTATGAATTCCGTCATGAACGCTATACGAACCCTATATGAACGCTATACGAACCCTATTTATAATAGCGTTCATAAAGGAAAACTATTGCATAACTAAAATATTTTAAGTACTATTGTACCGGAATTGATACGGAATTAATACTTAAATCATATAGGCTATGGATAGAAACTCATCTTTACTAGCGGCTTTACTAGCTAACGGACCTCTAAAAATGGACGGCGTCACGTATTACCTGTACGGGGGAACCATACGGAAATGCAAATCCAAACGAGGCCCCAAGAAATCCAGAACAGAAGGAGAAGAGAAATCTTCCAGCCAATTCACCGAGGTTCGGAAGATGTGGCGAATATACCGCCGTGCTACCGGGGGGTTGCCAATATGGCGCACGTGGGCAAGGGCAACGGGGATATCCAAAAGCGACTCGGCATTCCACTCCGTGAACGGCGGATGCCTCCGCCCGGGCAAAGGCGTGTGGGCGTTCCCGACATTCCGTTTCTCCATGGGAACCTTGGAAGCCCCGGTGATTACCGATGTAGCACGAGATGGCTGGAGCGTTACTCTCCGCTGGGAAAATGACGCCGACCGACCGAAAGCAAGCGCCTCGGATCAAGTGTACCTCGGGTACTTCTACAACACGCAACCCCGTTCCCCGCAAATGATTACCTGCCACAACGCGCACCGCGGTGACGGGGAGGTAACCATGGAAATCCCCGCGGCAGGACAACCGGACGGAACGCCACTGCATCTATATTTGTTCTTCGGCAACGAGAACCCGGATCGCTTTTCACCGAGCGAATACGCGGGCATCTAGCTGTTTTTGCCCCGGTAATTTGCAGACAGGTAATCGAGAAGAATTTGGACTTGGTTGCGACGCGAGTATTGTTTTATCTTGTCCCAATCTCGCGGAAGCACCTCCTTATTCTTCCATATCTGATAACATTTCATGATCATATTTTTAATTCCCTCTTTATCGGCGTCGTCAACGATAAACCCGGCTTTTGTTTCGGCAAGTAGCGGGGCAACCACATCGTTAGGGTCGTACAAAGCTAAAATAGGTTTATTCGTGGCAAGATAATCGAACAATTTACCGGAATACACTCCTTTCCGCCCGGAGCTATGCACCATCACGAGAGTATCAACCTCGGTCGTGGATATCCTGATCGCTTCTTCATGAGGCACAGCCTTACATTGAATCACGTTCGACGATATCCTGCCGGGTACATCAACATGCCTGTGATTTCCAACTATTTTAATCCGACTGTTTTCGGGTAGTCTTCCCTCCTCGATTAATTCGGAAAAGGCGTTAAACAGATTATCCGGAATAGCCATTCCATAAAACCTACCTATATAGCCCATCGTGAATTGGGATTGAAAATTCACTTCATGACACTCCTCGTAATCATATCCGTTTCTCACTTCCAAAAACCGCTCGTGTGAACACATCGTCTTAAAATCATCAATAAGGGGCTTCGACACGGACAATACCAAATCTGCCTTCTCGAGTATTTTACGTTCATAAAACGAGAGCCGTTTCGCGTATATTTTGGAATAGACAGGATGTTTTGACATTTCGTCACGCATGTCAGCAACCCAAAAGAATTTGTATCCTCTCTTTAACAATTTCATCACGAGTGCGTGAGGAGTCAAAGGTCCGAAAGAACTCAATACCACATCGAAATCATTCCTTTGAAATAATTCTTCTATTTTTTTATAGGCCTTGGCACGCCAAATACAGGGTCCCTTCAAAAATATTCTTGCTTCTAAAGCCCTAACCACTCGTCTTGGAGTCCATTTTTTATTTAACTGTATTTGTTTAAACAAATACGCCGGAGTCATCATCGGATCTTTAATATAGTAAACTTCACAGCCATTCCACAAGGCGGTTTCATCACATTCTCCCTCGGTCACGACCGTTACCGAATGCCCCGCTTCATGAAAATATTTAGCGAACGAGTTAATTCGAAAAGAGGCAATTCGATTGTAAGGATAAAAATGCTTTGTGATAATTAGAATATTCATAGTCAATTTCATTTTCATGGATTCGTTCGCGGGGATGACACCAACGGTTTCAACAGCCTCACGTAATTAATCCCCGCGATATATGAAAGAGGCAGATAGACAACAACCGATATCAAAAATCCCGAGAGAAGAACCGGAAAATCACGGGTAACTCCCGTTAAATTTACCGCACAACTCCCTAAAAAACACGAGAAGACAGACACGAATAGAATTTTGGACATGGATTTCCATGGCATCAATCCCGAAAGCCCGGTGTTCAGGAGCCGTGCCGTACTTACCATTAAAACCACAAGACAAAAGACCGTGGTTGCCGTTGCAATGATAGCAATCGCAGACAAAGACGGGAAAAAGGTAACGCAAAGGAAATCAAGCCAGAGCAATAGTACCGCCGTGACCAAGTGGGCGTTGGCAAATATCTTGCCTTTGCCTAACGCGAACATTATCGGTCCGTACGGCACGATACGCACCAAATTTACTATCGTGACAATCCGGAATAAACCGGCGACTTCACGATAAGCGGTCCCGTATAACACCCCCATTATTTCCGGGGCAAAAATGCAACAATAGACGGTAAACGGATATATTACCGACGCAGACTTAAGCACCACGTTTTTCCAAAGTACCAGATATTGCCCGCTACCGGAACCGTCCTTTGTCATCCGGGAAAATTCCGGTAATAAAATACCGGAAACGGCACCAATCATTATCCCCGCTACCGGAAGTTCCTTGTAACCGTTCGCGAACATAGCGAATTCTTCCACCCCAAAGTAGCGGCTCACGAAAAATTGGCTCGCGGAACCAATGACAAATCCATACAAGCTCGAAGAAAACACCGGCATCGAGAAGCGCAATATATCCGCGATAGTCAAATCCGTTCTTCCCCGTGTTACATTCTTAAAGGGCAATGACAAGAGTCGCATACCAACGAGAAAGGAGCCAAAAGAAGCGAGCACCAACCCGATAACTGCCCCGGGAACCCCGGTATTGAAAACAATCACGGGTATCACGGAACAAAGTACGCTGAAAGCGCGACTCAACAGCACGTACACCAGCACAACACGTGCCCTCCCGTACACGGTCAATACGCGCTCGACGCCCAATACCTGCATCAATAGCAAGGGAGTTATGGCAAAATATTTCAAATTATCGGTTAGCAACGGGTTGCCAAGTAATTCGGCTATCCGTGATGCCCCCGTGAACAAGGTGACTGAAAAGACGGAAGAAAGTCCCCAGAATAACACGCCGAGTTTGCGAATCACCGCCTGCCCTTCTTCTACCGGGACACGTGCAAGAAAGTAAGAATACGCACCGGGAAGCCCGAAGGAAAAGATCATCAACAAAGTCGAGTAAATATAAACAACCTGACGATACGTGCCATACTCGACAGCAGTCATATATCGGCTAAGGATAGCCGATATGACCAATGTCATGCATAATGACAAGGCATTAGCCAGCGCCAACCATAACGCTTGCGCCGTTCTACTGTTATCCGCCACGAAACTCCTACACATCATGTTTCAATTCACGAGCATGTATACAGTTATAAACTACAGTATCTAAATGTTTTACAATATCCCTTCACATACAATCAACATAAAGTTGCATGGTTGAAGAACAAACATACAAACGTAATAAATTATCCGAGATATGCAAAAAATATGAAGTTGCATGGTTGAATAATAAATATATAACGTAACAAATTATCCGAGATATACAAAAACATGGCGCATGTACCGACATTTTAGGTATCTTTGTCTTATTGTCACAAAAAAATAAACGGATTTCCAAGGAGAAAAGGAGTTGTTCGAGGGACTGGCGATAGAGGCGTTGGAAAAGGATTGGGTGCGCAGACCGGTGTTACATCTCGATCTGAATATCGGGAAATAAGATTCTCCGGACAGCTTGGATAAAATCTTGAACGAGGCTCTGATGAAATGGAAAATAATCTACGGTACCGAAGTTGGGGAAAGTACTCTCGCCTTGCGCTTCAAGGGAGTCGTGGAGCGCGCGTGCATGCAATCTGGAGAACGTGTTGTTCATCGTTTTCAAACTGGTGGGATTCTACACGAAAACGGAATACCGTACCTCCGAGGGACGAGTGGATTTAGTGGTAAAAGCAGCAGATTATATCTACGTGATGGAATTTAAATTGAACGGTACGGCGGAAGAAGCACTACAACAAATCGACGACAAACGTTACGCCCTGCCTTTTGAAACGGACAGCCGTAAATTGTTCAAAATCGGGGTGAATTTCAGTGCCAAAACCCGGAATATCGAAAAGTGGATCGTGATTCCGGCGAAATAGTATCCGGAGCACTTTTTCACCGGGCAAATACGCGGGAGTATAAAAAAGAGAAAGGACAAGAAAATTATTCTTATCCCTGCCCTAAATGTTTTCACAACGGAATAATCCTTATTGTGATTTGCTTAAATTAGTATCGCAAACATAGAAAAAAATAAACGAAATACCATAGGATTTTTAAAGAAATATTTATAGTTTTGAAGAAATTCAAACAGTATGGTCATGGGGGAAAAAATTTTAGGACTGGATTTAGGAACTAACAGTATCGGCTGGGCTCTAATAAACGGTAATATTGATAACGAGGACAAAATACAATTAAAGGAAATAGAAGCCGCCGGCAGTCGCATTATTCCGATGGATGCCGCCATATTGGGGGACTTCAATAAAGGAAATTCAACATCACAAACCGCTGAACGTACCCGCTATAGAGGCGTACGCCGTTTACGAGAGAGGCATTTATTAAGACGTGAACGTTTACACCGTGTTTTAGATTTACTGGGATTTTTACCTGAACATTACACGAATCATTTGGATCGTCACGGGAAATTCTCAACAGGCATTGAATGTAAACTTCCGTGGAAACCGGATGAAAACGGAATACATGAATTTATTTTCAAAGATTCTTTCAATGAAATGTTATTTGATTTTGCCACCCATGCACCTGAATTAGTCGCGGGCAATAAAAAAGTTCCTTATGATTGGACGCTATACTATTTGCGCAAAAAGGCTCTAACACAAAAAATCAAGAAAGAGGAACTGGCATGGATACTACTAAATTTTAACCAAAAACGAGGCTACTATCAACTCCGGGGAGAAGAAGAAAAAGAAAATTCCTCTAAACTGGAAGAATTTTACGCGCTTAAAGTCGTAAAAGTAGAAGACAGCGGAGAAAAAAAAGGAAAAGACTCGTGGTATAACATTCATCTGGAGAATGGCATGATATATCGCCGGACAAGTGCCACTCCTTTAGAGTGGGAAGGCAAAATAAAAGAATTCATCGTAACAACAGATATAGACGCGGAGGGAAACCCTAAAAAAGACAAAGAAGGGAATATAAAAAGATCTTTTAGAGCACCGAAAGAAGAGGATTGGACGCTTTCAAAAAAAAGAACCGAGGCTGATATCGAGAAGAGTGGTGAAACCGTGGGCAGATATATTTACGATACCTTGTTACAGAATCCTTCTCAAAAAATACGCGGGAAACTGATACACACGATCGAGCGTAAATATTACAGGGATGAACTTCAACAGATACTGAAGGCACAAATCAAATTTCACCCGGAATTACAGGACAAAGAATTATATACTACCTGTATTCAAGAACTTTATCCCAACAACGAGGCACATCGCAATAATATTGCCGCAAGAGATTTTATTCACCTTTTCATGAATGACATTATCTTTTATCAACGCCCGTTGAAAAGTAAAAAGTCGCTCATTGAAAATTGCCCGTACGAGCAGAATACTTTCGTTGACACGGAAACAGGAGAAATCAAGACCTCCCCGATCAAATGTATCGCCAAATCCCACCCGTTATTCCAAGAATTTCGCCTGTGGCAATTTATCTCCAACATCCGTATTTACCAGAAAGAAGGCGAAAATGCAGGGGTTGATATAGATGTCACCCGACAATTATTGCCCACAGAAGAAGATTACGCCGAATTGTTCTCGTGGTTAAATGACAAAAAAGAGATCGACCAAAAGAATTTTTTGAAATATCCGGCATTTCACTTGAAAAACAAAGCCGCCAATTACAGATGGAATTATGTCGAAGAAAAAACTTATCCTTGCAATGAAACCCATGCCCAAATCTTGGCTTATCTCGGGAAAGCACACGTAGCTCCCACCTTCCTCACGAGGGAAAAAGAAGAAGCCTTGTGGCATATTTTATACTCGGTGGAGGATAAACAAGAAATTGAAAAAGCTCTTCGGTCGTTTGCCCGTAAAAATAATTTGAATGCCGAATTCGCGGACGTATTTAAAAAGTTCCCTCCTTTCAAAAAAGAATACGGAGCCTATTCAGCCAAAGCTATCAAGAAATTACTTCCCTTGATGCGAAGCGGAAAGTACTGGAACGAAACTGCTATTGATGCCCAAACCAAGACTCGAATTGACAAAATAATTGCCGGAGAGTACGACGACAATATACGAAACCGGGTTCGGGAGAAAGCGATTAACCTAACCTCCATCAATGACTTCCATTCGTTGCCCACGTGGCTGGCGTGTTATATCGTTTACGATCGTCACTCGGAAATGAAAGATATCACCCGGTGGAAGACTCCCGCGGATATAGACGATTACTTGCAATCATTCAAGCAACATTCATTGCGTAATCCGATCGTGGAACAAGTGATCACGGAGACATTACGCACGGTTCGAGATATTTGGAAACAAGCAGGTCGGATTGATGAAATTCACGTCGAGCTTGGACGAGAGATGAAGAATCCGTCCGGCAAGCGTGCCGACATAACACGACAGATTTTGGAAAATAAAAACACGAACTTACGCGTCAAAATGTTGTTGACGGAATTTATAAATCCGGAATTCGAGATTGAAAATGTTCGTCCTTATTCTCCAAGCCAACAAGATATTTTGCGTATTTACGAGGATACCGTGTTAAATAGTACTCCCGAATTACCGGAAGATATTTCTTCCATATTGGACAAATTCAAACAAGGTGACACGAAAAGGTACCCCTCCCGTTCTGAAATCTTACGTTACAAGCTGTGGTTGGAACAAAAATATGTATCCCCGTATACAGGTGAGGTAATACCACTTGGCAAATTGTTCACTCCCGCTTATGAAATAGAACATATCATCCCGCAAGCACGTTATTTTGATGATTCGTTCAGCAACAAGGTGATTTGTGAAGCGGAAGTGAATAAATTAAAAAGTAATTGCTTGGGGTACGAGTTTATCAAAAAACATCCCGGGGAAAAGGTGTACCTCGGTTCCGGGAAAACGGTTGAAATTTTCTCCGTTGAAGCCTACGAGCGTTTCGCGCGTGAACACTATTCGCGTAACCGTGGTAAAATGAAGAAACTGCTCATGGAGGATATTCCCGAGCAATTCATTGCCCGCCAATTGAATGACAGCCGCTATATCAGTAAAGTAGTAACATCTTTGCTCTCGAATATCGTGCGGGAAGAAGGAGAAGAAGAGGCTCTTTCCAAAAATGTCATCGTGTGCACGGGTGGCGTTACCGATCGGCTGAAGAAGGATTGGGGGGTTAATGATGTTTGGAACAAAATTATTCTACCCCGTTTTGTTCGGTTGAATGAAATAACGGGGTGCTCTCGATTTACATCCGTGAGCGCGAACGGACATATTATTCCTTCAATCCCCCTCGAATTGCAGAAAGGTTTCAATAAAAAGCGTATCGACCATCGCCACCACGCTATGGATGCTATCGTCATCGCGTGCGCGAATCGTAATATCGTGAATTACCTGAATAACCAGTCGGCAAGCAACAAAGCAAAGGTTGCCCGCCATGACTTGCAATCGTTACTCTGTACCAAATATAAAACTGACGATAAAGGTAATTATAAATGGATTCTCAACAAGCCTTGGGAAACATTCACGCGAGATATGCAGACGGCATTGCAAAACATCATTGTCAGTTTCAAGCAGAATCTGCGTGTCATAAATAAAACGACAAATCACTACCTGCATTACGAAAACGGGAAAAAAGTATCTACCAGTCAGACGAAGGGAACAAGTTGGGCTATCCGCAAACCGATGCATAAAGAAACCGTCTTCGGAGAAGTGAATCTGCGCAAAATAAAAACGGTTTCACTGAAGGAGGCTATCAAGCAACCACAAACGATCGTGGAAAAAGACTTAAAAAAGAAATTAATAGCCATGCTCGAACTAGGTTATGATAGCGGGAAGATAAAGAAGTATTTTGAAGACAATCGTGATGTCTGGCAAGACATTAATCTTTCAAAGATTGAAGTTTATTATTTCACGCAAGAAACAAAGGACAGGTATTTTGCCACTCGCAAACCATTGGATACGACATTTACCCGAAAGAAAATAATAGAAGAAATAACGGATACAGGTATTCAGAAAATCCTGCTCCGCCATTTAGAGGAAAATAATGATGATCCCAATTTAGCGTTTTCGCCCGACGGGATTGGTGCCATGAATCGGGATATAAAGCGACTTAACGACGGGACGCACCATCAACCTATTTATAAAGTAAGATGGTACGAGAAAGCTGATAAATTTGCCGTCGGACAATCGGGAAATAAAAGTTCAAAATTCGTGGAAGCCGCTAAAGGTACCAATCTATTCTTCGCGATCTATGAAACGGAAAGTGTTGATCCAGAAACCGGCACGTTTGCACGCAAAAGAACGTACGCAACAATCCCGTTAAATACGGTTATTGACCGGCAAAAGAAAGGATTGTCGCCCGCTCCCGAGGACGCAAATGGGGATAGCCCGAAATATATTCTTTCGCCCAATGATTTGATATATTTACCCACGGCGAAGGAGGTGAGTGATGGAGAGATTCATTTCCCGATAGATCGGGAGCGGGTGTATAAAACGGTGTCAGCCACCGGTAACCGATGTTTCTTTATCAAAGCGGAAGTTGCAAAAAGCATTGTAGATAAAATGGAATTTTCTTCTATGAATAAAATGGAACGAGCAATCACTCGAGAAAAGGAAATGATAAAAGAAACCTGTCTTCCCCTCAAAATAGATCGTCTGGGAAATATTATAAAAATAGGAGACTTTAAACCGGAATAGCCATGCAAGAGGAAAATAAAAGTCAAATTCTTCTTTATCAAACAGAAGATGGAGCAGCCAAAATAGAAGTGATCCTTTCCGAGGACACGGTTTGGCTGAGTATTGATCAAATGGCGGAATTATTTCAACGCAATAAATCCACGATATCCAGACATATAAAAAACGTATTGGAGAGTGGCGAATTAAAAACAGAGGCAGTTGTTGCAAAAAATGCAACAACTGCCTCTGACTTGAAAACATATCAAGTTTCTTATTACAATCTTGATATGATTATCAGCGTGGGGTATCGGGTAAATTCCCACCGGGGCGTACAATTCCGTATATGGGCCACGCAAGTGTTGAAAGAATATTTAGTAAAAGGATTTGCACTCAATGACGATTTGTTGAAGAGAGCGGGAGGAGGCAATTATTTTGATGAATTGCTCGCACGTATTCGTGACATCCGTTCATCGGAAAAACTATTCTACCGGAAAGTTCTTGAAATTTATGCACTCAGCATAGATTATGACCCGCGTACGGAAATGACCCGATTGTTTTTTGCCACGATACAGAACAAGATGCATTTCTCGGTTCACGGGCACACGGCAGCTGAAATTATTTATAACCGAGCAGACGCGGAGAAAGATTTCATGGGCTTGACCACGTGGACAGGAATGATACCAAAACGAAGTGACGCCGAGTACGCCAAAAATTATCTGACCGAAGAAGAACTGGATATCTTGAACCGAATCGTTAGCCTCTTTCTCGATTTCGCGGAATTGCAAGCTAAAAGTCATACACCCATGTACATGAAAGACTGGATGCAAAAACTGGATGATTTTCTTAAACTTTCCGGGAAGGAACTATTGACACACGCCGGAAGCATCTCGGCAGAAATAGCAAAACTGAAAGCTGATACCGAATACGACAAATTCAAGCAACGAACGGATTCGCAATTATCTCCCGTGGAGATACATTTTATCGAGAACTTTGAAAGAGAGAGGAAAAATCTAAAACAATAAACGGCACTCACAGAAATATTTACACCATGATCAAGAAAACTCTCTATTTTGGCAATCCCGTATATCTTTCTTTACGAAACGGGCAACTAGTCATCAAATTGCCCGAAGTTGAAAAAAGCACATCTCTTCCCGAAACTCTAAAAAAACAAGCTGAAACAACCCGGGCTATCGAGGATATAGGCATTGTAATACTGGACAACAAACAAATCACCATTACATCCGGGGTCATTGAAGCTTTACTGGAAAACAATTGTGCGCTTATCACTTGCGACAGTAAAAGTATGCCTGTAGGTCTTATGTTGCCACTTTATGGTAATACAACACAAAATGAACGTTTCCGTGAACAATTAGACGCCTCTGTACCTCTAAAGAAACAGCTTTGGCAACAAACCATTCAAACCAAAATAAATAATCAAGCAACCGTATTAAGCCTTTGCACTCACGAGGAAATAAAATGTATGCGTGTTTGGGCAAATAACGTACGAAGCGGCGACCCGGACAATTTAGAAGCTCGAGCCGCGGCATATTACTGGAAATTATTATTTAGCAACATAAAAGGATTCACTCGCGAACGTGAAGGTATTCCTCCCAACAATCTATTGAATTACGGTTATGCAATCTTACGTGCCATCGTGGCACGAGGACTTGTCACAAGCGGCTTGTTACCGACTCTAGGGATTCATCATCATAATCGCTATAACGCTTATTGCCTTGCTGATGATATCATGGAACCCTACCGACCTTACGTGGACGAACTGGTATTTCAATTAACGAACGCACACGATATACCTATTGAGTTAACAAAAGAATTAAAAGCATCTTTGCTCACGATCCCAACTTTAGAAGTTGTTATTAATGGTAGACGTAGCCCTCTAATGGTAGCTGTAGGCCAAACAACAGCTTCACTTTATAAATGTTTTTGCGGGGAAAGCCGTAAAATAGTTTATCCCGAACGATAGTAGCATGGATCGTTTCAGTGAATATCGTATTATGTGGATACTTGTTTTCTTCGACTTGCCAACAGATACTAAAAAAGATAAAAGAGCATATTTCGATTTCCGGAAAAATTTACAACGGGATGGTTTTACTATGTTTCAATTTTCTATCTATATCCGCCATTGCGCTAGCATGGAAAATGCAGAAGTCCATATTAAAAGAGTGAAATCCTTTCTTCCTGAATTTGGAAAAGTAGGAATTATGTGCATCACAGATAAACAATTTGGAAGTATTGAATTATTTTATGGACATAAACCACAAGCACCCGATTCTCCCGGCCAACAATTGGAATTATTTTAAAACAATAAATCCCACTTTTATGTGAGATTTATTGTAAGGATTCTATCCCTTTTTTCTTTCCTATTTCAAGATATAAATCTTTGTTATTCAAACAATAACAAAGATTGAGTTGTTTCCAATAGGTCAAAGATACTAATTTGTAAGCAAATCACAACGAACGGTCACACCCTTATAAAGAAGTTCGCGTTGTTTCCAATAGGTCAAAGATACTAATTTGTAAGCAAATCACAACTCTTAATACCGGATTGATAACATCATTTTCGTTGTTTCCAATAGGTCAAAGATACTAATTTGTAAGCAAATCACAACTGCGGCTTCTATGTAACGTCGGTAGTCCGCGTTGTTTCCAATAGGTCAAAGATACTAATTTGTAAGCAAATCACAACTCTGCTGCTTATGTTCGTCTTCGTGAGTATGTTGTTTCCAATAGGTCAAAGATACTAATTTGTAAGCAAATCACAACGGATTTCGAGGATTCGTTCTCACCTTGAAAGTTGTTTCCAATAGGTCAAAGATACTAATTTGTAAGCAAATCACAACTGTACAGGGTAAAAACCTTACAGAAATAGAGTTGTTTCCAATAGGTCAAAGATACTAATTTGTAAGCAAATCACAACGGATTTCTGGGATTCGTCCTTACTTTGAAAGTTGTTTCCAATAGGTCAAAGATACTAATTTGTAAGCAAATCACAACCATACTGTCCATTCTGTGGAGAGAAGTATGGTTGTTTCCAATAGGTCAAAGATACTAATTTGTAAGCAAATCACAACGGTATTGTCGAGAGACACCCGAATGTGTTAGTTGTTTCCAATAGGTCAAAGATACTAATTTGTAAGCAAATCACAACGATTTCATTTAAGCCCTTGCAACGATATCGTTGTTTCCAATAGGTCAAAGATACTAATTTGTAAGCAAATCACAACGGATTTCGTGGGTTCGTCCTCACTTTGAAAGTTGTTTCCAATAGGTCAAAGATACTAATTTGTAAGCAAATCACAACTCTGATTCTGTGAGTAGATTCCAATCAGCGGTTGTTTCCAATAGGTCAAAGATACTAATTTGTAAGCAAATCACAACCCTTTTATGTATCGTTGTTGCAATTGAGAGGTTGTTTCCAATAGGTCAAAGATACTAATTTGTAAGCAAATCACAACTGTTTTGCAAGAATGGGCTGACAAATTCGGTTGTTTCCAATAGGTCAAAGATACTAATTTGTAAGCAAATCACAACGGATTTCTCGGGTTTGTTCTCACCTTGAAAGTTGTTTCCAATAGGTCAAAGATACTAATTTGTAAGCAAATCACAACCACTTTTCTAACCGAATGTATATCCGTTGAGTTGTTTCCAATAGGTCAAAGATACTAATTTGTAAGCAAATCACAACAAGACTCTCAAAAACAACCTACTCCGGAAGTTGTTTCCAATAGGTCAAAGATACTAATTTGTAAGCAAATCACAACTGGGAAGAAATGCTTCCTTCTGATGAATTGTTGTTTCCAATAGGTCAAAGATACTAATTTGTAAGCAAATCACAACACTTGTCATACTCTTCCCCCGGAACCGTATGTTGTTTCCAATAGGTCAAAGATACTAATTTATATGTAAATTACAATACACAACAATATGGCTACAATCTAAGATCAAGATAAATCTCAATGCTAAAACTCGCAATAACGAGAGATAGACCGTGCTCCTAACGAAATAAATCTTTTCCCCATTCATTAGTAATATTAAAAAATACGTATTATTTTTGCGGCGTTATGGTTCTCGTGTGAGATATTCTACAATCTTACGTGAGATTAATAGGGAATCAGGTGCAAATCCTGAACAGATCCACTGCTGTAAGTTTCGTAACAACTTCTCCGGCACTCATGATCCACTGTCCATTTTAAGGATGGGAAGGACGCCGGGAAGGAAACAAGTCAGAAGACCTGCCATGCACAACATTGTTTAACGTTCAAGGGGAAGGAAGAACGTGAACGCCGATAGCTTAACAATTGTCGACCGTGTACGTCAAGCCTTTTTCTGACTAAAAGGGAATTTATGTTCATGAAAAAGTGGTTTTATTTTCTGGCAATCGTATGGATTAGCATGACGTTAGCGTCGTGCGACAAACCGGGGATGCCTTATCCCGACGGGGTGCTGGGCGACGGGGATATCGAGGCTCTCGTGCTGAACGAGGGGTTGATTAACACGAACGCCGGGGCGATATCGGTGATATACAAAGACAGTACCGTGGTAGTAGATGCCTTTCAAGACGTGAACCACCGCCCGATGGGTGACGTGGCACAATCCATCACGCTGATTAACGGAAAGTATTTCGTGGCGATGAATAACTCGAAGAAAATCGAGGTGGTCAATCCCGTGACGTTCAAATCCGAGGGAACGATACTCTACACGCAGGCGGGTTACCCGCGACAGATAGTGCCTATCTCGGAAACAGAAGCCGTCGTGTCCGACTTGAACCGACAACTGGTGCGTATTCGCACGGTAGCCCCTTACGGGAAGCCGCTGGAATATATTTCAATCCCGAGATGGGTGGAATATCTGGTCGTGGCGGAAAATAAAGTGTTCGGCATGACGCAGGGAGGTTTGTACGTGTTCGATGCCAACAATATCAATAAAGAGTACGCCCGGGTAATCAAGGATATATACAACGAGGAGTACACGAAGACGTGCCGGATGCTGATAGACAAAGACGGCATAATCTGGGGATTGATGTACCAGAAAAGGAGCGGTGTCGTGACAGGCGTCACGCTGAAAGGCGTAGACCCGAAACGGGAAAAAGTGGTAAAATCGTACACCCTCCCCATCGGCGACCCGAATTCACAGACCCCGGGCGAGATTATCGGCTATATCAATTACAACCGCACGGATATCGACCCGACGGGAACATGGATATACTTCAACGTGAAAACCCGTGCGACAGAAGAAAACGCCAAGGGCGAAAAAGAACAACAGAGCGTGTACCGAATGAACGTGACGACGGGTGAATTCGAACATTATTACGACCTGCCGGGCGTGGGTATGATGTACGGGTTCGCGGTTAGCCCCGAAGGCGACGTTTACCTGTGCGATTGTTTGGATTACACGGCACAAAGAGGTTATATCCGTCATTACCTGAAAGACGGGAGAAGGGTAAGCCACAAAGTGGGTGTTTATCCCGGACAAGTGTATTTCCCCGGGTATCAACAATAAAACAGTGATTATGCTCAAAAAAATAACGATAGGATTATGTGCCTGTTTCACGCTGGGCGGCGGGATGCAGGCAGAGGCACAGCGGCGGGATTCGGTGGCGATGCACGGGACTCTCGACACGGTGCAAGTGGTGAGTCAACGTATCCAACACGCCAACGAGGCAAATGCCGGGGCGAAGGTTAGCCGCATAGACCCGGAAATCATGCAAGCGAATAAAACCCGTTCGTTGGCGGAGTTACTGACGGACTACACGGCTATTTATATCAAGAGCCTCGGGATGGGAGCCTTGTCGACCGCCTCCTTCCGTGGAGCCAGTCCCTCGCAAACACGGGTGAACTGGAACGGCATCAATATCACGCCGCCGATGTCGGGAACGTTCGATTTCTCGCAAATCCCGGTTTTCTTCACGGACAATATCAACTTGTATTACGGGAGCAGCCACGTGAAGAACGGGACGGGAGCCATCGGGGGAAGTGTCAACCTATTCACCGACCCAGATTGGCGAAAGGGAGTAAGCGGGAAAGTGCTGGGCGAGTACGGTTCCTACGGCACGTACACCACGGGGGCACAAGTAAACACAGGCGGAGAGAAATCAAGTTTCAAAACCCGCCTGTATTACCAGCACTCGGATAACAACTATACTTATTTGAACAAGATTCTGACCAACGTCCCCTTCCGCGAGAAACGGCAGGATGCCGATTACACGCAATGGGCGGCAATGCAAGAAGGTTATTTCCGGTTGTCGCACTACACCCGGTTGACGGCAGTAGCATGGTATCAAGAGGGCGAACGGATGTTGCCCCCCGCGCTTGGGGTGGTGAACCAATCACACGAGAAACAGCGGGAAACGAATTTCCGGGCATACGTAGGCGTGGATTTCACCCGGGGCATACACGCCCTGCACGTGAAAGCGGCGTGGCTGTACTACCGGCAGAAGTACGACAAATGGTACGCCGGGGGGATGTTCGACCCCGAGGGTACTAAAAATCAATCGCAGACGTGGCAAGGCATTGCAGACTACACGTGTACCCCGCGGGAAAATCTCGTGCTGGGGACAAGCCTGACTTACTCGCACGATTTGATACGGGTGAGCAGTTACATTGATATTGACTCGTCGAAATACACGCTGGGCGACGTGGATTATGATATCCCGGTGGTGGAACCGCCATTCCACCATCACCGTAACGTGCTGTCGTGGCAGGCATCGGCGTTGTGGACCCCAGTGGAATGGATGATGCTGAACGGGCAGTATATGTTCGAGCAAAACGATAGCCGGGGAGTATCCACGTGGTCGGCGGGCGTGGTATTCAACCTGTGGGAAAAAGAGTTGCAGGTAAAGGGAAATATGGCTTACAACTATCGGTTCCCAAGCATGAACGACCTCTATTGGCGACCGGGAGGCAACCCGGAGGTGAAGCCGGAAGACGGGTACTCGTATGACGCTTCCGTGGCTTACCGGAAACACTTGTACCGGGGGTTATCGCTGGACGCAGAGGTATCGGGCTACTTGATGTATATCGACAACTGGATACTATGGTTGCCCAAGGACGGGAATCAATGGGTGTGGACGCCGCAGAATCACCGCAACGTGCGCTCGGAAGGCGTGGAACTGTACGGGAAGCTGACATACGAGATGGGGGATTTAAAGGTGAACGCATCCGGTAATTACAGTTGGTCGCAATCCCGTACCCGCAAGAAACAGCACGAGGACGACGGCTCTTACATGAAGCAGATTCCTTACGTGCCACGCTTCAAATGGAACGTGCGGGTTGCCGCCGATTACCGGGGAGCCTTTTTCTCGTGGCAAGTGACTTACATCGGGCGACGCTTTATCACGACCGACCAAGCATACGCTACTGACCCCTATTCGGTACACAATATATTGGCAGGCTACCGTCACGAGTTCCGTAACGGGATGAGCCTCACCCCGCAGATACGGGTGGACAATCTACTGGACACTTATTACGAATCCACGCAGTACTACCCGATGCCGTTGCGAAACTGCCTCGTGTCGCTGATGTGGGAATTTTAGAGGAAGAATAAACAAGTTATATAATATTACATGATGAAAATTAGAATTATGAAGAAGTTTTATTTAGCACTTTTATTTTTGGGAATATTTGTAGGATTCTTGAGTTCTTGTAGTGATGATGACGATAACTGGACACCCGTACCACCGACCGTAACCATCGAAAGCGAGAGTGGTAGTTTTTCGACGCTCCCGATGGAATCTATCGTACTGAAAGCCAAAGTTGACAACCCAACGGAAACAAGTTTGGAGTGGTTTGTAAACGGGGAAAAAGTGGCAACAGATTCTATTTATACCTTCACGGCAGAAAGTATTGGTAATTATAATGTTTCTGTTATAGCATACACTACAAATAGCCGCAATCACGCTTCCACGTCAATCGAAGTTCACGGGAAATACAAGTATGGTACTTTTATCGTAAACGAATCACCCATGGGCAGTCCCGGGAGTTTAATTTTCATTAATCCTAAAGGAGAGGTGACAGATAACGCCTATTACCTTGAAAACGGAGGTGACTTGGGAAAGCAAAGCCAAGATCTATTCATCAAAAACAATAAAATGTATATTCTTTCACAAAACGGGGGTGATGACGGAGGCTTTTTAACCATCCTCAATGCAGAAACATTGAAAAGGGAGCGAAAATTTCAGGAAGAACTTAACGGACAGGTGAGTATGCCTAGCCACGTGGCAGTACTAGGAGATGATAACATTTACCTACGTGACAATAATGGAATAAAAAGATTTCAACCATCAAGCGGAACCGTCACTCTTATTGAAGGCACAAAGGGTGCTCGGAAAAATACAATGGCTGTTGCTGACGGGAAAGTTTTTGCCACAGTAAAAAACACGGTTGTCGTAATTGAAGCAGGTAAAGATGCAATTAGCAATACGATTGAATTTGACGGGAATGTTTCCGGTGTAATTAAAGCATCCGACGGGAATCTTTGGGTTTCCGATGCATCCGGGAAAATCACTAAAGTTGACCCGAAAACATACGCCAAACTAGGAAGCAGCACTGTATCAGAGGAAGCAAAAAGCCTTCTGAACCCATCATACGCAGCAGCCCCCAGCATTACAGCCAAAGGGGACACGCTATACATGAGTGCCCTTAAATCAACAATTTACCGTCATATTTTCAGCACGGGAGAAACGAAATTAATGGTGGATGCCAAAACGATGGTCGACAACGTCGGTATCATTTACAACACGTGCGCTGTTCACCCGATTACCGGAGAAGTTTATCTAAATTCCATAAAAGGATACGGCCAAGACTACAAGATTAATAACATCAGTGTATTCAACTTTAGCGGGGATGAACCAGAATTAAGTGCAAATTACGAAAATCACACGGCATTCCCCGCCGGCACATTCTTCACTTATAATTTTGAATAAACGGTTCATGAAAAAGAATTTATTTTATATATTAGCTATTCTGGCTATCACGGGAATGTGGAGTTCCTGTAGCGATAATGATGGCGGAGAAGATGAACCGGAGATGCCTCTTACCGCACCGGAGGTGTCTGTACAGAACTTGAGCTTGAAAAATGCTATTCTTCCCGCGAAAGCAGTAAGATTAAGAGCGAATATCATCAACACCACGCATGCTGACCTGCAATGGTTCGTGGAGGGGAAGGCAACATCAACAGACACGATATACGAGTTCTCGTCCGCCACAGAGGGAGAGTATAAAATCAAGGTGACGGCATCCAACATCTTGGGCGAGGCATCGGACAGCACGTATATCACGGTACAGGACGGTTTCAAAATCTCGGATGTCAAAAACTGGACGGGCGAAGGCGATTGCCGCTCGGTGCTGGCGATACAATGGGTAAAACCGGAGGTGGAGGATTTATTGCACCCGGCAGACGAGGATGTCTTTTTCCGGGCGTGGGGATACAAGTGGAATAAACCGCAAAAAGGGAAGATACCCCCCACGGGATTTGACATGATTAAAGCCATTGCCAAGAGTGCTCCCCGCTTGTTCGTCATCGTTTCGAGCGATGCCCTAGGGACTACTATCAAGGGGTTCGGTTATGACGGCAACGGTGACGGGAAAATCTCGATTGAAAGCGATGATTTCGAGCACGACAAAAGAGAATACAAGGGGATTTCTTTGACAGAAGCGGATTTCACGGATGGCATATACGTGCAAAAGCAAGAGGATAACATTGACGACGTCAGGGTTACCAGCGAAGGCGACTGGTGGATGGGTGGCTGGTACGTGGCTTATGCATCCTACTGGTTGGGATACGGGGAAGCCGTACTGGAAGCGGAAGAGTACGAGTATTCCAATTTCTACGCCAGTAACCGGGAACTGGAAGACGAGTGCTGGGATGCATGGACATTCTCCCCGATTAATGATGCGGAACAAAATATCCTACCCATACCCCGCTTGTTGAAAGCAGCAGGCATCAAATAGCAATAGCATATTCCAAAATACTTAACTAAAAAATAATTTTATACTTGAGCTCCCGAATAATCCGGGAGCTTTTTTACTTCCACATCATCAATACATTTTAAGAATAGACTAAAAGGAGTGCGATTTGAATATAAAATAAAAAAAATACTTGATTATTTAACATCATTCCTCTATCTTCGCGAAGAATAATGGAAGTGAGTGGTGTCCCGATTCGCGTATCGCATTTCGGGATGAAAAGGGAATCAGGTGCAAATCCTGAACAGAATCCCCTGCTGTAAGTTTCACTATACTTCCCGGGCATACTTTATCCACTGTCCCCGACACGAGGGACGGGAAGGAAGCCCCGGAGAAGGAAACGAGTCAGAAGACCTGCCACAAGCTAATATGTTTCATGTTCAAAGGGAAAGGAGAACATAAACGCCAGTACCGTTTACAAGTCGATATTTGACGCCATCTTTTTCCTACAAACAGAAATGTTTGTATCCACGTGGGATACATGGGTATGAATTAATTATTGCGTTTTTTAATATATAAAATTAATTCAAAAAAAACAGTTATGAAGAAGTTGTATTTCTTTTTTATCGTGTGGGGATTGATGATCTCGTTGTTTAGCGCGTGTAGTGATGATGATGACTACATCCCAACCCTGCCCATCGTGGGTTTCGCGCAAGGGAATTATTCCATGGAGTTGACGGATTCCATCGTGTTCAGGGCGGAAGTTACCAATGCTTTGGAAAACACGTTTAGTTGGGCACTGGACAACGATGAGGTTTCGACAGGTGACACATACGTGTTCAAAGCAGAAAACAGCGGCACCTACCAACTAGCCCTGACCGCAAAAAATTCAGACGGCACGACGACCAAAACCGCAACGATTACCGTGAATCCCGGTAAGTATAAAAACGGGACTTTTATACTGAATGAAGGGTTAGTTACGACTCACGGCTCGTTGATTTACATCAGCCCGGAAGGAGATATTACCCCTAATGTATATTACAAGGTGAACGGCGAGTATTTAGGAGATGTGTGCCAAGACCTATATATCAAAAACAACAAAATGTATATCGTATCCCAAAATGGAGGAAACGGGGGTGGTTTTCTAACCATTTGCAATGCTGAAACATTAAAAAAAGAACGTTCTTTTCATGATCCTTTTATCTTAGGAATAGACACGAGTTATTATGAAGACGAGGGAAAGATGGTGCAAGTAATCGATACCACTTTCTCGTATTGGCCAACACACATTGCCGTATTGGGAGATGACGATATCTATATACGTGATAATAGGAATGGCATCTTCCTAATGCACCCGTCAACAGTGGCAAATGATCACAGAGCGACTCTAATCAAAGGCACCCAAGGCGCCCGGAAAAATACCATGGCTGTGGCAGAAGGAAAATTATTTGCCTCACGAAGAAACACGGTCATAGTTATCGAACGAGGCAAAAACGAGGTTGCACATACAATTGCATTCGGGAAGAAACAGATTTCCGGGCTAATCAAAGCCACAGACGGAAACCTTTGGGCCTCGGATGAAGGCGGTATTATCTACAAAATCGACCCGAAATCATATGAAATATTAGCACAAAATCAATTGGAAGGTGAAGCAGCCTCACTTTTGCGTATCAGAGCATCGCAACCTGCCGCACCGAACATCACTGCCAAGGGAGATACGATATATATCAGCAACACGACCACAACAATTTATCGTCACATTTTCAGTACAAATGAAACAAAATACATGATTGATGCCAAAAATTGGATTCCCGCTTCTTCTGATTTCTGGGAAGGGAACTACGCGAGTAAGCCATTGGTATATAATACTTGTGCTGTTCATCCTATCACGGGAGAGGTCTTTTTAAACACGGTAAAGGGAATTGGCTCACAACGCCACACGAACCATATCACGATTTTTGATTTCAGCCGCATTAATCCCGAGAGCGAAAATTATGCCAGAATAAGTCGTGATTACGCAAATTACACGGATTATCCTGCTAATGTATTCTTTACCTATAACTTCAAGTAAATCATTTAAAACAATCAAAACAATGAGAAGTTTATTATCAAAATCTTTCATAGCCTTATTATTTATCGGCTTTTTAGCTTCTTGTAACGAGGATACATCCATCTTAGCGGAAATGGAAGATTTAAAAACAAATACAACGCCTTTAGTTGTAAATGAAAATCTTCAATCCGTCAATTCTATTAATGATATCCAAAACTGGACAGGAACGGGAAATAACCGTTCCGCACTTACGATCCAATGGGTAACAGCCTCAGATATTGAGAATCCCACTGATGATGAAATTCATTTCTTGGCATGGGGATACCGTTGGGCTTCCGGTGCAACGGGAATAGATATGGTTAAAGCTATCGCAAAAAAAGATACTCGCTTGTACGTTATTCTCGGAAATAATTTCGGGGGAGTCACAATCAAGGGATTCGGGTATGACGGAAATAATGATGGAAAAATTAAAATCAGTAATTCTTCTCTCACTTTAACAGAAAAGGACTTCGTGAACGGCATCTATCAAGAAAAGAATGGGGATAATTTAGACGGTATGAAAACCTCTTCTCCCGAAGACCTCTGGATGGGCGGCTGGTACGAAGCCTACGCAAGTTATTGGTTAGGCTGGACTGACGCAACGACAGTACCGGATGGATTTGATTATTCACAATATCTAGTTGCTCAACGTTCATTAGCAAATAATTCTTGGGATGCTTGGACGTTCTCCACGATTAATTCGGCAGAATACAATGTTGATCCCAGACCGGAATTATTGAAAGCCGCACCCAATAATTAAGAAAAACAATAGCAGGATAATACACTTATAAAAAAGACCGACCGAAAAGTAAAATTTTCGGTCGTTTTTTTTTTACACAAATCAATTCAAACCTAAAGAAAAAAAAACTACATCAAGCAATCAAGTTCCATATTTTTGAGCCAACAATTTTCAAAAACAAAACACATTATACTTATTATAAGCACAATAGAAAACATCAATCCCAATAAAATTATTTTATTTGAAAACCACTATTGAAATACAATTATTTTATCATACATTTGCCATGCATTCGGTTCACTCCGGTGACGAACAGGGAAGCAGGTGAAAATCCCGCACTATACCCGTAGCTGTAAGCTCTATTCAACGCTTGAATCAATAATCCACTGTCACGCTGTCGACGGGAAGGAGATTCAAAAGCGAGAGTAAGTCAGAAGACCTGCCGATTGCAAATAAATTGGAGCTTTCGGGTGAAAAGCGAAAAAGACAATTCTCTGCCATACACGATCTTTTCTCGTGTTTCCCCCGAAGTATTTTTTTAATTATTAAAATTTTAATCATGGAAACATCAACCACGTTCTCAAGAATCGTGAAACGCAACGGGGAAATTTGCGATTTCAAACCGGAAAAGATTGAACAAGCTATTTTTAAGGCAACGAGAGCCATCGGACAGCCCGATCGTAAAACGGCACGTGCCCTGTGTGACAAAGTCGTGCAAATTCTTGCCGCAAGCACACCGGAAAAGGAACTCCCGCACGTGGAACAGGTACAGGACACCGTGGAGCTAGTACTGTTCCAGCACGGCGACCTGCAACTGATGAAAACGTACTTGCTTTACCGCAAGCAACACGAGCAAATCCGAAACTCGAAGACCTTACTGACAAATATAGAGGTAATGGATAATTACCTGTCATTGAGCGATTGGAGGGTAAAAGAGAGTGCCAATTCCTCGTACTCGCTGCAAGGACTGAATCAGCATATATCCACGCAAATCACATCCAATTACTGGCTGAGCCAACTCTACCCGGAACGGGTATCGGAAGCGCACAAAAGCGGGGCGTTGCATATCCACGACTTGGGATTCCTAAGCGTCTATTGCGTGGGATGGGACTTGAAGGATTTACTTACCGTCGGATTCCGGGGAGTGGAGGGGAAAGCGCAAAGCAGCCCGGCAAAGCACCTTCGCACGGCTCTCGGACAAATCGTGAATTTCTTCTATACCATGCAAGGCGAGGCCGCTGGGGCACAGGCTTTTTCTAACTTCGACACGTTCCTCGCCCCCTACATACGCTATGACAAGTTGAACTACAAGCAGGTGAAACAATGCTTGCAGGAATTCCTGTTCAACTTGAACGTACCCACCCGTGTAGGATTCCAGACACCGTTTACCAATATCACGATGGATCTCGCCGTACCCGATTTCTTGAAAAACGAACATATCGTGCACGGGGGTGAAATCAAAGAAGAGGTGTACGGGGATTTCCAAGCCGAAATGACGATGCTTAACAAAGCGTTCGCCGAAGTGATGAGCGAAGGGGATGCTTCCGGCAGCCTGTTCTCGTTCCCCATCCCGACGTACAATATTACCCCGGACTTTGACTGGAATAACCCGGAGTACGAGGGCATCTGGGAAATGACAGCAAAATACGGTATTCCTTATTTCTCCAATTTCGTAAATTCGGACATGAAGCCGGATGACGTGCGCAGTATGTGTTGTCGCCTTCGTCTGGATAAACGGGAACTCATGAAACGGGGCGGCGGTTTGTTTGCAGCGAACCCGTTGACCGGATCGGTAGGTGTGGTCACGATCAACCTGCCCCGCTTGGGATATGAAGCCGCATCGGAAGAGAATTTCTTCCAACGCCTGCAACACTTGATGGAAATCAGCAAGGAAAGTCTGGAAATCAAGCGCAAAATTATTGAACGCTACACGGAAAAAGGGCTGTATCCTTATTCCAAATATTACCTGCGTTACGTGAAAGAGCGTTACGGGTGTTTCTGGAAAAACCATTTCTCGACGATCGGTATCAACGGCATGAACGAGTGTTGCATGAACTTCCTCGGGGTTCCTATTTCACACCCGGACGGGATGGGATTCGCACAAAAAGTGATGCACTTTATGCGAGATATACTGGCACAATTCCAAGATGAAACCGGTAATATCTATAACCTTGAAGCCACTCCGGCGGAAAGTACCTCTTACCGATTCGCTTTGCTCGACACGACCGAATATCCCGATATTATCGTTGCCAACCAAGAACAATTCAAACAGGGTGCCGATCCTTATTACACGAACTCCACGCATCTGCCCGTGAACTTCACGGACGACCTGTACGAGGCACTCGACCAACAGGACAAATTACAAACGCTGTACACGGGTGGAACTGTTTTCCACGTGTTTACCGGAGAACACCGCACGTCCGCACAAGCGGCTAAAAACATGATTCGTAAGGTAACGGCAAATTTCCGCCTACCTTATATCACGCTCTCGCCCTCGTTCAGCATATGCCCCTCGCACGGGTACATCGCGGGAGAACATTTCAAATGTCCGCGTTGCGGGGCTTCCTCGGAAGTGTACAGCCGGATAGTAGGGTACATGCGTCCCGTGAGCCAATGGAACAACGGGAAACGAGCCGAGTTCGACGACCGGAAACTGTTTGACAAGAGCGTCCGGGAAAAAGAAAGAGTACTATGCGAATAGGAGGATTTGTCAAACAAAGCCTAATCGACTGGGAAGGCAAAGTATCCGCGGTGATATTCACGAAAGGTTGCAATTTTCGCTGCGGTTACTGCCACAATCCATCTCTTGTACTGCCGGAATTACTCCGGCAGACACAAGACTTAAAGGAAGAGGAGATATTCGGTTTTCTCGATAAACGATTAGGGTGGCTTGATGGGGTGGTGATATCCGGGGGTGAACCGACATTGCACGAAGACCTGCTCCCGTTTATCCAAAAAATAAAAGCTCTCGGGTTACCCGTGAAACTCGACACGAACGGGTCGAATCCGGAGATTTTACAACAACTGATTGCAGGACGATGGATAGATGCCGTGGCAATGGATATCAAATCCTCCCTCTCGCTCCCCTGCTACCGAAAGGTAAATTACACAATGACAGCCTCGTTGCTGGAAAAGATACAAGAATCTATCCGGATTATCAAAACCTCCGGACTGGAATACCAGTTCCGGACGACGGTTATCCCGCAAGTGCAAAGCCCCGAGGACATCCAAAACTTACAGGAAAAATTCTCAGGTACACACTATGTCATGCAGGAGTTCCGGGACGGGGATATTCTGGATAAATATATACACGAATAAACGAAATAATATTACTTTTACACACCCATTTTATATATCAAGATTATGCAGAAGTTCATTTTATTATCCATATTACTTATCACGGCAATCACCGGATACTCACAAAAACGTATCGTATCGCTCGCCGCCTCCATCACGCAAAACCTGTATCTTTTAGGAGCAAACGAGGACATCGTGGGATGTACCCGTTTTTGCATCACGGAACCGGCAGATTCTATTCCCGTAGTGGCTGACGCAGTGAACGTGAACATGGAGAAGATCGTGGCTCTCCGTCCCGATATCGTTCTCACCGGAGGACTTACTCCGCCTAAAGTTCTGGAAGGACTCGAACGCATGGGTATAAAGACGCTACGACTGGAACAACCCAAAAACTTCGAGGAGATATGCGAGCAATTCATTATTCTGGGAGAATTATCAAATAAAAAGACAAAAGCGGAAAGCACCGTGCAAGAGTGCAAAACACGATTGGAAGAAGCCAAGAAAAACATTCCTTCCGACAGACATCCCAAGGTATTCATGGAGATCGGATGCGACCCGTTGTATACCGCCCTACCCGGATCGTTCATGCACGACTATATCCAACAAACCGGTGGGATAAATATCGCCAAAGACCTCGACAATGCCATGATATCCAAAGAATTTGTTCTTCTCCAAAACCCGGATATCATTTTCATCGTCGGCATGGGCATCGTGGGCGAAAACGAGATTTCCAAATGGAAAGAGATCAATAGCCTCAATGCCGTGAAAAATGACAAGCTATTCCCGCTTGACGATTACATTTGCAGCCCCACGCCCATCACTTTCGTGGAGACGGTAGAAGAGTTGATCAAACTACTGTATTGATCAGGCAATTTGTATCCCGAGCTTACGGAAATTCTTCGGCTGACCGAAAAGCACGAACACGTCTTTTGTCGTGAACACAAGGTCGGCAGGAGGATTGTCCATGACCAGCGTTTTATCGGCCTTGGCATCGTAACGCTTTAACGCTACCAGCTTTAACCCGAACTCTTCCTCGAAATTGGCATCCTCTAACTTTCGTCCCACGAAAGTGGAATGTACTTCCCACTCGATAATTAAATGGTCGTCGTCCACCACGTAAGAATCAATTGTCGTACCCAACTCCACTTTCGTGGCAAAGAAATCGGCATATTCCCACTCGGGGTTTACGATTTCCGTGATTCCCATAGACGTTAAAATCACCTTGTGCACGGGAGAGATGGAACGGGCTACGATACGCTTCACCCCAAACTGCTTCAACAGCGCTATCACGAATAACGAGGTTCCAAAATCCTTACCGAATACCACGAACACGACATCCACGTCCAGCAACGGCAAGGTCTGCAACGCTTGGGCATTCTTCACGTCCAACGCTACCGTGTTCGTGATCGATTCCTTGTACAAATTGATCTTACTAATATCCGAATCGACGCCCAATACTTCATTCCCCCGCTTTGTCAACCGTTGTGACAGAGCAAGCCCGAAATTTCCCAGTCCAAATACAATACACTTCATAATAATTGAAAATTGAAAATTGAAAATTGAAAATGAAAAACATATTTTCCATTTCCGAGATTCAATTCGTTATTATATATCATTACCTTTTCCATTTATATTATCTGTCCAAATTATTATTCACGTCCTACTCTAATCATTTTCAATTTTCAACTTTCAATTTTCAATTATTAAAGTATTACCGTGTCGTCCGGGTAAGTATACAGCTTCACTTCCTGCCTGCGGATAAAGCAAGCCAGAAGGGTGAGCAAGCCGACACGACCGACGAACATCGTGAGGCTGACGATCAGTTTGCCCGCAACACTCAGATGCGGAGTCAGATCCATGGTCAATCCTACCGTACCCAAGGCGGAAACGATCTCGAACACGGCTTGGGTTATCGTGGCTGTCGGTTCCAAGATGATAATGGCGAATGTACCCAGAATAATCCAAAGGATGGAAAGCACTATCACGGAATGTGCCCGATTCACGTTCTCCCGAGTCAGTTGACGATGCGCTACCACTACCCGATCGTTTCCCGTGAGATTCGCCCAAATATTCTTCAACGCGATCACGAATGTAGTTACTTTTATACCACCGCCCGTGGACATAGGAGCCGCACCAATCCACATCAACACGATAGTCAGAAAGATTGTCGTCGGGTGCAAAATGGATATATTCACGTTATTGAAACCCGCCGTACGGGGCGTCACCGCTCCCATGAACGAGGTCGCAAATTTACCCGTCAGGGACATTCCCTCCAAGGCATTGTGATTCTCAAATATCCAGAATAATCCCGTTCCCACGACCAACAACACCAAGGTTGTCGGCAACACGATACGAGTTGTCGTACTCACGATACGGGGTTCATGAACCACCTTGTAATTCAGTCCCAACATACATTTTATCTGATTCCGGATTCCATAGTGCAGAAGACGCCCGTAATTAAACAAAATCGGGAACCCGATACCCCCGAAGATAATCAGAAACGCCAGAATAATCTGCAACCCGTACAGGTGGCGAATCAAGGGATCGTAGAGATTTCCCGGTAAAGTGGAGAACCCCGCGTTACAGAAGGCAGAGATCCCATGGAACAGGGAAAAAAAGATTTTATTCCCGACTCCCGCAACATCCTGTATCTGCAAATATACCAGATAGACACCTATTCCTTCTATAATAAACGTTGTCAAAACAATGTACACGACAGTCCTGAATATATCGCTCAGGGAAGCCTCGTTCAGCAAGTTCTTCATCATCAATTGATCGTGAAAAGAGGTCCCGCTCAAAAACGACATGGCGAAAAAACTCGTGAAGGTCATTACCCCTATACCACCGACTTGAATCAGAAACAACAAAACGACCTGCCCCATTAACGTGAACGTTCCCCCGGTATCGACCACCGTCAATCCCGTCACGCACACGGCACTCGTCGAAGTGAAAAGCGCATCCGTGAAACTTATTCCCCCGTAGGTTGCGTTAGGCAACCTCAACAATACCGCTCCCAGCAATATAATAAACAGGAAACTCCCGGCAAAAAGAACTTCCGGCTTCACCCGGCTTCGTATAACGACAAATATCTGTTTAGAGAGCTGAATAATACTGAGCAGCAATACCACCCCGTAAGTCAATATACGCTCTATCTTGAATAACACGGGGCGTTCCGTTTCAAACCCCGGTGTATCGAAATGTTTGGATAACAAGGTTAAGGCGAACAAGAAGAACAGCACCAGCACTTCTACCCAAAAACCTTTTTCCGCTCGTAACAATCTAAAATTAAACACGAACCGCAACAATCCAAGAGCTAGAAAAAGACGCATGATTTCCCGAAACACGTAATATATTTCGTGGGAATAAGTATCGGGCATCCTGAAACCGAACCGATAAATGACTAAAATAACAGCCAGAAATGAAGCAAGGAATAACAATACATTGCTTACCAGTTCCACCATTTTTTTGACAGACTTGTATATTTTCCTCGCTCTATATTGAAACTCCACTGAAAGCATAACATCTTTTTCTAGTTTTTAACGACAGCCCCCTGCACGAGGTTACAAAAAACGCAAAAAACTCATTTGCCCGGAGCATGTCAAAAGTCCCCGCTACTAACTTGTAAAGCTCTTTCAAGTTTAACCAATATTTCGCATCTTTGCACTGAAAATCACTATTGAATTTCCCCATGCAAGGAAAATATTATAAATGGATTCTATTTCTGGCTTTTTTACTGCTTCTCCTCGCGGGAAGTATTGTGGCAGGGCTTTGCTTCGGGGAGATTCGTTTTTCCATTCAAGATATATTTCAACTCTGGAACGGGGACCCGGAGGATGTTCGCCTGAACATCCTGCGTCAATTAAGAGTTCCCCGCATCATTCTCGGATTTATCGTCGGCGGTGCTTTAAGCCTGTCCGGAGTCATCCTGCAAGGAATCTTCCGCAACCCGCTCGTTGAGCCTTATACCTTGGGGATATCGGGGGGTGCATCGGTGGGAGTCACGGCTGCCATCGTCCTGTCACTACATACCCTGCACGGGAGTTTTATGCTTCCCCTCGCCGGGTTTGCCGGGGCTCTTGTCACGGTCATTCTGGTTTACACACTCGGAGTCCGACGAGGTAATGTCCGCGTACACAGCCTCCTGCTGACAGGGGTGATGATTAGTTTTATCTCTTCCTCGCTCATGTTGCTGATCATGTCCGTCACCAAAAGCGAGAACTTGCACGGTATCGTGTTTTGGATCATGGGTTCTCTGAATGAAACCGACCCGACACTTATTGCACTGATTTCCGTGACCAGTCTCGTCGTGCTATGCCTTGCTTTTCTATACACCCCGGCGTTGAACGCCATGCGTTTGGGGTCGGAAAGAGCCATACAATTAGGTATTAATGCCAACTGGGCTATCAAGGTTCTTTTTTTGCTCAGTTCCCTGCTTACCGGAATATGTGTTTCTATTGTCGGGGTTATCGGGTTCGTGGGATTGATTATCCCTCAACTCATGCGTTTTATCATCGGTTCCGATTTTCGGATTTTGCTCCCGAGTTCTTTTATCGGGGGAGGTATCTTCTTGATTTTATCCGACATTTTCGCCCGAACGATTATTTCGCCCAACGAATTACCGATTGGGGTAATCACCGGAATTATCGGGGGTGTCATTTTCATCCTCGTGATGAGTAACACCAAAACGAAAAAAACGATAGACTGATATGGATAACGCGATAGAAATAGAAAACCTTCAATGTGGCTACAACCATAAATTCACGATACGGGATATCTCGTTCACCGTGGAACGGGGTAAATTGACTTCCATTATCGGTCCCAACGGGGCGGGCAAAACAACTTTATTCCGAGCCATCACCGGCATGCTACCCGTGCAACAAGGCTCTATCCGGATAAACGGCACGGACGCATTCCGCATGACGCATAAAGCAAGGGCAAAACAACTTGCCATTGTCAACCAGACCGTGGAAGCGGATTTTATCTCTATCGAAGACTACGTTCTCATGGGACGCCTCCCCTACCACGCCCCGCTACAACTTTTCGAGAACAAGGAGGACTACGCCATTGCCGAAAAGAATATGCGATTAACAGGTATATGGGAAAAACGTGCAAAACTCATGAACCAACTTAGCGGTGGCGAACAACAACTGGCAGCCATTGCCCGGGCTCTCACCCAACAAACGGAGATTCTCCTGCTTGACGAACCCACTTCCCATTTGGACATATCCCACCAGATGCGAATACTGAATCTCGTGCAACGCTTGAACCGGGAACAAAACCTTACCGTGTTGCTTATCATTCACGACCTGAACCTCGCCAGCGAATTCAGCGACCGACTGATTATGCTCAAAGAAGGAAGTATTCACTCGAGCGGCACCCCGGAAGAAGTATTGACTTACGACAATATCGAAAGCGTCTACGACACACTGGTTATTACTCAAAGTAATCCTCTTTCGGGTAAACCCTGCGTGTTCCCCGTGTCGGATAAACATCACTTCATAAATACAAAATAAACAGCAAGTACAAGACAGACGCAAGCCGCCAGATGATTCCATTGGAACGTCACCCCCTTGAAGAAGACCATGGAAAAAATAATAAAGATGGTCAAAGTGATCACTTCTTGAACGACCTTCAACTGCATTAACGAGAAAGGTCCCCCGTTCCCGATGAATCCCAGACGATTGGCCGGTACCTGCGCACAATATTCGAAAAGAGCAATACACCATGAAAAGAGGATAACACCGAAAAGCGGCCAGTTATCTATCCACTTCATTTCCTGCAACTTCAAGTGTCCATACCAAGCAAATGTCATAAAAATATTCGAGACAATCAATAATAATATCGCATAAAGTCCTTGCATAGTATCAAATATTAATCCATGAAATGATCTCTTAAATCGACGCGAAAGTATAAAATTTATTATCTTTGTTGATAACGATTGGGACAAACTTTTATCAAGTACCAGAATCATGAAAGCAAATAAAATTCAAAAAATAGAGATCCGCAATATATGGGGAAAATATAATTTCCGGTGGGAAAACTTGAATCCGGACGTGAATATACTCACGGGTATCAACGGTAGCGGTAAGACCACGTTTTTTAATATTATCGACGCCTTGCTATCTGCCGATGTCAAACGGTTGAAATTATACAATATCGAGGCGGAAATCATGATCGACGGTAACGAGATCAATTTCCGAAAAGATAGTTCCGTGTCTTCCATAAGACAAAAACTAGCCGGGGTAAATTATCTGAAAATAAGTACATTCGATGTGCCTATCCGCGATAGACGAAAAATGGGTAAGGAAGACAGTCCCCTGTTGAGCGAGTTAAAAGAGATCGTGTACAGCGTGGGAGAGAACAACAACTCTTTTTCCGATTATCGTCTTCGTGCCACGAACTTTCCCGAGCAGGCAGAGAAAATCAACCGCCGGATTCGCGATTTCTATGACACGGTGAATCATCTGTTTGCCGGTACCGGAAAAACGATAGAAATTGACCCGATGACTAACCAGCTTGTTTTCCGTGACGGCAACGAGCTTATTCACCTGTACAAACTCTCCTCGGGAGAGAAGCAATTGTTAATCATCCTGCTCCGGGTTTTTCTCATGGACGGACAACCTTATATCCTTTTGATGGACGAGCCGGAAATTTCATTGCACATCGAGTGGCAATACCGTCTTTTTGAAGAGATTCAAAAACTAAACCCACATTGCCAGATCATCACGTCCACGCACTCCCCGAGTCTTTTCGGCGACGGTTGGGGTGACAAACTCGTGTTTATCGAAGACTTATTAATTCAGTGACTATGACTAATTTTAGATTTATGATTTCAGATTTTAGATTGAGCCTGCCTATCAATCGTAAATCGTAATTCATAAATCGTAAATTAATTAATTTTCAATTGTTATGTTTCGCCCTCCTATATCAAAAGAAAAATATTACTACCACGCTGCCAAACGCTTTATGATGGACGCACAGTTGTTACGGTGTCGTGCCGCCATACACGTGGAAGACAAGGATGATATTGTATTCTGGAGTACCATTTTCAAACATTTTCGTCCTAATGACCGGTTTCACTTTATCGCCGGCTCCCGGAACGAGAAAGGACACGAAACCAAAGGCGTGACACAATGTTTGAAATACATCAAATACTTGAATCCTAAATTCTTTATCTGCATTGACAGTGACTATCGTTATTTATTGCAGGAACGGAATATAGATATCAACCATTACATTTTTCAAACCTACACTTATTCTTTCGAGAATCATCACTGTTACGAAGAGGGACTAAATGACTTATGCCGCCGGATCACCACGTTGCCCAATCATCTTTTTGATTTCAGGCAATTCTTGAAAGAATACTCGAATATCGTGTACAAACTATTCCTTTGGCATCTTTATTTCCTTGTTGCCGATCCTAAACGCTTCTCGATAGCGGAATTCAACGAACTGGCATCATTCGAGTGGCAACGCCGCCCCGACATCCGACAGAACGGACGCAAAGAGTTGAATATCCTAAAAAACAAGGTCGATCGCAAACTGGCACAATTACGTAGAGCCTATCCTAAAGCAGACCTTTCTATTCTGGAAGATAAATATAAAGAAATAGGATTGACGCCCGATACGACCTATCTTTTTATCCGGGGGCATAACGTGTACGATATGGTCTATATGCTCAACCGGGAAGTGTGCAAAAAAGTTTTACGACAAGCGAAAGACGCCTCCGCGGGAACACATCCGCGAGTTAATTTATTCGGTTACCGGAATAGTATTGATGACCAACTGAAGAAAAATATCCAGTTCGGGGCTTATCCCGCTATCTTGAAAATAGAGGAAGATATTCACACGCTGTTCTGACATCGGATTTTATTTCCAAGGTTTTTCTGTTGCAAGGACAGCCGTATGCTTCGCTCCGGCTTTCCCAATCGTGAAGCGAACCGAAACATATATTCTCTTACCGGAAAGCGAGGATTCCCATTTCGGACTTTCCGCCAACAAGCGAATCAATTCTTTATTACTTTCTTTGGAGAAACCGTCTTTAATACGGATACGGCTAGGTACTTTCTTTTTATTCAGTTCAAAAGAAACCAGAATAATACCTTCATTTCCATTTTTCACGTCTTTTTCCGGGTATTTCAGAGCATCCGCCATGTAACGATTAAAACGTACAATATCATCCGCGGAAACTATCGTATCTTTTTTTAATTCATTCCCACTGACAGTCGCGACAGCTCCCACCATACTTGTTTTCTTTACTGTATTATAACCTGTAACGACGACCTCATCCAATTTCTGCTGGTCTACTTCCATCTTCACTTGTATCTGAGTCCCGGCTTTTACAACAACGCCTTGCATTTTCATCCCGATAAAATTAAAGGTCAAATACGTTTTCCCCTCCGGAAGTTCCAACCGGAAAGTTCCTTGTTCATCAGTCACTGTCCCGACACTTGTTCCGGAAACAAGAATCGTTACACCCGGTAACACCTCTCCTTTTTCATCGGTCACGATACCCTCCACCGTATTCATCGATACCCCACGTTCTTTTTTCATCACCTCCATCGCAACCTCCGCTTGTTCCGATTGTACCTTCCGCAACATGCTCACGTGAGCAGAATCCTCTACACCATGACTACTATCCGCAGAAAAAACCTCAATAGCCTCACGCCTCATTTCTCGCGGGGCAACCATAGCCATTTCCTTTTCCAGAACTTTCGATGTATCTTCCCTTTCGACAAGCCACAAAGTACCACACATCGCCAAAACCAAAAACGAGGCAGCAATATACAACCAGCTCCGGCTTTTCTTCTTACTCCCCCGGACACGCTCCTCCAAATGACGCTCCAAACGAATCAGACCATCAATCGGGTCCCCCGGGGTAGAGGTCAGTCCTTCCAATGCCTCGTACAGAAACGGGTCAGACAAAGCTTCCCGCTCCAGCCGATTGGCGGACTCCCCTTTCCGGTTGCCCCGCAGGTAATCTTTTATGTCATCATTCCGTTTCATACGATGTTATTCCTTTACGTTCCAAACACAATTTCAAATTTCGTTTCCCGTTCTGAATAAAACTTTTTACATTTTTCAGGGAAAACCCTGTTCGCTCTTCCACTTCCTTGTAAGAAAGTTCCTGCAGGAAAAAATAATTCACGCTGATACGCTGCTTCTCGGGGAGAGCCTCAATACAATCCTGCAATGCTTTTTCCCGTTCTTCATTCTCTCCTGCTATTGTAAGATGAAAATCATCGCAAAATTCCATAAAAGAATCGTCTAAAGAAACCGATAAATTTCTTGTCCGCTTCCGAAGTTCCATCAGACAATAGTTTCGTACGCAGGTATAAAGCCATGGTTTGAATGTTTTGATATCGCTCCCTTTTACTTTCACTATCAATTCCTCGAACAACTGCATAACGGCATCCTGTGCATCTTCCGGTCGTTTTAAATATTTCAATGCCACACCATACACAAGCGGCATATATCTTTTGTAGACCTCTACCAGATACACCAACTCTCCTTTTGCACAATACTTCCGCAAAAGTTCCTCATCCGTTCTATGTTCCTGAACCTGATTCACATCCAAGTATTGATTTTTACAAATATACGAATTTATAAAATTTCTTTCTCAAATTTATGGAATTTCTTCTGCCAAATCATCTTCTTGAAAAAATAACTCTAATATTATATCGCTTATGAGAACTTACCATTTATTCCAAAAGATCACATTTATAGTGAGTTTGCTAGTTAGCTTGAGCCTATTGGCTTCTGCCCAAAAATCTTTGGTCACGGGAAAAGTAATTACAGACAAAGATGATCAACCGCTTCCCGGTGTCACCATCATTATTAAAAACACTTCTATCGGGACGGTATCTAATGTATCCGGAGAATTTTCTATTCAAGCGCAAATTGGGGATACTCTTGTTTTCTCGTTTATCGGACTTCAAACCCGCCTAGTAAAAGTGGAAAAGACAAAATTACTCGTGAAATTACATGGAGATCAAAATCAACTGGAAGAAGTTGTCGTAAGCGGGTATCACACGGTCAAGAAAGAGGCCTTTGTCGGGAGTTGCGTTACAGTCAAGGGTAACAGCTTACAACGACGAGCAGATTATTACTCTAACACGGAAGAATACAACAGTTTTTCACAAAATCAATTCCGTAAAGCACTGGATGCCCCGCTTTCCACGTTCTCCATTGACGTGGATGTGGCTTCCTACTCGAACATGCGGCGTTTTATCAACAACGGGCAAATACCTCCCGCTGATGCCATTCGCACGGAAGAATTGCTGAATTACTTCACGTATGATTATCCCGCTCCCCGGGGTAATGATCCGGTGAGCATCACGACTGAAGTATCCGCGGCCCCGTGGAATCCGCAACATCGCTTGGTACATATCGGAATCAAGGCAAAAGAAATTGCCATGGAAAATCTACCTGCCTCCAACCTCGTGTTCCTGATTGATGTTTCCGGTTCCATGAGCGACCAGAATAAATTACCTTTGTTGAAGTCGTCGTTAAAAATGCTCGTGCAAAAACTTCGCCCGCAAGATCGGGTAGCCATCGTAACCTATGCAAACCACACGAAAGAGTTGCTGCCTTCCACGTCCTGTGAAGATAAACAAAAGATCATATCTGTTATCGAAAGTCTGTATGCCAGCGGCGGAACTGCCGGAGGCGACGGGGTACAAAGAGCTTACCGGGTTGCCGAAGCCAGCTTTATCAAGAACGGGAACAATCGGATTATTCTTGCCACGGACGGCGATTTCAACATCGGATTATCCTCTCCCCAAGAACTGGAGAAACTGATCGAAACCAAACGTTCTTCGGGTATCTACCTTACCGTATTAGGATTCGGTATGGGTAATTACAAGGACAACCGGGTACAAACGCTAGCTGAAAAAGGAAACGGCAATCACGCGTACATAGACAACCTGACTGAAGCAAAAAAAGTTCTGGTGAGTGAGTTCGGGGGAACATTATTCACCGTTGCCAAAGACGTGAAAATCCAAGTCGAATTCAATCCCGCGAAAGTACAGGCATACCGTTTAATCGGGTACGAAAGTCGTTTATTGGAAGACAAGGACTTTAACGACGACACGAAGGATGCCGGAGAAATGGGAGCCGGGCATAGCGTGACCGCCTTGTATGAAGTTATCCCGGTCGGAGTCAAGAGTAATTTGTTGGGAGATATCGATCCGTTGAAATACCAGAAAACCGAAAAGAAAGAGAAAAAATCACTGACGGATAGCCCGGAGTTACTGACACTGAAACTCCGGTACAAACAACCGGATTCAGACAAAAGTTCCAAAATGGAAGTTGCCGTCATTGATAAAAATACTTCATTGAATAACGTTTCCGAGAACTTCCGATTCTCGGCAGCCGTGGCAGGCTTCGGAATGCTGTTGCAAGACTCCAAGTATAAAAATGATTTGACTTACGATGACGTCATCCATCTTGCCCGTGAAGCCACCCAATACGATCCGGAAGGCTACCGGAAAGAGTTTATCCGTCTGGTCGAAAGTGCCGCCTTACTGAAGTAGTAAGGCGCACATCTATTTCATAAACTCGTACGCGGAAAGCATAACAATCTTACAGCCATCCTGCTCAAAATTAAAAAAAGTCTACAAAATCCGAACGGATTTTGTAGACCTTCCAAGTACTAAAAACGAGTGATTATTTTATCAAAATATCCCCTTTCAAAGCTGCCCGCGGAACAACAACTTCAGCAGAACCACAAGCATAAGCCCCGAGTACGTATTGTCCGTACAAAAAATAAACTGACGTTGCATTAAAATTGATTGCCCCCGCCAAATCTAATGTAGGTTCCATCGTAAAGCAACCGTCCGGATTCTTAAAATTAGCCTTCAACAGCGTGTTTATCTGTGCGGCATTGGCATAATTCAAGATTTCCTTGTTCGTTAGGAACTTTTGATTTTTCACGTCATAATTGAATGAATAATAAGTCGTCATTCCATGCGCTCCTCCCGTGAAGGAATAAACTCTTAAACGTACGCTGATAAATTGGTCGGTAGCCATAAACACGCTATCGTCAACTATCAACTCGTACTTCCAGTTCGGACGTTCATCCGGTTTGTCCGCAAATGTTTGGAATAATTCCGTAGCATCCGCCCGCAAGCTATCTTTCAAGTCATTTACTAACTTTTCGATCTTGCCGTTCAAAACCATGCAACTCTTGTTGATAGCCTCGTCTGCGGCAGAGAAGACCGAACGGTCGATCCGGATGTCACAATCTTCCGAAGTTACTTCCGAGTGCTCCTGTTTCACGTTCAGATTCTGAACTCTAGGCTGGCATCCCACGAACACGAGAGCCAATCCAATTGCCATAATTAGTGTACTTTTCATAGTGTGTTTTGTTTTTTTGTGTGTACCACAAAAGTATGAATTTAAACGAGTGATTATTCACTCCTCACAATTATTTTTTTAACAAATCCAGCTCTGCCAATTTCTGTTTAATTTTCATCTGTATCATCGCTTTTGTCATCTCTTGGGCAATCTGCATTGACTCCATAAAAGCCTGATTATAACACTTTTTCGACTCCTCATATTCCTTCAACACTTTATTCGTATCTCCTAACATCGCCAAGAAATTAATCTTATCCAATAACGACACGTCCGTGTATTGCAACGCCTTGATCGTCCATTCTTTAGTTTTCAAAATAACATCTTCAGGCACTTTTCCTCCCGTGGCGACATACACTTTTTGTGCAGCCATACCATAATCCGTCGCCCGAGCCTCATCTCCCAATTCTTTTAAATAAGCATCCATCGATTTCATGTACGCTTCGCCGTCCTTTTTATAAAATATCTGGTACTCGGCATCATACAGATAAGTAAACCGTTGGCGGGCAGACATCGTTTTTTGAGGCACCACGCTATAAGTCAATTTCATATCCCCGTCAATACGTTCCAGATATTTCTTATACTCTTCTTTCCCGGCACGTGCCAGATTCTCTATCATTTTATTATTATACTCCATCACGTAATAAGCGGGCCCTTCACCCAACGCCAGATACGCTTCCATATTTTTATTCATAAACTCCATCAGTTTATCCCCCGGTTTTTCCGCTTGGTGAAAGGTATTAATAATCCGATAATCCTCCGCATTGATTAGTTCCGGTCCCATCTTCAAATCGATATACTCTTTGAAGAGTTTCTCGATTCGGGCGATCCATTTGGCACGCTCCATATCTTCCAACGTACCCACGTAAGCCGGAGCCCCCGCCAACACCTGCTGCATCAACTGCAAATCATTTTTTGAAGATTTAAGTTTCGCATAAGTCTCCTCGAAACTCATTTCGTCCCCAGTGGCAACCTTTGCCAATTTCAGAAAAGCATCCCCTGCCAATGCCCCCACGGACTGAGATAAAAGTTTTCCTTCAGCGCTAAAAAAAGCCAATGTCGGCAAAGACTTTACCTTATATTGTTTGACGACAGGTCTGTTTGCAGGAGCCTCGGTATCTATCTGAACAGAAATAAATCGCTCATTAAAATACTCCCCCACGGCGGGCAAAGTAAACACATCTTTGGCCATGCGTTTACAAGGTCCGCACCAGTCCGCGTAGAAATCCACAAAAAGCATTTTTCCCTCTTGTTTCGCTTTTTCCAAGGCAGCATTAAAATCCCCCTCAAAAAAAACAATGCCTTGTCCGAATGCCCGGACTCCCCCGAGCAATACCAATAATATAACTAAAATCGTTTTCATTTCTTTTCTGTTTAGAAGTAAACCCGGCAAGGATGTGCCGGGTTTACCCGAATAAATAATCTATTTTACAATAAACGTATATACATCCGGCAATGCAGATGAATAACCGTCATTCAAAACCCTCAACGTAACCACATAGCGTCCCGCGGGGAGTTTCGTGTACAAAGGTAATTCCATCACACCCCCTCCGCGAACAATGATTTCCTGTTTAAATAATTCAGCATCTCCCCCGTCCGAAGCCTTCACGCTCACGAACTCATACTGCAAAGGAGCCGTTCCCAGCACTCCTTGAATTTTCGGCGTCACCCAAGGAGCCTCGTTAGCAATTCTAACAGCATCTTCTACCGGGTCTAACGTTTTTTTCACTTCCAATTCATTCGGCAAATAACCAGCATTATCCGCCTTCAAATACCCGATTTTCATATCCTGGCATCCCCAACAGGTCATGACCAGTACAAGAAATAAATATACTTGTTTCATCATCATATTCTGTTTTTATAATTGTCCCAAGGTGTAAGAGTAATCCAAAGAATGAACGAACCCGTTATCCGTTTCGATATCGGTTGAAGCCACATCAATCATAGCCCTCGAATCGAAAGAAATTATTTTCAGGTAAACGGGTCCCACGTCCGGGATATCATGATAAGTATCCCGAAACGAATATATCCAGAACTTCGTTCCAAAAGCATTCGTGAACACTTCGCCACCCTCGCCTTGTGTCTGCCCGAGAATCTGTTCTCCCCGGGGAATATCATCCCGCTTGTGAACACCCGCAACCACGTGTTTCAACAGTATATCCCGACATACTTCTACCGGAATATCTTGAATAGCGTCATATCCCTGTTCTATCATCCAACGAAGGATAGATAAATTCGTCGGTCCGAAAAAAGTCATTTTCTCGTATCCCGCCTGTTTCCCCTGAAACAAATCCCGCAACCCGGCACGTTCCACTAAAAGCAGAGTACTGTCCCAATCGTAAGAACTGGAATGTAAATAATCGTACATCGTCCCGTCAAAACGACCGTTTGCCAATCCCGTGTCAATATAATTGTATTTTGTTTCACAAGAAAAAAGCGAAAACAAAATCAAAATCAATCCTATATTTTTCATCATCTTCATTTTTATTTACTCGAATTTTGACCAATAAATATTCTGGCGTATCAAATCATTATAGGTAAACGCATCACCGCCTATCGGCAGGAACAAAGCCCCATCCTTCACATCTTGCTGGGTCAACGTCTTGAAATTGCCTTCCATACACGCATGAACGTATTCCAAACCATTCCGCATAATATCGAAATAACGGTGTCCCTCAAGCAACAATTCCCGCTCCCGCTCCTTGAAGATAGCCAACCGGATATCATTCTCACCCGGGCGGGGATAAAGAGTCGCATGGGCTCGCCCGCGAATAGTATTCAAATCATCTATAGCCAGATCATCATCCAGTTTAGCGTAACATTCGGCTCTCAACAAATAAATATCCGCCAGACGCCAGTAACAATAATTCGCATCAATATATGCCAATTGAGGAGTCGGACTCCACGACACATCTTGATAAACGGCATCCCTCCATTTGTAGATGTAAGCGAATCCTTGGTTTACCTTATACATCGTGTCATGTGACATAGAATCCAATTTATAAAAATACTCATCCCGGCGGTCATCCGTCTCTTCATAAAGATTTTTCACTGTTTCAGCTTTGATAGCAAAAGTCTTCGTCACCACGGAAGCAGGAGTTTCCGTTCCCTTCACCGGCCAAGTAATATATTGGCGTCCGGGGAAATAAGCCATCGGATAATCCTGAAAACGATCCAACTCGAACTCCAGAATATTTTCTTGGCTGGCTCCCATCCCTTTCATCGCTTTCGTGCATACCTCACCAATCGTACGCTCCAACTCGTAGTAACCCGCTTTCTTATCTATCAAAAGCGAACACCATTCAACAGCCTTTCCGTAACAATCTTTCGCATCTCCGTCCAACCCGTGCATCTCAATCATACTTCCTTTCCACGCATACAAATGCGCCAACAACGCCGCACAACTTCCTTTGCACCCGTATTGTTTCGACACCCACGTATTTGCTCCCAAAAGAGGCATATCCTCGTATTTCGGCAATAGTTTGTATCCTTCCGAAGCATTCTTTATCGCCTCATCCAACACGTCCGACATCGAACTCTTGTTATACACTTCCATACTCGTGCTATTCTTCGTGATTACGGCCTCTCCCCACTTTCTGGCAAGATCGAAATAAACAAAACCTTTCACGAAATATGCTTGCCCGGCATAAAAGTCCAGTTTATCTTTTGAAACCCCTTCAGCCCGATGCAAATTATCCAATATCACGTTCGCCACGTAAATTAAATCATAATGATTTGCCCAATTATTATAACTGGAATAAGGACTTACTAATGATGTCTGATTCAACATCCGATGATCTTGATAAGTTGAACTACCTACCAGATCAGCTATAAATCCGCGAAGAGGCATTATTTCATTCTCAAATGCTTTATAACGGGAAAAAGCTTGTAGTTGAAACACTATCGCGTTAAAATCTTCCTCTGTCTTAAAGAAGTTCGTGAACGTGATGGCATTCTCCGGCTCCACGTCCAGCACGTTATCACACCCCCACAACAAGGGGAAAAGCAGTATATATATAATTTTCCTCATGGCTAAAATTTTACAGTTAATCCTAATGTCAATTTCCGGGCTAACGGGTAATACATGAAGTTATCGTACCCGGTATAGGGGTCTACGACTTCCGGGTCCACACCGGAATAATTTGTCAACAGGAATAAATTCTCTGCCGTGAAAAACAAACGGCAACCGTCAATATTAATTTTCCGCATCCACTCTTTCGGGAAATTATACCCCAACGTCAATTGTTTCAACCGCAAATAATTCACCCGTTCTATGTTGGAAGAAACGGCTCCGTCAAATTGTCCCGTGTAACCGCGGCTACTGGAAGTTATGATCGGATAATCAGCCTTATCTCCCGGTTTCTCCCAAAATGTCGTATTTGCATAATCCACAAAAACCGTACTCGGTCTAAAATCGTACTGCAAAGAAGTAATTTTGTACAAATTAATAATCTTTCTCCCTAACGTGTACGTGAACAAAACATTCAAATCAAAACCTTTCCACATGATCTCGTTAGCCCATCCCCCGTAAGCTTGCGGTAGAGTAGATCCAGCATAATACCTATCGTCGCCATTAATGACTCCATCTTGATTCATATCTTGTATCATTCTGGTTCCCGCGGCATACGGGTAACTTTTGTTCATCGAGTACAACAGATTTTTGTTCCCTTGTTGGTCATAATAAGCCGGAATATCTTTTTCTGACTCAATCATACCCAAATCTTTATAAAGATAAAGCCCGTAAATAGGTCGCCCGAGTACCAACTGTCCGGTTCCGTTCACCATATCCATATCCGTGTACGACTTCTCGAAACGATTCCAGTTTCTTGAAATATTAAACTTTCCACGCCATTTAACCTCCGTGTCACGCAGAATATCATAGTTCAACTCCATCTCGATTCCCTCGTTAGAAATCTCCATCGCATTCTGCCATGCCGTTTTATGAAAATAATAATTCCCCGGCAAAGAAACGTTGAACAACAATGATTTGGAATACTTGTAATAATAATCCAATTTGAATTTCAAACGATAATCAAAAAGATCTATATCCAAACCTATATCGTATTGATCCGATTCCTCCCAAGTCAGATTAGTATTAATAATTTGAGAGGGCAATACCCCGGAATTTCCCAAGAAGTGATTCGCGAACTCAAGCGTCCCATGTGCCAAATAAGCATCCTTGAACTGTTGTCCTGAAGTACCCCAAGATGCACGAATCTTCGCGTAACTCAACCACCATTTTTTGAAAAACGGTTCTTCCGAAAATGCCCAACCAACGGCAACCGACGGGAAAGTAGCCCAACGCACGTTTTCGCCGAACACGGACGAACCGTCCCTCCTTAGCGTGTACTCAAACAGATATTTCTTTTTATAATTATAAGCCAAACGTCCGAAATAACTCAGCATGATTTTTTCTTCAAAATTAGACCGGTATGCCTGCAAAGCTTGGATACTCCCGTATTTTTCGTAAGTCGTCGGGAATCCGTCTAAAACATAGTGAATCTTATCACTCGGGGAACCTTTACCCGAAGCACTAAACTGGTCTTTTGCCTCTCTCAAATAAGACAATCCTAAAAGGATCTCCATATTATGATTATTCCGAATCGTCTTATTATAAACAAGCAAATTCTCGTTAGAAAACATTGTTCCGCTACTGATACTTCCCGTTGACACACTTAATTTATCTGTCGGATCCAAATAACTGGGTGTAAAAGAATTTCGTTTCCCCTCGGAGAAGTCCATCGCCAAACTGGAAGACAACTTTAGCCCTTTAATAAACTCATACGCCACAGCCAGACTTGCCCGAATCCGGTAAGTGATGTTTTTCTCGGACGACTCGTTTATCTGTTTCAACGTTTCCTTTTCAATATCCCCGGAACCCGGCAAAATAGAAAGATTCGATTTCGGGTCAACAGTCAACCGTTCGTACTTACTCGCGCTCGAGAAAGAAGTATTCGCCGCCCCCCGGCTCCGATCCGTATAAGCAAGATACAAACGTGCATCCACATTCAAGTTTGTACGAGGAACGACATTAATATTCGTCAAAATATTAGCCCTTTTAAACTCGCTCCCCAGCATAATCCCTCTCTCGTTATACCAGCCTGCCCCGATCATGTATTTTATCGTTTCCGTCCCACCGGAAGCCTGAAGATTCGCGTTCAAAATCTTCCCCGCATCGAAACAATATTTCCACCAATTCGTCGAATTATTATAAAAAGGATTCAAACTGTCCTGCAAAGGTCTTACCATATCCTTCTGCGCATCATTTAAAACATATCCGTTATTCCAAAAGAAATCATACGCACCATTCTGGTGATATGCCTCCCGGTAAGATTCTGGCATTTTATAAATACCTGTCTGCCAACTCCCGTAAGCCGCACGTACACTTCTAAACTTATAGATATTAGCCATACGCTCCAAGTGTCCCCCCGTCTGCACCGGGGTTTCGGGCAAAATGGAATAGGAGTATGACACGTTAGCCGAAAATTTTCCTCGTCCCGTTTTCCCCTGCTTCGTGGTGATTAAGATTACACCGTTACTCGCCCTTGAGCCGTACAATGCGGCAGAAGCGGCATCTTTCAAGACTTCAACGGACTCGATTGTCGAAGGATCTATCTCCGCCAAGGTGTTCGTCCCCGTCACGGGAGAAGTAAAAGAATGCACGGGTACACCGTCAATGACATACAAAGGAGTCCCGTCCGTCTGGGATTCTGATAACAACGAATTATAGCCCCGGATATTGATACGGGTACCGCCACCACCGGGAGAACCAGAAATATTAGTCACCTCGACTCCCGCCATATGCCCCTGCAACAAATTTTCCAGACTCGCGGAAGGCACCTCTTCCAAATCTTTCGCTTTCACGGAAGACACCGCACCGATCAACTCTCTCTTTTTCCGCTCTCCATAAGCCACCACGGTTACCTCGTCCAAACCGGAAACTTCGTCCTCCAACACCACGTTCACGGTCGTTTGCCCCTTCAACTCCACCTCTTTCGTCTTCATACCCACGAACGAGAACAATAATCTATCCACCGAACCGGGAACTTCAAATTTGTAAGTTCCATTTACATCGGTCACCACCCCAATCGTCGTCCCCTTCACGTAAACAGAAACCCCGGGCAGCACCTCGTTCCTCTTGTCTTTCACGACTCCGGTAATCACTTTTTTCTTCTCGTCCAAGGCTGCTTTCTTCTCTGCTTCCGCCTTTTTCTTGATCACGACCACGTTCTTCTCCAATGAATAAGTGTAATCGGTTCTCCTTAAACAGACATTCATCACGCTATCAATCAACACGTCTTTGACGTCAATCGTGATTTTCCCGATTTTATTCACCGCATCCATGCTGTACACGAACGTCATCTTGCTCTGTTTCTCCACGGCAAAAATGATGTCCAACATCGAAGCATTCTCCCTTTTCAAAGTCAATCTCTCCGTCTGGGCAAAGGCGTTACCAAGCATCCCGCCGCCCAAAACAAACGCCAAACAGAGGCAGACTTTCATACAAATTGTATTTATTCTCCTTTTTTTATCGTGCAGGAGCCACGTCCAAAGATTTTTTTTCATAACTTTGAAGAATTAAATTGATTTTGAATTTAACCAAATGGGTGGCAGGAAATAATCACCACAAAATTTCCGCTACCCGTTTTTATTTATATTCAGCTTAACATTAAGTTCCACTCATCACGGTCAACGTCTTTCCCTTCATCGTGAATCTCACTTCCCCGGTCAATTCCAATATATCCAAGAGTGTATCCACATGCTCGTATTTTTCCAATTTAAAACCGAACCGTTTATCTGCCATCTCCGGGTTCTGGTAAAAAATCTCGAAATCATACCAGCGTGCCATCTCCTGCAAGATATCATCCAACCGCTCCTCGTCAAACACAAACACCCGTTCTTTACGCAAACGATAACTCTCCCCGTTTATTTTCCGGTAAGAAAAATCTCCCGTGTTCTTGTGAAAGACAGCTTGCATATTCGGACGCAACACGTTATCCTTCACACTTACCACCCCCTCAACCAACGAGGTTTCCACAACCTCCATATTATTATAGGCTTTCACGTTAAAACTTGTTCCCAGTACCTTCACGTCAAGCGACTTCGTTTTCACGTAGAAAGGATGAACGGGATCATGATGTACCTCGAAATAAGCCTCTCCCGACAAATACACTTCCCGTTTATTTCCTTCAAAACGGGTCGGGAAACGAATTTCCGATTCGGCAAACATCCAGACATTTGTGCCGTCGGCAAGTTTCAGATTATATTCACCACCCCGAGGTACCACGACCTTGTGATATTCCACCTTCGCATCCATAACGGAATCCAAACCGGAATAATCCAATCCCTGCCCTTCGGCCAGCGTGACACCAAAATCATTCAATTCTTTCGTCACGTTTTTTACTGTATCCAAAGCTATACATTTTCCCCCGGGTAGTTCCAACATCGTTTTGTTGGATTCAAAATAAGCATCCACGATATATTGAGGACGATCTTCCTGTTTGCTTTTATTTACCAGAAGAATCGAGGCGGCTACAGCAAGAGGCAAGGCAAAAACAGCCGCCCACCAGAACATCCGGTACATCATCCCCGAAGACTTCTTGCCTGTAACTTTCCGAATCCTTTCCCAACTCTTATCCGCACTAAACGATGCGTACATCTCTTTTTTAGCGGCAATAGATCGTTCGTCCCGAACCCGAGCCAGAAGTTGCTCTCCCTCCGGATGAGCATGTAGCCGTTTTTTCAACTCGACCTCCTCCTCCGGTGAAAGTTTTCCCTTCAGGTATTTCGTGATTTGTTCTGCTAATTCTATCGATTCCCTATATTTTTCCATAAATGTTTTCCTGACTATTCATATATAATATGCAGAAACACGATTTAGGGGTGACCGGGAATGCGTTTTTTTTGAATTTATTTCAAAAATCTCTCTACAAATTCATAAGAACAAGAAAAAACACGAACAAATTCTTCAATTCCTCCCGCAAAAAAGCATAGGCTTTTCTTTTCTGGGTCTTGATTGTATTCACGGATATATGCATCTTCTCGGCGATCTCCTCCTGCGAACAACCATTCATACTCATTACCACGATTCGTCGTCTTTCGGGAGGTAATTTATCAATCGCACGAATAATTTCCCGGTGTACTTCTTCCTCGATAATAGCGTTTAATACACTATCCGAATCGTCTTCTATAGCCGGATTTACATCTTCACATTCCCGGTGTTGCCGTAAATAATACAAGGCATTGTTACGAAGTGCCTTGAATAAATAAGCCTTAAAATAAACCATATCCGTGTAGATACCGCGCTTTTCCCAAATATGGATAAAAGTTTCCTGCACCACATCTTCCACCGCTTCATGCTCTTGAATATACCGTTTCACGAAAGCACACGACGGATTAAAAAAGTTGTCAAACAACTTTTTAAAAGCTCTCTCGTCACCGTGGTTAAACTGATACAATAACATCTGGCACACCGTATAATTCGAGTGCAAGTTATGACTTTTTTCAAAAATATCAACACAAAAAAGGCGCCCCTTTCGGAACGCCCTTATCTTCCCTACAAATCTCCACTACTATTTTAACAATAAATCACCCTTCAAAATCATGCGGGGAACGGATACCTGAGCCGCTCCACAATAATGAGCACCTAATACCAAAGGATCATAGGTAAAACAAATATCATTCGTTGAAAAATTTACGGTCGTCACGTTTGACAATGTCGGTACATCCGTGAAACAATTGTCCGGGTTCTTGAAATTCGTCTTAATCTGTTTGTCAATCTCGGCACTCTTGTTGTAATTCAATATATCTTCCGGTTCAAGGAATTTCCCTTGTTTCATACTGTAATTAAAAGCATAATACTCCGTCAACCCGTTCGCACCTCCCGTCAACGTGTACACAACCAAACGCAAGCTGATATAACGGTCGTCTGCCATAAAAACACTATCCTGAATATCCAGCGTAAACGGTATCATGGGATTGATCTTCATCTCCTGTGCTTCTTGCAGGTATTCTTTCATTTGTTCTTTCAAATCATTTTGCAGACTGTCAATTAATTTCGTCACCCGCTCATTCACCTCCTTGCATCCTTTCTCCAAAGCCGCATTCTGAGCTGAAAATACCGGACGATTCACGGATACATCCCATTCATTGTTCGTGTAAGACAACATATTCTCCTCTATATTAATCGTCGGTTTCTGACACCCGACAAAAAACAAAGCCAGCAATGCGGCAATAAAAATACATCTCCTCATAATATCTTCCTTTAATAACAATTTCCGTTGTATACGGAAGGTTTGAAATAAAGGTTCCAACCAAAAAGACTTTTAACCACGGAACAAGTAAAGCACATGTGGGTGGAATCATAAATCTAAAATCATGAAATCAAAAATTAAAGGGCTGCCCATACAGACAACCCTTTCCACACACACTTGTTCTAATCCTCACTATTCCCAATCCGATAACGGATTCTCTTTCTCCGATTTTATTACCCAGTCCCGCAATTTCACGTGTTTCAAAAACTTCTGAGCCACACGTTGAATATCTTTCACGATAATACTATCCAAGGCTTTGTCAAAAGCACTGTGATCCGTGATATCTTTTCCATATTCCGCATAACTATTTAACACATTCATCCAGAAATCGATACCGAGATTCTCGTTTGCCTGCTCGTTACTTCGTTTTATTACCGTAACGACGGGAGCCAATTCACTCTCCTTGAAAAGTTCTTTGGTACTCTTCTCCAATTCCCGGTAGATAATCTCTTTCATCCTTTCCACCTTATCGCTCTCCGTCTCGAAACCGATCATCAGGGTTGCTTTCCTATCCGGAAAGTCCCGGTAGCCGGCATCCGCATTCACACCATAACTCGCACTCTCCTGCTCCCGCACGATAGAGAAGTAACGAGCCCGCAACATCTGTCCCCAGATATTAAAAGCTATCTGCTCTTTCAGCGAGAACTTGCCATCATTCTCCAGCACGATATTCACCATCCCCTTGTCCCCCGGCATCACCACTTTAAATTCACGTGCAATAGTATCGGTATCCACGCTATAATCACGGATAATATACTCCTCTTTCTTTCCCCCGCGAGAAGGCAAAGCACCGATATATTCACACGCCAAGCGTGCAGCCTCGCCCCGATCGATATCCCCCACGATACAGAAAGTAAACTCCCCGGCATTCGAAAAACGTTCACGATACAAGGATTCCAACCGTTCGAAATTCATCATGTCGAAATACGCCACGCCATAATCCTTATTCCGTTCGTCTTCTCTCACGGTCAACATCCGGATCGTGTCCTGCACGAGATTCTGCGGTGTCTTCCGTTGGTTCTCGTACGCGTAGCGGGAACGCTCGACATATTTGTCAAATTGCGTCCTATCGAAACGGGGTTGCTGGAACAACAAGTAATACAACTGGAACAAAAGTTCAGCATTCTCCGCTTTCGTGCTTCCCCCGAAGCCTTCCGTGTAATCACTGATCATCATATTCAAACGGATCTGCTTGCCTTGTACCAATTCTTTCAACGTACTCAAGTCATACTTGTACAATCCCGACTTCAAAGTCAATGCTTGCATAGCCGTTAATGTCGGTAAATCCTCCGTGGCGACAACCGAACGACCGCCATGACTGCTACATGCCAGCGAAAAGAACCCATGTCCCTCCTCCACGTGCTTGTAATACACCTTGGCGCCATTAGACAATGTCCACTCTTCCGCCTTGAAACGATCCAGCTTTTTCACTTTCCTAATCGTTCCGGCTTGAAGTTGCAGGTCAAACGGTTCCGGCGTCTTGTGTTCCTCGACCTCCGGCTCTATATCTTTTTCCGCCACCTTAGCCATGATATTCAGAATATCATCTTTAGTCAAGTATTTATAATCCTTGTCATTCCCGGACACCACGACAATCTGATTACTATCGTTCGCCCACGAGTGAATCCAGTCACTCATATCCTCCGCGGTGATTTCCAGCAAAGCCTCTTTCAACAAACCCAACTCTACCGGTTGCTCGTGAAAAGGCATTCCCGCCAAAAAATGATTCTGGAACACGGATACATAATACGGGTTACTCTCCTTCTCTACCTCACTTTCCATTTTCATCAACTCTTGGAAAAGAGCCTCCTGCACTCTCTCGACCTCTTTGTCGGTAAAACCGTAACGACGAATCTCTTCCCACGCTGTCCACACTTGCTCGAAAGCCTCAGCATCTTGATTTTTATACGGAATCACGTCTAAAGAGAACCCGTTATAATTACGCACGAAACTCTCGAATGTACCGGAAGCGCTCAAAAACTTCTCCTTGTTCGCGTTCACGATACGGGACAAGCGTTGCCCCATCAAAGCGTTAAAAATCCGTGCTTTAAAAGAATACGCCTTGCGTCCGACCTCATCCAATCCCTCCTGCCGGTGTACCCGTTGGTGGAAAGAAATCATCTTCGAGGGATTCTCCGCATCGAGAATCAACATATAATCCATATCCGCCCGGTCTGGAATTTCCACCTCGTACCGTTCCAACGGGTTCTCCCTCGCGGGAATCTTCCCGAACTGCTCCTTTACCCGCTTCTCGAACTCTACCTCGTCAATATCCCCGACCACGATCACGCACTGCAAATCCGGTCTGTACCATTTACGATAAAACTCCCGTAATACATCCGAGGGGAACGATTGCAATAATTCCACCGTCCCGATCACGTTCCGTTTGGCATATTTCGTGTGATTGTACACCACCGGAGCCGATCCTTCCTGCAAGCGACGCCCCACGTTATAATGACTCCGCCATTCCTCGATAATCACGCCCCGCTCCTCGTCAATATCTTTATCTTTCAGCAATATCTCGCTACACCAGTCTTTCACGATAAACATACACGTGTCCACCAATCCGCCTTCTGCCACGGGTACATCCTCGATATTATACACCGTCTGGTTTATCCCTGTCTTCGCGTTGAACGTGAAAATACCTCTTCCCCTCAAATAAGGCATCACCCCTCCCGGGAAATGGGTAGTACCGTTAAACGCCATATGCTCCAAGAAATGCGCCAACCCGTTCTCGTGATCCTCTTCCAGTATCGCCCCCACGTTTTGCAACAGGTAAAAACTCACCCTTCCCGGCTCCGCCTTGGAATGCTTCACGTAATACGTCAGACCGTTATCCAGTTTCCCGTGACGCAATCCTTCCATGCCTTCCTGCGCGGACAAAGGAGTCCCAACCGTGCAAAGAAACACGGCAATCGTTACTAATAATCCCCTCATACTTTATTTATTTCGCTAATTCCAGTGCTTCCAGTTTACGTTTCATAATCATTTGCACTTGAACAGATTGCATTTTATTCTCGATCTGTAAAGCCTCCATGTACCCTTGGTTATAAGCTTCTTTTGCCTTATCAAAATCTTTCAATGCCTTATACGTATCCCCCAACATCGTCACAAAATTAATCCTGTCGATCAATCCGGTTCCCTCGTATTGCATAGCTTTCACCAACCAATCCTTCACTTGTCCTAATTGTTCGTTGTTCAATTTTCCCTTACTCATGACATACATATTTTGAGCAATCTCACCATAATCATTCGCTCCCACCTGATCACCCAAAGCCGCCAAATACTTATTCATTAATTGAACATAAGACTCCGCATCTTTTTTGTAAGACAATAAATACATCCCATCATAATAATACTTGAATTTCTCGTAAGGAGTCAACGTTCCCGTCGGCATAATAGCGTAAGCCGCTTCCAGATCACCATTGATTCTCTCCAAATATTTCTTGTATTCATTCTTACCCGCTTTTGCCAATTGCTCGATAACAGCATTATTATACTCGACCATCAAGATACCCGGAGCTTCTCCCAATTTACTCATGTACGTTTCCAGATTTTTGGCAATAAACTCCATCACCGCATCATCTTTCACGTTCTTTTTATTAAACTTATTCGCAATTTGGAAATCCTCTTTATTAATAAAATCCGGTCCCATTTTTGCCTTCACATACTCGGCATATAATTTATCAATACGCACAATCCATTTTTGTGCTTCCATTCCCTGCAAACCACCCACATAATCCGGAGCCTGTTTCAATACCAACTGCATATCAGTCAAATCTTTTTTCGATTTGGCACGGTCATACAATTTCTCGAAACTTAATTGTTCCCCGCTAGCCACTTTGGCTGCATTCAAAAAATCATCCTTTTCCCGAGCTCCTGCCAAACGGGATGCCACGTTTCCATCCGCTTTAAAGAAAATCAATGTCGGCAATACCGTTACATTAAATTTCTCGGCAGTTTCTTTCTGCCATCCGGTTGCCTCAACATTGATTTGCATACACACGAACTTCTCATTCATGTATTTTCCCACCTCCTCATTCGTGAATACTTTTTCTGCCATTTGCTTACATGGTCCGCACCAAGTAGCAAAAAAATCCACGAATACGAGTTTATTCTCTTGCTTTGCTTTCACTAACGCTTCCTCGAAAGTTCCCTCGAAGAACTTAATCCCTTGGCTATAGCCTGATGCGCTCCACCCCATGAACAGGGTGAAGCATATCATTATAAAATATTTTCTCATTATATTCATTTCAAAATAAACGTAAACACATCCGGCAAAATCGCAGAATAATCTTCATTACTTACCTTTAAGGTAACAATATAGCGTCCCTTAGGAGCCTCTGTCCTTAACGGGAATTGCATACGTCCACTACCACGTACAACAATTTCTTTCGCAAATATATCCGCATCACCTCCATCAATCGCTCGTACACTTACAAACTCATAAGACAACGGCTCTGTTCCCAACATTCCGCTAATCGTATTCGTTACCCATGGAGCATCGTTATCCAGTTTATTTTGACTTACCTTGCTCAAATCAGTCTCAACGACCAATGAATCCGGATAATATTCTGCATTATCGGCTTTCAAATACCCAATCTTCACATCATGACATGCACTAAAAGCCAAAACCATCACAAATAGAAATAATATTGTCTGTTTCATCTTGTTCCGTTTTTACATTTCATTATAATTGTCCCCAAGTGAATCCATAAGCCAAAGAATGAACAATCCCATTGGTCGGTTCTATGTCTGTTGATGCAACATCTACGCTCGTGGACATATTCATTCCACCTTTTATATACAAGACCACGGCTCCCGCTTCCGGAACTTTTTCGTACGGTTCCCTGAATGAAAACACCCGGAATGTAGAACCAAAAGCAGAAGTGAAAATGACTCCTGATGCATTATCATCACTCGTCCCCCTCGGAATATCTTTTACTTCATATTTTCCTTTCACGACATGCCGCAAAATCAATTCTTTACAATATTCAACACCTTTTGCCTCCACATATGCTTTTACACTCTTATAAATCGGTTCTTGCACCCAAGTCTCCGTATTCAATTGGGTTTCCTCGAACATCTTCCGACGGATAGAGTGGTTCGTCGGACCAAAAAATGTAATTTCTTCATATCCGACTTTCTCTCCTGTAAAATACTCTTTTGTTCCTGTATACTCGATCATTAACAATAATGAATCCCAGTTATAGGAATCCGAATGAAAATATTCATACATATTCCCCGGATACTTTTTCCGGGCTATACCCGTATCAATCTGGTTATACTTTGTACATCCGACAAAAACGGATAATAACAATCCTAATAATATAATCTGTTTCATATCTTGTTCCTTTATTTTCTCATATACGGGGCCCAATACACATTCTGCCTTAATAATCCGTTCATTTTAAATGCACTCTCGTGAATCGGGAAAAATAATGCACCATTTTTCACATCAGTCAATGTCAACGTCTTCAACGCTCCCGGTAAATAAGTATTAACATATTCCATCCCGTTGCGTACGACATCATAAAAACGATGCCCCTCCATTAATAACTCGCGTTCACGTTCGTGGAAAATAGCATATTTCAAACCTTTCTCATCACCACCGCTATTGGGATAAGGCTTCACATTATTAATTCCTCGAATCTCGTTCAAATCCGCTTGCGCCAAACCCTCTTCTCCTAATTTGACATAACACTCGGCTCGTAGTAAATATATGTCTGATAAACGCCAATAAGAATAATTTGATTTGATTGCTATTAATCGCATCGCACCCGGATTATAAGGATCAGCTTCATACACGCCCTCGCGCCATTTAAAAGGATAAGCAATACCCCCGGTAAGTTTAGTTATTTCTTCCCGAACACTATCCTGCAAATGTTTCATTACTAATTCTGTCGAATCAGTAAACATAAACTGAACTGAATCGGTACTATAGTAACTATACCTATGAAAATAAGCATCCCGTCTCAAATCCAGCGTATCATACAACGTTCTGATTGTACTATAAGAAATTTTACTTGACTTATACTGTTGGTCCCCCGCTTTCGTTAAAGGATCAACTGGATAGCCAATAAATTCTTGCCCAATCAAATACGTCGAAAGAATAATTTCCGCCGACATATCTAATGAAAACTCAAATATTGATTCCGGATTATTTGACTGATAATCAGAGAAATATTTACACAATTCTTCAGGAGCACGTACTAAACTATAATTTCCGGCATCTCCTTTTATCAAATAATTGGCATATTCTACTGATTTTTTATAACATTCATTAGAATTTCCATCAAGTCCCATCAAATCAATCATACTTCCTTTCCAAGCATAAGCATGAGCTAATAAAGCACAAGCAGAACCTTTACTACCGAATTGTTTCGAAGTTATAGGCGTTCCCGTGCGATCAACCAAATCAGCTTGAACAGGCAACATTTTATACGCTCTCTCCGCATTAGCGAGCACGGTATCCAAAACCTCAAGCAAAGGTTTTTTCCCATATACTTCAGATGAAGAACTATTCCGTGTAATAGGAACCTCCCCCCAACGACGTCCTAAGAAAAAATACCCTAAAGCCTTACCGAAATACGCTTGGGCTCTATAATAATTCATTCGTTCGGGTGATACATTCGCTTCTGCCTTATACATGTTATCCAAAAGTACATTCGCCATATACACAACCCAATAAGTCTGATCCCAAAGCGTACATACTTCACCTTGCCCCCTCATGCCTACCATTGTAGACGGATCCCAAAAATGTTCCTGTGTCCAATTATACTCTGAAATAAAACCTGCTCGTTCTTGTACATTTTGCTCTAATAATCGACCATGGATAAAACTTTGAAGTTGATATAACGAAATTTCCAGATCCTGCTCCGTTTTGTAATAATTGTCAAAACTGACCAAAGTTTCCGGCTCCACATCCAACAAACTGTCACATGCTGAAAAAAGCCCTATCAATAAAATATAAAGAATCTTCTTCATAATTAAAATTTAAGCGTTAATCCCAATGTTAATTTCGTTGCAGACGGATAATTCTCCATTTGATCCAAACCTTGCATCGGATCAACATTTTCTGGGTCTAATCCTGAATAATTCGTCCACAAGAAAAGATTCTCTCCCGTGAAAAACACTCTTAATCCTTGCAAATACAACTTCTTGGCCCATGCGGAGGGAAGATTATAACCTAAAGTCAATTGTTTCAATCGAAGGAAATTCACCTTTTCAATGTTAGAATCTATCAACCCGTCAAACTGTCCTTGGTGATAATAATTAATTGCAGAAATAATAGGATAATCAGAATTATCACCCGGTTGTTGCCAAAAAGTCACATTACGATAATCCTCGAATATAGCCGAACCAATATTCATCGAATTAAAATTTAAAGATGCTTTTCTAAACATATTAATCATTTTCCGCCCCAAAGAATAGTTGAATAAAATATTCAAATCAAATCCTTTCCATTTAATTTCACTTGCGATACCACCATGAGCCAACGGCAAAGTAGAACCCGCAAAATATCTATCCTCATCAGTAATATTCCCATCTCCGTTCAAATCAGCGATCACATTCATCCCTAAACGTGTCGGCTGTGCCATGCCACCACTAGCCAATGCTTTATAATTTCCTTGTTGATCCCAATATTTAGGAATATCACTATCACTTTGAGCGCACCCTAAATTTTTGAATACCAGCAACTCATTAGCTGAACGTCCTATAACATATTTACTGTCGACATCCATACCCGTGTAAGTTTTTTCCAATCGATTCCAGTTACGGGAAATATTAAATCGAGCACGCCACTTAACCTCAGTTTCTCTTAAAATATCAAATTGGGCTTCCAATTCTATACCTTCATTTGAAATTTCCAACGCATTGTCCCACATCTTTGAATGAAAATAAACTGTTCCGGGAAGATTTATCTGCCACAACAATGATTTCGTGTATTTATAATAATAATCCAACTTCATTTTCACACGATAATCAAACAAATCAACATCTAATCCCAAATCATATTGATCAGATTTTTCCCATGTCAGATTTCTATTTTCCATTTGGGCGGGAACCAATCCTGTCACTCCCAAAAAATTACTGCCGACATTAATCGCTCCCTGTGCTAAATAAGGATCCAAGAAAGTTTGCCCTGATTGCCCCCATGAAGCACGCACTTTTCCATGGCTTAACCACCAAAAATTCTTCATAAACACTTCATCTGAAAAATTCCATCCTACTGCAATAGACGGGAAAGTCGCCCAACGCACATCCTTACCGAAAACAGAAGATCCATCCCGACGAAGCGTAAACTCCATTAAATACTTTCTATCAAAATTATAAGCCAAACGCCCGAAAAGGCTAACCATTTTTTTCTCCTTGAAACTTGAAATAAATGATTTCATTGCAGTTGTAGTCCCATTCAGATCTTTCAAATCCGGCATACCATCCACAACATAATGTATATAATCACTAGGAGCTCCTTTACCAGAACCATTCAAACCATTGGATGCTTCTCTCGTGTAAGAAAAACCGAAAAGCCAATCAAAATTATGCCGTTCTTTTAAACTGAAATTGTAATGTAACAATTCTTCTGTCTGCATTAACACGGAACCGGACATTTGACCATATGACTTACTTAACCCGTAACTCGCATCCAAAGAACTGGGTTCAAAACGATTAAGTTGTGATTGAGAATAATCCACGGCAAGTGAAGCCGAAACATCTAAACCTTCAATAATTTTATACGCTAACCGAGTATTAGCTCGAATATTAAAATTATATTTCTTCTCAGACACTTCATTGATCGTAGTAAATATTTGTTCGTAAGCAGATCCACTATTAGGGAATAACGTCGACGTTCCTTTGGGATTAACTGTCATATAAGAAATATTTCTCGCTCCTAACCCCCCAGAAGCCATACTCATATCCGAATATGATAGAGATAAACGCATATCCAAACTCAAATTTTTCCGAGGAGTCAAATTCAAATTTGAAATCAAATTAGCGCGTGAAAATTCTGAACCAACATTAATACCTTCCTCGTTATACCAACCGGCACCCACCATGTATTTAATACGTTCCGTTCCTCCAGATGCTTGTATATTAGCATTCAAAGTTTTACCTGTATGAAACACATATTTCCACCAATTTGTTGAGTTATTATAAAAAGGATTCAAACTATCTTGTAGCAAACGCTCTAAAGGGATTTTATTATAATCATCAGCCACACCATTTCTCCAAAAATAATCATATTGTCCGCTAGTTCTAAAAACTTCTTCCGGGGAAGTAGGCCAAGTAACATTATTCGTTACACGGTCAATCATTCCTACTGCCATATTCTGTGCAGCATATAACCACCATTTACGTTCCCCGTTTCCTTGTATTTGCATGGGAGTTTCTGGTAAATAAGTCCATGAATAAGAAGCATTCGCCTGAAAGGTCGCTTGTCCCATTTTACCATGCTTTGTTGTGATCAAAATCACGCCATTACTTGCACGTGAACCATAAATAGCAGCTGAAGCGGCATCTTTCAAAACTTCAACGGATTCTATCGTCATCGGATCAATTTCAGCCAATGTATTCGTTCCGGTTAATGGGGAAGTAAATGATTGAATAGGTACACCATCTACAACATATAACGGAGTATTCTCACTAATTCCATCAACCATCAACGTGTTATAACCACGAATCGCAATGCGAGTACCTCCACCGCCGGGAGCTCCAGACACGTTATTCACTTCCACTCCCGCCATGTGTCCTTGCAACAAATTTTCCAAACTAGCTGAAGGTACTTCTTCCAAATCCTTAGCTTTTATTGAAGACACGGAACTGATCAATTCCTTTTTGTTCCGTTCCCCGTAAGCGATCACCGTCACCTCGTCCAAATCCGAGGCTTCTTCTTTCATCGTGACTATCAACTCATCCCCAGCCTTAAACTTTTTCTTTTCTTGCTTGAAACCAACAAAAGTAAAAATCAACTGCCCTGTTTCCACCGGCAAAGACAACATAAACTGCCCCATTGCATCCGTGGCACATCCCACGGTAGTGCTATCCAAACGTATAGTAACTCCCGGTAACGGCTGTTTCTTCTCGTCCAACACTTTTCCTTTCACGATGAATTTCTTCACGTCTTTCTTTTCATCATCCTTAGCGACAGCCGGCTTCACGATGATAACGTTCCCCTCGTACAAGAAGTTCAACCCGGCAAATACCCGTTTCAATAAAACATCCAACTCCTCGTCTTTTGCCGAAACGGTAATGTTACTAAAAGAAACCAGATCAGCATCATTATACACGAAATACAAATTCGTTTTCTTCTGAATCTCTTTAAAGAGTTCCATCGCACCGACATTCTTCATTTCCAGCGTCACCCTCTGTTGTTGCGAGAACGTGTTAGCGGAAATTGTCATGCAGGTCATTGTCAATAAAATAACTAATAATTTCATGATTCGTAATAGACCATTTTTCTTTTTACCATAGAAATAGTAAAAACTTTGTTTTTTTTTCATACATTTGATTTTGAAATTAAAAACTACTTGGGCAACCATTGTCGCATTTGCTTGCCCACATTTATTTCACTCCGGATAAGTGGCGCTTGTCCGGATTTTTCTTATTTACGCACTATTATCACTTTGCCTTTAATTTCGAAATGAACATGAGAGGTTTTCTCGATTAACCCCAACAACTTCTCGATCTCCCCGTAGCGGGGCAAATAACCGCTAAACCGCTCGTTGCGCACTTCGTCATTCATAAAAAATACATTTATATCATACCACAAGGCAAGCTCATCCAAGATTTCGCTTATACTCTTGTTTTCGAAAAAATAGTTCCCAAGATGCCACGCCACGTAAGGCATAACATCCACCTCCTGAACGGCAACCCGCCCGGACAGCTTGTTAAACACCGCCTGCTGGTTCGGATCAAGCATCACCTCCGGCTTTCCTTTCGGTTTCACGGACACGGAACCCTCGACCAATGTCGTCTGCATCCTATCCATCCTTCGGGTATTGATATTAAACTTCGTGCCGTACACTTTCACCTCCATACCATCAATCTCCACGATAAAAGGTTTTGCCACATCCTTTGCCACCTCAAAATAAGCCTCACCCTCCAAACGTACCCGACGCTCCCCCTTGATAAATTTCACGGGATAGCGAATCTCGGTGGCTGCATTCACCCACACTTTTGTTCCGTCCGACAACATCAAAGTGTACTCGCCCCCCTTCGGTGTAATCAACCGATTCTGAACTTCCACTTCCCGGTCTTTTTGCAAGGAATCCACGTACACCAAAGCCAGATCGCTCGTACGTATACTCATTCCGTCCTCTTGTCCCAACAACACACGAGAAGTATCCAGCGCCACAACCTTCCCGTCATTCAACACCAACGTCGCCTTTCTCGTCCCATGCACGATCTGTCCAATCCCGTAATCCTCCGCGTCAACAGCGGGCTTTTGCTCCAAAAAGAAGAACAAAACTATCGTCAAAGGTAACACCAACATTGCCGCGTATCCCGCAACCTTTATCCACATCCGGCGCACTCGTTTACGATAAGCAGTATTCAGTCTGGCTTGAAAATCCTTTTTAAAATCCTCCCTCGTATCTTTTTCCAAACGGTATCCCTCGCGAATGGCAACGAAACGCTTCATATCCTCGTACACGGCACGATGCTTTTCTGCCTCGTCCAACCACACCCGCAAAGCCTTCTCCTCCTCTTCATTCAATGAAGAAGTCAAACTCCGCTTTATCAATAACCAATCTATTTTCATCTTAATCTCACTCAAATTCACATCCAAAACACGAAACACCCGAAAATGTTTACACGAAAAATGATTTTTTTTACTCCTTAGGCAAAATAAAATGACACATCAGAATAATAAGCTAAAAATCAATTTACTACAAATGCCAAAATCATCATAAACCATTCCACACCGATTATCTGGCGCAAAGGTACCTGTAGATTCAATCGACAAAACCCTCGACAGTATTAAATAAGATACTTTTCTGTTAAAACGTGGGCGAACTGTGGGCGAACATCAGGCGATGAGTAGGCGAACCCGCCCAAAAGTCACTCAAAAGGCTATCTACCGCCACTCAATGGTAGAAAAGTTGCCTAGTAAGCAATCCTTACCCGGGAGTTTCCCGGGGCAAATTATGAACCGGATACCTTTAGTTCTATTTTTCCCCTTCCTTGTCCTATCTTTATTCTTATTATGCTTACAACAACTTCTTCAATTCATCCATATCCGGCAAAGCTTTTCTTAATTCATCCGGCATATCATTAGCAGTCTTGTAGGTTGCAACTCCCAATGGTTTGTTAAAATCACGAACAGCATACTCGACAAAATTACGATCAACACCCTTACAAAGAATTATGCCAATAGACGGATTCTCATGAGGTTTTCGCACATAGTCATCTAAAGCCTGCAAATATAAATGCAATTGTCCTAAATGTATGGGCCGAAATTCCGAGTACTTTAACTCCACCGCAACAAGTGAATTGAGTTCTCTATTAAAAAATAACAAATCAATAAATACATCATGACCACAAACTTCTATGTGATATTGATTTCCAATAAAACTAAAGTCTTGTCCAAAGGTCATTATAAATTTTTTTATATTCTGCACGATAGCATTTTCAACTATTCTTTCATCAATATCTTCTTTATCCCTTTCATCCAAATTTTCCACGTTGATAAAGTCGAGTAAATATTCATCTTTAAACATACTGATCGCTTTCACAGATTGTTGAACATCGGGTATCGTGTTTACAAAATTGTTTGGCATCGCCCCTTGATGCCGATAATCATTCGCTTCGAGATGAACACGTAATGTATATTTATTCCAACAGTTAACCACTGTTTGATGAATATAAAAAGCACGTTCCTCTATAGTACTCGTTTTATGAATAATCTCCATGTGGTGCGTGAAACTGATACTAAAGAATTCCTCCATGTTTAGATTGCTCGCCAGTGGCGAGCAATCTATCATCAGTAGAGTATTACTATCTATTTCAATGGGATTTAATATTTTATCTTCAAGATTTGCAAATTTACTCGCCAGTGGCGAGCATTTTAAGACAGAACTCCATTCCTCATAAAATTGCCTCATTTTCCGTATATGTTGGGCAGAAAATCCACGCAACCCCGGTAATTCCTTTTGCAATCGTTGGCTAATAGCTTCAATAGCTCCTGTTCCCCAAAATTTATCACGAGAATTAAGTGATACATATTTCCCGATCCCCCAATAAAGTCCCAACTGTTCTTTGTTTACCAACTTAGCGGCCTGATATTGACTACGAAGTATAGCTGTCTTTATAATTTGTACTGCCGCATTATAAACTGTTTCTAATTTATGATTTTCTTCCATATCCTCATGGATTAATTTTTACCGCTCACATCCGAAACATCTCTTTGCTATCTAAAATAGACGTTACACAATTCAATATTACAGGAGGCTTTTCAATTACCGCATAAATATAGTAAATCATATTCTGGATTTGGGATATTTTATACATTAAAATTTTTAAGAAAATTCCTAAATACAGACTCGCATGTAAATTTCCATACCTCTTTTAATTACGTTTCAAAAGTAAAACAATCGAAACATTTTGTATGTTAGTCAATTACTCCCATCCACTTTGAATTAGAACAATATTATTCTATATACAAAACAAAAATGACTATTTTTTATTTTGCATATAGAATAAAAATATACTGAAAACAGTTATAGCCGAAAAACTATTGATTATCACGCAGGATACAGAACAAGTGTTGGAAATGAACGGTAAAACAATCGAGGTCATTCCCGCGTGAAAATGGCTGTTAAGCCTGTAAAAGCAAACACGATTGACTCATCACGAAAAGGAGCAGGACGAAATCGTAATTCGAAAAACTTTCTTTAATTTTCTCCATTCCCCGGTGCAATTGCACCTTCACCGTGTTTTCGTTCATGGACAATTGCTCCGCAATATCACTGTATTTATAGCCATGCACAAACCGCAAAAGACACACTTCCCGACACCTGTCCGGCAATTCATCCATTACTTGCCGGATCTTTTCCAGCACCTCTTCCTCGTCGATCGTGTCAACATTATCGGAATACACTGCCGCCTCCGCGTACAATGCCATATTCCGGTCTTCGACCTTGGCATCCCGCAGGTAATTGTAGCATCGGTTCCGCACGCTCGTGTAGAGATACGCTTTCAACGATCCCCTGTAATTGGAAAAAACCGATTTCTCGTAAATCGTGATAAACACTTCCTGCACGATATCATTAGCCACATCTTCCCGGAAAACCATATTCAAAGCGAATGTAAACAACTTATCGAAATACCCATCAAACAATTCAGAATAGGCACTCCGGTCATTTCGTCTTAATCGCTCTATCAATATCTGTTCATCCAAAATATCACGTTTTTCTTGTATCCACGGTCAACAAAAATATTCCTATTTTCGATTCAATAAAAATATTTCCCGCAATTTATTATCAAATTAACATTGCTAGCACGAGTACACCACGCACAAGCCTCGTCCCGTGTAAACCGGAAATCTCTAAATCACTAAATTATTAAACTGTTCCCAGAAACCGGGGAACGATTTAGTTACCACCCCGGCATCCCGAATGGTTAACCCGGGAAACTTCAACCCGGCAGGAGCAAATGCCATTGCCATACGGTGGTCTTGATACGTGTCTATATCTAATGAAGTCAACGTATTACGCACCTTATCCCAGCATAATTCCCCGTGTATCGGCACCTGCAATTTATATCCCAATTTACTTAACTCCCGCGTAACGGCATCCACCCGGTCACACTCCTTTATATATAAGGTTTCGACACCCCGCAAATGGAACGGGATACCCGATAAACAACAAGCTACAATCAGAGGAAGAGCCGTATCGGGCATTCCCGACAAATCCGCCTCGAAACGGGGCACTCGCGCATCATGGGTAGACAAACGAATCCCCCCGGTTACCCTTTCCGTGTGTACCCCTAACTGTTGCCATAACTCGACTTGATGCGCATCACCTTGCAAGTTATCATACTCCAACCCCGGAAGAAAGAGTTCCCCCTCGCCCGCGACAACCAACAACTCGTAAAAAAAAGACGCCGCGCTCCAATCGGCACTTACCCGGAAAGCAGCAGGCATATATTTCCCCCCGGGAATGACTACCCGATTCCCCGCGATACACACCTCTGCCCCGAAGCGACGCATCATTTCCGCCGTCATGTGAATATAATCCGCGGAAACGACTTTCCCTTTCAAATCAATCACGAGTCCCCCTTCCACCAAAGGAGCGATCATCATCAACGCTGAAATATACTGGCTACTGACCGAGGCATCCAAGCAAATCTCTTTCCCCCTCAACACGGCATTACCAATCCATAAAGGCGGAAAACCCTCTCTCCCCAAATATTCAATATTTGCCCCCAGTTCCCGCAAAGCCTCTACCAACACTTTTATCGGTCGCTGCTTCATTCGCCCCGAACCGGTCAATTCCCATACCCCGTCACGCAAGGCGAAATAAGCTGCCAAAAAGCGCATGGCAGTTCCCGCGTGACCGACATCCACGAGTCCGCCCGTTCGGGACAAGGCTTCCATCAACACAAGGGTATCATCGCTATCGGACAGATTTTCAGGCAACACCCCGTCCGCCAACGCACTCAACACGAGAGCCCGGTTGGACACACTCTTGGATGCCGGTAAAATTACTGTACCTTTTATTTCTTTCCCTTCCCAAGCGATAACGTTATCCATTCTTATATCTGGTTTAATGCTTCCGTAATCTGTTCTTTCGTGCAGTAATTATTGATAGAAAACTGCCCGACATCTTCCAGAAGTGTAAAATTCACACCTTTACAATCGTTTTTCTTGTCATGCAACATCAATTCATACAATGTATCCACGTGCTCCATAATCGGGTAGGTTGGATAATATCTCTTGATAAATTCCCTCACCCGGCGATACACTTCGCCCGGGAAACCTTTCTCGCACACGGAAAGATACAACTCGGCTATTATTCCCAACGCGATAGCTTCCCCGTGTAACATATTTTCCCGCCGCATCATGGAACAACTCTCGATGGCATGCCCAATCGTGTGTCCGAAATTCAAGGCTTTACGTATCCCTTTCTCATTCGGATCTTGAGTCACGATATCATTCTTCACGGACACGGATTTTTTAATTAACTCAAGGAATTCTTCACGCTCGGGCACGTTCGTGTCACAAGCCAGTAACCGCTCCAGATATTCCATGTCAGACAATAGCCCGTGTTTCAGCATCTCGGCATAACCGGATACCCGTTCCCGAACGGGTAACGTCTGTAATAACGAAACATCAATAACCACTCGTTCCGGCTCGCTGAAAGTACCGATCTCGTTTTTCAACCCACCAAGATTAAACCCCGTTTTCCCGCCTAACGAAGCATCCACTTGTGCCAGCAAAGTCGTGGGTACATAGATACAACGCATTCCCCGCTTGAACGTCGAAGCGGCGAAACCGCCCATATCCGTCACCATACCCCCGCCCACGCATAATAATATTGAAGAACGACGAGCTCCCCGCTTGCTCAACATAGACCAGACACGGGCAACACTCACCAGTGACTTGTTTTCTTCACCGCAATCGACTACCGCCACGTTCAACGGCATCCAATTCACTTTCTCCAGTAACTTGTCACAAAAACCGACCGTGTGCTTATCCGCCACGACAAATAATTGATCATGCCTGACACCTTGTAACAACTCGGCGAGGACAAGACTCGAATCCGTTGTAAATATAATACGCTCCATTTGTCCCATATTTCTGCACAAAATTACACTATTTCAACCGATACGGGGAATTAAAATTTAAAATTAATTGTTTTTCTCGCCATAAAAAAATAACTTTGGTCAAATTCATTAAAACTGATCGGCGCATGAACAATGACAATTCTACCCTGAACCGGGTGGCAATCACAATTGCTCCCAGATTAAACAATGCTTTATATTCTCCCCTATTCCAACAATGTGGCGGCATTACCGGTTTCTTTCAAGAGAGTGACAAAAATATAGAGTTGCTTTTCAAAGAGAACAACCTGACAAACATTCGACCGGAGCGTTCCCAGTGGCTGCAACTGGCTGAAGAGGAACTAAAGAACATGGAGAAGCACCGTATTCAAGTCTGCGGAATAGAAGACACGAATTACCCCCGCCTGCTGAAACATTGCGCCGATGCCCCGCTGGTACTTTTCTATAAAGGTACGCTGGAACCCGACGAAGCCAAGAATATCGCTATCGTGGGTACTCGCAAAGCCAGCGATTTAGGCAAAGCCCGCGTGGAAAATATCCTCCAGCAATTGGCTGACATGGGATTCCGTCCCAATGTCATCAGCGGGCTGGCTTACGGTATTGACATTGCCGCGCATTCCGCCTGCCTCCGACACGGGCTTCGGGCACAAGCCGTGCTCGGTCACGGGCTGCACATGATCTACCCGGCACCCCACAAAAATATAGCGGACAAAATTCTGGAACAAGGCGGAACATTACTTTCCGAATTTCCAACTTGTGCACCGATACACCCCACGAATTTCCTCCAACGGAACCGCATCGTGGCAGGTATGAGCGAAGCGATACTCGTGGCTGAATCTCCCGTGAAAGGGGGAGCCATGTCCACCGCACGACAGGCATTATCCTACAGCCGGGATGTCCTCGCCTTCCCCGGTCGCCCGGAAGACACGAACTACACGGGATGCAATATGCTCATCAAACAAAATATTGCCGCCCTCGTGGAAAACGTCTCCGACATATTGAAAGCGTTGAATTGGGAACCGCTCCCGACAGCACCTTATCAAACATCACTCGATTTGTTCCCCGAATCAAGCGACGAAGACCTTATCAGACAAACTTTGACCGAAGCGGGAGAACAAAACATCGACCAACTCCATCAACTCACCCGGATACCCGTCCACGATCTGGCCGTCTTGCTCTTGAAACTGGAACTAGAGGGTATAGTCACCCGGCTTCCCGGTAAATGTTATTCACTTATTTAACCCGTTTTGTTACAGTTTTATAGCACGGGACGATAAATGATTTTAATTTTAAACTATTATAACGTTTGCGTGTATCAAAAAATAGTGCGAAAAATTTTTGGAATCATAAACAAAAGCATACCTTTGAACCGAATTTCACAATTCAAATTAAAAGATGTTTTTTTAAAGTTTTTACTTAAACAATATTCAAATGAAAGCAGAGATTAAAGAATTCATGGATGCCTTAAAGGCTAGAACCGTAGGTGAATCAGAATTCCACCAGGCTGTTCAAGAAGTGATCGAAACTGTATGGGATACCTATCAGTCAAACCCGAAATACAAGGCTAACAAGATCCTTGAAAAAATGGTAGAACCTGAAAGAGTGATCATGTTCAGAGTACCCTGGATTGATGATAAAGGTGAAGTACAAATCAACCGTGGTTATAGAGTACAATTCAACAGTGCTATTGGACCCTACAAAGGAGGTTTGCGTTTCCACCCGTCAGTAACCCTTGGTGGATTGAAATTCTTGGGCTTCGAGCAAACTTTCAAAAACTCTTTGACTACACTCCCGATGGGTGGTGGTAAAGGAGGTTCTGACTTCAACCCGAAAGGAAAATCTGATAACGAAGTTATGCGTTTCTGCCAAAGCTTCATGACTGAACTTTGCAAACACATCGGTCCTGACACTGACGTACCTGCTGGTGATATCGGTGTTGGTGCTCGTGAAATCGGTTTCTTGTTCGGACAATACAAGAGAATTCGCAACGAATTCGTTGGTGTATTAACCGGAAAGAACCGCGAATTCGGTGGTTCAAGAGTACGTCCGGAAGCTACTGGTTACGGTACCGTTTATTTCGCACAACATATGTTGGCTGAAAAAGGTGAGAAGATCGCCGGTAAGACTGTAGCTATCTCTGGTTTCGGTAACGTTGCTTGGGGTGCCGCTCAAAAATTAGTTCAATTAGGAGCTAAATTAGTTACTATCTCTGGTCCTGACGGATACATCTATGACGAGAAAGGTTTAACTCAAGAAGGTGTAGACTACATGTTGGAATTGCGCGCTAGCAACAACGACGTTGTAGCTCCTTACGCTGAGAAATTCGGTGCTAAATTCTTCCCGAAAGCAAAACCGTGGGAAGTTAAATGCGACATCGCATTCCCTTGCGCTATCCAAAACGAGTTGAACGAAGAAGATGCCAAGAAATTGGTTGCTAACGGTTGCCAAATGGTAGTTGAAACCTCTAACATGGGTTGTACCGCAGAAGCTGTTAACTACTTGAACGAGCACATTACTTTCGCTCCGGGTAAAGCAGCTAACGCCGGTGGTGTTGCCGTTTCTGGTCTTGAAATGAGCCAAAACTCAATGAGATATAGCTGGACTGCTGAAGAAGTAGACGCTAAATTGTCTCAAATCATGAAAGACATCCACGATACTTGCGTTAAATTCGGTAAAGAAGGTAACAAGATCAACTATGTTAAGGGTGCTAACATCGGTGGCTTCATCAAAGTTGCCGAGGCTATGTGCGCTCAAGGACACTGCTAATAATACAGTAAGTCTATATAAAAAATCCGCTCCAAATTCGGAGCGGATTTTTTATTACCCGAAATCAACGATATGAATAGTTTCCTGTACCTTTGTGCCGTAAAAAATTTAGGAAGATTTTCATCATGCGCTCTCAAGATAAATCACCACAAGGAACTGTTCGTATGGATATGTTGCACGGCAGCTTGCTGAACAAAATTCTATTGTTCGCACTGCCATTGGCAGCAAGTAGTATCCTGCAACAATTGTTCAACTCGGTGGATGTGGCTGTTGTCGGGAAATTTGCCAGTAGTCAGGCTCTTGCAGCAGTGGGAAGCAACGCCTCGGTTATCAGCCTGATGATAAACCTGTTTGTTGGGATATCCGTTGGGGCAAGTGTCGTTATCGCGAACTATATCGGACAAAAGAATCAACGCGGTATCAAAAATGCCATACATACCGTTTCCGTGGTCACGCTAGCAAGTGGCGTACTATTACTCGCGGTCGGATTGCTCATCGCCCGACCTATTCTGGAAATGATGGACACTCCCGATGATGTTATTGACCTAGCCGTCCTATATCTCCGTATCTACTTTCTAGGGATGCCCTTCTTCATGATCTACAACTTCGGCGCTGCCATTCTTCGCAGTATGGGCGACACGAAACGCCCTCTCTATTGTCTTATCATTGCCGGACTCATCAACACGGCATTAAATTTATTATTAGTCATCGTCTTCAAAATGAGTGTCGCAGGGGTTGCCATAGGCACAGTCGTATCCAATATGTTTTGCGCCGGCATGATCATCTACATCCTTTTACACGAGAAAGAGCCTTTCCGTCTGGAAGGCAAACACATCAAAATATCCCGTCCCGAATTACGAAAAATGCTCCGGATTGGCGTCCCCGCGGGGGTACAGGGTATGGTATTTTCCATTGCCAATATCTTCATTCAAGCCGCCATCAACCGCTTCGGTTCAAATGCCATCGCCGGCTCTGCCGCAGCCCTCACCTATGAATATTACTGCTACTTCGTGGTCAGCGCGTTCAGCCAAGCTACCGTCACCTTCATCAGTCAAAACTACGGGGCCGGACAAATCGAACGCTGCAAGAAAGTATTCCGCCAGACCATGTTACTAAGCGTTACCTCCTGCGCCATCCTGAACGGATTCTTTGTCTGGCAAAAAGAACTCGCTATCGGAATCTTCACCTCCAGTCCCGAAGTATTCCGATTTGCAGCCCTTCGCATGGAAATCGTATTGCTAACACAAAGCCTCGCCTGTTCCTACGAGATAGCAGGTGCGGCCCTCCGGGGACTGGGGTATTCCATGCTACCCGCCATACTCACGGTATTCGGCACCTGCGTGTTGCGTTTATTCTGGGTATACGTCATCTGTCCTCTGTTTCCCACCTTCGAAGCCCTAATGATTATCTATCCCATCTCGTGGCTCGTCACGGGTGTAGCCGTATGCGTTGCTTATCGTATCATACAAAAGAAGTTGTTTATTCCCGAAAAAGCATACAATTTGCTAAATGGCAATAATTGAGTATCAGAGATACAAAGGCTACCTTTATTCCCATTCTCCAGAGAATAAGGTAGCCTTTTTATCACTTTTCAAACATTAACGTCCTCTTCTTCTAATCCATATCAAGATCGCAAATAAGATCAAAACCAATGGAATTACTCCCATAAACAAAATCTTTGTTACAGTCATTCCTCCTTTGGTAACATAAACTTTATTATCCGGGAGTTTCGGACGACGAATATCAATAGGCACTTCTCCATCTGACATCCAAAAGAATGAGGAAGTAATTAAAGAATAATTGGATGCTTCTACCCCATTACGAGAAATACTGATCTCTCCGTTACTCAAGCAATCCGCATCTCCCAAGATAATAATCTTCTGCTCCTTGTTCCCCATGGCGCGAGAAAGAGCAACCATCGTTGGAACCTGATTCAATTCAACCTCCCCCTTATCCGGATTCATCACAGGTATTTCGTCTACAAAGTCCGTACTCTCAACCTCATTCCAAACGGTTTTCAGTGAATCAGTAACTAACAATACTGTTACCTTGAAACCGCTATTCGGTATTCCGGATAAATCCAAGCCCACGGTAGAAGGCATCGTTGCCACGTATTCATATCTATACATGTCTTTTAGTTGGTAAGAAAACTCGGCAGCCTCTTTTGTTACCTTGGACATGATAAAATCCGACTGAAAATTCTCACTTGGACTCACCAAACGTCCCGGCATAAAACGAACCCCGAATTGCTCCACAAGAGGATTCATGTACTCCTGACGCTTAGGTTCTCCCGCTATCAAAAGATTCCCTCCCCGGGCAATATAAGCATCCAAATTCTTCCGATGTGCTTCCGGCAAAACCTCCCTCACATCCGCGATAACCAAAATATTGATATCTTCAGGAATTTCTTCGTCCAAAGTAACTTGTCTGAAATCAAAACCTTGATTAATCAAAGAATAGCGGAAAGGCTTATCTTGTGCAAAACGATTATAATCTCTATCGCCTTGTTTGATACAATCACGTTCTCCGTGTCCTTCCACGAATCCCACTTGCGGCAAATCCATCACCAATCGTTTAAAAGCCGCGGTAATTTCCGTCTCGAACGGGAACACATACATATCATCATAAATACGCAAAAATGCCTTCTGCCCATTCTCTCTTTCCAATACTCGCACGAAACGATAATTTTCACCCGACAAATCTTCCAATTTGCTCACTTCATTCACATCAAGATAAATAGAAGAGTCTACACCATAATTCTGGGTGATTTTCACCATCCTCTCGCGATCATTCAAAGTAGGATAACGCTTATTCAACTCCTTCTCGTTATTTCCTTTGGCATAATAACGGACATATTTCATCTTGATATCCGGCTTAAAACGAGTATATTGCTTGAAACGTTTGATATCGCTCAACTCACTTTTCGGGAAGCCATACCACAAAAATCGATCTTCATCCAACACGTTGGCATAAGTGGTAATTGTCAAATTCCCTTTCATCTTGGACACGATTTCCTGACTATTCGGAGTCAAGGTATTTACTTTAGTCCGCGTAGCATCATAATAACACATGAATGTAGGTCGAGAACTCAAATACCCAATCGACACAGCAATCAATATCGCCGAAAAGTACCAAGAAGTACTAACGAACCAACTTTTTTTCTTACGTATCACGGTCAACCTGATTACAGTAAAAGTCAGAAACAAAACGACAACAACCAAAAAGTAAATTACATCTTCGCTACAAAGCAAACCGTTGATAAATTCACCTGAACGCCCTCGAATTGACAACCAATACGTGATATCCCGCACAAAAGCGATATCCTGCCACATACCACCCACGTAATTCAACACGGCAAATACCGCAAAGGTACCCATCGCTGCAACCACCTGATAAGAGGTCAAGGATGACATGAAAAGCCCGATAGCTCCATACGCGCAAATCAACAGGTAAAGCCCTAGCAACCCTGCCAATACCGGAGGTAAATCAAATTCATGCACGAAACATACACCATAAATAACGAACAGACCAAGTACCGCAATCATCACAAGCGCATAAATCATTATTGAAATAAATTTCCCGATAACAATCTGAAAATTCGTCACTGGTGACGAGTAAAGCAACTTGATTGATCCACTACTCAACTCCCGACTCATGATACCCATAGTCAATAAAGGTATATACAAGTATAAATACCCTTGAATTTCGGGAAACAATCCCCCACGCCAAGGACTGGTAAAAGTCCCCATGGTCACATTATAAACGTAACGTCCCAATTCTTGAGAAACGACATACCCCTCAAACGCATTCACAAACGTCATGCTGGCCTGAAACGTGAAAATAATCAAGATGAACCATGCTATAGGTGAATAAAACATAGTCTGCAATTCCGTCAGGGCAATTCTTTTTATAGCTTTCATATTTCTTCCTTTACTTTGATTTTTTAGACAATTCTGCAAAAATGGCATTAAGCGAACTTTTCTCTACGCGTATCTCGTTCAAACGCCAAGCATTTTTATAACTATATTCCACCATTTGTTCGATAACATCATTCACGTCCGAGGCTATCAACCGGAACTTCGTTCCCCCCAACTCTTCCACTCTTGTTACCCCGGGAACTTCAATCAACACTTCCGGGGCCGGAGCATCAAGTAAAGATACGAATACGGTGTTCGGGGTAATGTAATTGTCAAACTCATCCACACTACCCGAGAACACCATATGACCTTCTTCCACCATAAGAATATGATTACATATCGCTTGCACTTCGGTAAGCATATGGGTTGAAAGAATTACAGTTCTGTTCTCCGCAATCTTTTTTATCAGATTGCGGATTTCAAGAATTTGATTCGGATCCAAACCATTTGTAGGTTCATCAAATACAACCAACTCGGGACTATGAATAATTGCTTGAGCGATACCCACCCGTTGTTGGTAACCACCCGAAAGATTACGAATCAAGCGATTCCGGAAATGCAATATCCCACACTCAGTTAAAGCATTTTCCACCGCTCCCGGAATCTCGCTATCAGGCATAAGTCGAATTCCCGCGCAATGATAAAGGAACTCCTCTATCGTCAAGTCCATATGCAAAGGAGGTTTCTGGGGTAAAAAACCCATCAAACGCTTCGCCGCAACGGAATTTTCTTTTGTATTTATTCCCTTTATAAAAATATCTCCTTCAGTTTGTCTCAACACGCCACAAAGAATATTCATCAATGTTGACTTCCCCGCACCGTTTGAACCCAGCAATCCATAAATTCCCCGGGTAGGTATTTCAAAATTAATATCCCGTATTGCCCATTGTACACTATACCGATGAGAAACATTTTCAATTTTTACAATTGGTTTTTCCATAAATCTTAATTCACATATTTAAATTTCACACACAATACATTTTCCAAATACTAGTAATTGTAACCGAAAGCCCAACCGACATAACTACTAGGTTTCCAAACGACATCCGTAATTTTACCCAAACCTTTTGTCACGTGATAAGTCGCTTGCTCTCCCAAACCTTCTCCTGTAAAGAAACGATCGTACGTACCCAACAAGTGGAACTCTCCATTTTCCAACGCCACACCTATCATCCAACTCGCCGGATTTTCAGTAACACTTGTAATCCTAGAACCAAAATCCTTGAACAATCTCAAACCTCGTTCCGGAATACTCATTTCATAGAAATACAACCTGCTACCTTCTGCCACAAACATATAATCACTATCGTATTTACATTTCATGTAAATTGAATTTTCATTCACTTTACCATCAGCCGGGAATTCTACGGGTGCCTGCATTTTAGAAATCTTAAAAACACCGGAATAATCATCCACGTAAGCATAGCACTGTTGTGAATAAAGCTTGTCCCCCTTTTTCAATAGCATAAATAGTGTCGATGAATTGTAATCACTGGATGATCCTATACTAGCCACATAAACCGGAGTATACTCGCCGGTATTCCCCAGTAGTACAAAGCCATCCGGTATCGTTTCTCCATAAGTTACATCCAAAAGACGAGCCGCTGCAGATTCATTAGCTTGTGCAACCGTAGTAACCGGTATAATAGCTTTATTTGTTTCATCATATACCAGCATCGCTCCCAATTTATAGATCCATGTATCAAATATTTTCGTGATTTTCCCATTATTACCGAAATAAAGCAGATTCTCCCAACGGCATTGTCTTGAATCCATTGTTGATGCATTGATTTTTCTCCAATAAATAGATCCGTCTTTCCCGACCATATAGTGAGAAGTCAGCGCATCGATAAACTGAACCGGTTCAAAGGCTCTGGCAACCCCGGAACCGAAATCTTCATTAAAAGCATAATATTTAGAAAAATCATTTGCATTCAACACCCAATTATCACCATTCTCTTGGATTACCACGATCTCAGCGTAATTATTACTGTAACCGACCCAACCCATATCCACGGAAACCGGTTTACTACCCAACGGACTATCCGGGTGCAATTCTTGATAAAGATCGATACCATCTTCCCAAGAACACAAATACCCTCCGCCATACACCTCTCCACTTTCCGTGATATCACCATCCTCGTAATCCACGTACCCCTCATCTCCTTCATCCAGATTATAATAATTCCGGGTTTGAATAAGCATTGACAAAGCCGTCCTTCCCTCCTTTTCAGACAAGATCAACCAACCGGTCTTGAAACGTGAATTCACGGTATAACTCACGCTCACCATTGTCATCAGTTTCGTGGCACGTTCTTGCGCTATCAAGTAACCGGTGAAAGAACCAACTTCATCGGGAACAATTATCAGATTCCGTTCTCTACAAATTGTATCTCCACTAAAAACATAAAAATAATCATAAGCTAATGTATCAACTTCCGGATTCACCCATGTAATCGTGGGGAAAATTTTTACCGTATCTCCCAACGTCACCGTAGACACATTCTGTTTCGAATAATAATTAAGTTTTTCAATGTTCGAATAAATATGATCATAATGACCCTTATCTTCATAACATGCCCCGAACGCGAAGACGATCAGACATAATAGCATATACTTCGTTATCTTTTTCATATCTTCCTATTTAAAATTAACCTCCGATATAAGCGACCTTCATCTCGGTACCATCCTTCTCGTACACGGTCTGATCATTCTCCGCCATCTGCTTCAAGTAGTTTTTCAGTTTCAGTGTACAGGTTCGAATCTCGTTGGCATCATTAACATTCACGTTTACTTTTCCGTCATTTATCTTGATAAATAACTCGTACTTCATATCAGAATACTCACCCAACCAAGTTTTTACCACGGTAGAGTTCCACCAATCCGGTTTAAATATAATATTCGACACGTTGATAATTGCCACTAAACGATCTGCTTGCCCTAAAGCAAAATCTTCAGTTTCTTCCAGACACAACGTCAAACGACGGGCTACGCTAGAGAGTTCCGGTGTCTTTTTAAAAACAATCACACAAGTATCCACCACTTGACCGGCTTCCATCACAAACTTTTCCGGTAATATATAAGTACCATCCGGAGTATCAGTATAATCCTTCATCACGGAAATCTTGTATTCCCGATCCTTGTCTGAGGGAAGTCCTATCAACTTCACTTCCAACTTATACTCTGCTTGTTCCACGTTAGGATAAGCAAGAAAAGAGAAACTGGTGGAATCTTGAATATATTTCGTGAACAGGATATAATCCTTGTCGCTATATAACTTAATATCATCTTCGGAACACCCGCTCACGCTCCACGAAAACGATAAAAATAAAATATAAATCAAATACTTTCTCATAACACTTTTATTTTATTATAAATATGAAGTTTCGCCATCAGGAAGCGGTGCATACCAATTTTCAGATTTCATCTCTATATTAGTAGCTCCGTTATAAATATCCCGATTCAATCGTTTGAACATAAAAAAGGTTTGCCCTTCTGTCAAGGTTTCTCGAATAATATCGTTATACAAGATTTCAAGCAATACCTCTTTTGTCGTCTCTTGTTCAATATTCAACTTACACCCTCGCTTTGCACGCATGGTATTCAGCAATTCAATGGCTTCACGTCGTTCATTACGGTGCAGCAACATACATTCCAATTGAATGTGATACAATTCAGAAAAACGCAATAACGGCAATAGCGGACCTTGATCACTCACAGAGGCAGACACCGAAGATGAAGTGGATTGCGGGCGTTCCCATACCAACCAACGCTTATTATTGTTGTACCGACCGGTCACACCGTTTGTTCCATACATACCGCGCAAACGATAATCATCCTCATCTCCCTTAAACAGAGATGCCAAGTAATTAGCATTCATCACAAAACAGTTGGCATAAGAACCCGTCGTATAAGCTTCCCAGTTATCATAGCTATTGTTATTGGAAAAACAAAGTAATAACTCGTCAAAACGTTTAGGATATTGGCTAGCTGCATTAGATGAATATTGATAGCTACTGCTTGTCCAACGATACCACCCGGCATTAACAAATTCCAATGCTTCCAGCGCACGTTCATAAGCCTTGTCATAATCCCCTTTATAAAGATACATACGTGCCAACAATCCCGTAGCCGCCATATAATTCATCCGCATTCCCCGATAACTTACAAAATCATTAGGCGGAGCGGATGAATACGTGCTCGACTGGTAGATCCGTCCGGAAGTACTTTGGTTCCAACTCAAACAAAAAATAGTATCCACCGGGGCCAAAATCCCTTTTGCTTTCTCCATATCGGCAATAATACTTGCAAGTACATCATTCACACTCTTGTGTTCAGGCTGATGATCCGGATAAGTGGTCACGTAAGGCATTGCTAACCCTGTCGGGTTCGTCACTGGAGCAGGAGCAAACAAACGTAACAAATCAAAATGCATCATGGCACGAATGCCATACATCTCACCTAAAATCATATTCTTCTCCATACTTCCAAATTCGAAAAAGGAAGTGTCTTTCTTGGAAATCTCTTGAATAATATTGTTACAATTAGCAATCACATTGTATCCTTTAGCCCAAATATTAGTCATAATTGTTTGTACCCCCGAATACTCCCACGTGTATTTAGAAACATTATAATAGTTCGTACCCAAATTACTTGAAGAGGTAGAATTGTAATTATTTCCCAACACACTCGCTACCCCCCATGTTAATTCCCGTCCATATAATGAAGTTTCAGACAACAAACGATAAACCCCGTTCACGTACATATGAACACCATTTTGCGATTCAAAAGTTTCATCTTGCAGCATCTCCTGCTTGGAAGATACATCCAGGAACTCATCACACGAATTGAAGAAACCTAGAGGCAATAATAATAACAGATATATTAACTTTTTCATTTCTCTCTTTGTTTTAGTTAGAAACTAGCATTCAACGTAAATGTAAACGTCCGGGCAAACGGATAAGACAACCCCATCTCTTGCTTGATGGTCGACCACGTGTCGATATCCTTCATGTTAAATTGCAATTTCAATGTACTCAGTCCCACACGACGGATTAACTCGCGATTAAAGTCATAACTCAAAGACAAGGAATTGAAGTTCACGAAATTATTTTTCTGCACGAAACGAGATGTCGGACGAGTCACATTATACCGATCCTTCAACGCCTTTAACGGACTCACATCACCCGGCTCCTGCCATCTATCCAACACCACCCGGTAATCAGCGTTATAAGCGTTCAAATCCACATTCTCCACGTTACTGATCAAAGTACTATTATAAGCATCTCCACCCCATTCATACAGGAACGTCGTGTACATAGTGAAATTTCGCCAACGCAAATTAACACCGAAAGCACCTTGAGCCCAAGGCTCCGAATCCCCCACTTTCTGCTGTTCGGCAGAAGACCAATCATAAGTCAAAGTTCCATCACGTTTCACGTAGATTTCCTGTCCGTCCGCCGGGTTTATACCGATAGATTTCATTCCATAGATTGCCGTCAGCGAATTTCCCTCCTCATACTTCATATAAGGCTTCATATACGGTTCGTTTTTCTTTATGGTACTCATGATCGTTTGCATTTTCGAACCTTCCGCGATCTCTTTGTACCCGGCATAAAATTCATCAATCCGCTCATTATATCGTTTCAATGTTTCGGAAATAGATTTCAATCTATTCTTGTTATGCGCCAAGTTTCCGAAAAGAGAAACATCCCAATCCTTCGTAGAATACACGCGCCAATTCACATCTACCTCGAATCCCTTGTTCTCGACTTCCCCAATGTTATCCGTGTAGACCGAGAACCCGGAAGAAAGCGGCAAAGAAACTTCTGTCACCAAATCTTTCGTATTCTTGATATAATAATCAAACTTTATCATCACCCGATTGAACAACCCGATATCCGCACGGAAATTCCACGTCAACAATTTTTCCCACGTCAGGTTTTCATTTCCCATCGCCACCAAAGAAGCTCCGATTCCGGTTGGATACCAGTCATCCAACATCGCGTTCAACGTATTACGAGCTACATAAGGCTGGAAATTTGATTTACCGGTTTCTCCTACGCTGGCAGAAACTTTCAGATTATTCAACCAGCCGTACTTTTGCATATACTGATAATTGTGAATGTTCAATCCCGCTCCCAACGACCAGAAAGGAGCATATTTACGATCTGTACCGAACTCGGAAGAACCGTCAAAACGATAAGAAGCATCAAACAAATAGATATCATTCAAACTATAGTTCAAAATCGCAAATCCTCCTAACAAACGCGTTTCATTATCCGACATCGTGGGCTTCTTCACGATCTCGTAAGCGTATGCCTCGGAATGATGGTCCGCATCCGGAAAACCACGATAATGAGAATAAATATACTTCGTACTCGTTGATTTAATATTTGTACCGGCAGAGAAGTTTATATTATGTATTCCTATCGAACGATTGTAAGAAAGAAATGCATTCCCGTCCCAACTATTAGTTTTCGTTTCGGTTTTTATCAATTCACCCTTACTGAATAACTGCCCCCGTTCAGTATAAGTACCCGAAGTTGGAGATGTAAAATTTTCCGTCCAAGCGTCATTTAAAGTAACCGCCACTTGGGCTTTAACCATCCAATGATCATTAAAGAACCAATTGACAGACAAATTATTCGTCCACTCCTTATATCCGTTCTTGCTGAAATTTCCCTGCTTGGCTTCATATAACGGATTCTTAACAGAAGTTGCCCCGTTAGAAATCAATTCCACCCATGAACCATCGTCATTCAACCAATAAGCATAAGGTTGTTTACGGGAATAATCGGAAAAAGAACCATAAGGAGAATTCTCGTTCTTCATCACGTTGTAATTCACTTGATTTTTCACTTGCAAACCCTTCCAACGATAATCCAATGTCAATCCGGCACCAATACGATCGCGATAAGATTCCTTCATAACACCGTTTTGATTATCGTAACGCAACTCCACTCCAAAACGAATATTCTCAGCCCCTCCCTCCACGTACACACTGTGTTTATGATTAAACTGCGTCTGCAATGGTTGTGACAACCAATAGGTATCCTTTCCTTGTAACACGTAATTCAACTTTTTGATATAAGCACTGTAAGCACTTCTCCACCAACTATCCCAGCTACTTTCATAAGAAATTGCATTTTCCGGTTCAAATAAACCGGCAGCAACTTCTGCCGCTAATTTATCTTTAGCATTCATCAAGTTATAACTGCTCAAATCAGGAGCCGTAATCTCTAAATTACCATTGTAATTCACTGTCAATTCGCCCGGTTTTGGAGCCACCGTTTCGATCACAATCACTCCGTTAGAAGCGCGGGAACCGTACATAGCCGTGGCAGCAGCATCTTTTAGAATTGTGATATCCTTAATACGGTTAAGATCCATGTCATAAATCTTCTGCACGGAAACCTCGAAACCATCCAATATAAAAATCGGTGTATTCGGATTATTGGTTAAAGCATACTTTGACACATCTTCCGCTTCCAACGCATCCAACTCTCTTACATTAGAAATTCCTGAACGACCTCGTACATAAAATTCCGGCAACGTATTGGGGTCCGACCCCATATCGTTATTCCTCATCACACGCAAAGAAGGATCGAACACCTGCAAAATATCAATCACGTTTGAAGCCCCCACTTTCATGATATCCTCTTTTTTCACGTGAGTAGCGCTCCCCGTGAAACTGGACTTCTTGATATTCATGTATCCGGTAACCACCACCTCATCGATCTTCTGCTCATCATCCTTCATCACGATATTCAAATCTTTGCGCTCTTCGCCGGCTTTCAGCTTCACACTTTGGGTTTTCATTCCCACGAAAGTAAAAACGAGGGTTACAGTATCTTGAGGCAATGCTATTTTAAATGCCCCCTTGACATCAGTAACAACACCTAGCGAGGTTCCTTTAATCATCACCGTTACTCCCGGCAAAGGAATCCCTTTCGTATCCTTCACTATTCCCTGAGCTACAATTGTTTTCTCTTTCTTCTCGTCATCTTTTTCCCCCTTCCTCGTGATTATTATAAGCTCATCACGAAACTTGAAAGTTAAATCCGTATCTTTCAAAACACGTCTTAAAACTTCCTCTACCGTTTCATTCTTTACTTGTAACGATAATTTCCCCAATTGATCCGTCTGTAGCGGATTAAAGATAAAACATAGTTTGGTTTGTCTCTGAATTTCATCCAGCAATACTTTTACCGTAACATTCTTCAGATTTAACGTTACTCTTTCCTGTTGTGCCAAGGAATTAGCGGAAAGAGAAAAGGTAAAACCGCAAATTAACAAGAAACACAATCTCATAATCATCCATTTTTTTTTCACATGCTCTCGACTCAATCGATAGCATAATCGATTTTTTTTCATACATTTGTAAATTAAACAGTTCAACATTCCCAAAGCCCAACTCCAACAAGGGCCTATGGGGTAGAATCAACGGGAGGCCTTCAACACCTTCCGTTTTTATTTCGATACAACAATCGTTCGGTCATTTATAGAAAATTGCACTCCCACGACATCCGTGATTGCTCTCAAAATCTCGTCTATCTCGCTATATCGTTTCATATAGCCGGTAAAAATCATTTTTTTTACAGATTCGGCTTGGAAAAAAACATCCACGTTATACCATAAAGACAGCGTACTCATAATTTGCTCCAATGTTTCGTTCTCGAAAGCAAAATACCCGTCTTTCCAAGCCACATATTGACGTACATCAACTTTCCTCAATGTAATCTCCCCGTCCTTTCTGTTTCCGCAAGCTAACTCTCCCGGTTTCATGATTATTTCATCTCCATGCCGTTTATCGCAGATTCCCACCTTTCCGCTCAACAACACGGCTTGTACTCCCCGTTCCAAATGCGTATTCACGTTAAACTCTGTCCCGTACACCCGAATCACCACGTCATCCGCCACGACATAAAAAGGTCTGCTCTCGTCCTTGCTTACTTCAAAATAAGCCTCTCCTGAAAGATAAACTTTTCGTTCTTTTTGATCGAACACCATCGGATACCTCAAATCGGTCGCGGAATTCAAGTACACTCTTGTCCCGTCAGAAAGAGTAATTTTAAATTCTCCTCCCCGGGGAATTTTTAAGGTGTTTATCATTGTCCTCTCTTCCACTATCATCGTTGAATCATAAATCAAATTCCCTTCTTCACGTTTCACTACAAGCCCGTCTCCCATTTTTATCTCTTCCTGCTCCACCTCCTTTCTCAACTCGTACACCTCTCCATTAGCCACGATCAAAGTTGCCTTAGAAACACCCGGCTGAATCACGCTCTCCATGCCAGAAGCCGATTCTCTCTCTTCGTGAAAATTTACATCCCAAAACCATAAAACACCCAAAGTCAAAGGCATTATTACGGCAGCATACCACAACATCCGCCTTATTGTCCGTAGCTTACTCTTACGTTTTCTCAATTCTTTGAACTGCAACCATGCTTCTTCGTCATTCAACTTATTAAACACAGCCATTTCCGACCCCAAACTCAATTCCTTCTTGATTTTCTCAAAAAGTAGCTGATTTTCCCGCTCCTCCTCCAACCATACATCCAACTTATGTCGGTCTTCCGAAGAAAGCACACCCAATAAACAATTCCGAATTAATTGAATAATATTTCCTTCACTCGTGTACATGACGTCTATTAATTTACCCCATATACAACAAGAGGTATAAAAAGTAGCAAAAGAAATTCAAAAATTTTTAGGAATAAATCAAATCTCTCGCATAAACATATAAAAAAGGAATAAATTCCCCATGTACTCTTTCAAGCAACGAAGGGCATTTTGCTTATGGGACTTGACTGTTAGAACAGATATACCCAAGACTTCGGCAATCTCCTCGTTCTTTTTCCCTTCCAGATGTAACTCAAAAACCGCACGACACTTCTCGGGTAACGCACGAATGGCAATGTACAATTCACGATACACTTCCTCTTGAAGCAAATTATAACTCTCTTCTGCCTCTTCCCCTACCTGTTTAGCGTAAGACAAGTATCTATCCTCCACCTGCTTGTGTTTCAAATAATTGAAACATCTGTTTTGCACCAGATCATAAAGATAAGCCTTGAAACCATGATAAGAATTATACGTTTTCTTACCCTCCCACACCGAAATAAAAACTTCCTGCACAATATCCTCTGCCACCTCCTGCTGTCCCACCCGACGCATGGCAAACATGACAAGATAAGACCGGAATTTCATGAACATCTCATGAAACGCCCGTTCCTCCTTTTCGTTAATCCGACGAACAAAATCATATTCGACACCATTCATTTCCACACCAGCAGAATTTTCAACAAAGATATGACTGCCGGAGGAGAAATAAAAATTTATTTCGGATAAACGGATTAAAAAAATCGAAAATACCTACTCTAACCTTATAAATTTCACGGCGTATACTGTAAAATAATTTATGATGAAGTGTTTCAATTACAAAACACCTCATCATAAATCAAAAAACAACACACAACAACTACTATCTGCCTCTTCTCCTCAACCAAATAAACAATGCAAGACAAAGCAACAACCCGGGGAACCCGCCAAGCAACGCGTAATTAAGTACCTCGGCTCCCGTATCACTCACTAATAATCTCCTATCGATTGCCCCCGGACGTCTCACGTCAATAGGCACCTCGCCATCCGACAACCAAAAGAAACCACCTTGAATAATCACGTAATTAGCAGCCCACAATGGATTTCTGTTGCTCGTAAGCTCCCCATCACTCAAGCAATCTGCGTCACCCAATATGATGACTTTTTGTTCTCGAGCACCCATTTTACGAGTTAATGCCAAAGCTAACGGGTAAGACTTCTGCACCTCACCCACCTTCGGGTTACACACCACCTCTTGATCTACTATATCCGTGTTTTCCAACTCATTCCAGCAAGTCGAATCAGACATAAACAACGGTATCACGTCAAATCCTTTATCCGTCGTGTATTCCAACCCGGCGGCAGTAGGCATAACCACCACGTAATTAGGTCTCAAATAACGAAAAGCAAATGACAACTCCTCTGCCTCCGGTGTTGGTTGCGAAACAATCAAATCAATCGGCTGTTTCGGGGCAATAAAACCGGCAAAGGGACCAAGATTTGCGTTATCCAATTTCTCCTGCTCGGGATCCTTCGGTTTCTCCGGCTGAATCAGAAATCCATCTACCAGTTTCACCCCGAAAGGCTCCAACACTGGAGTCATCACCTCCTGTCGTCCGGGTTCCCCGATAATCACCAGATTACCACCTCGGGCAACATACTTGTCGAAATTCACCTTTTCCGCTTCCGTCATCGCCTCCCTCATCTCTGCAATCACCAAAATATTGATCTCCGCGGGAATCTCCTCCTCCAACGTGACATCCTTATAATCAAACCCCTGATTCACCAACGCTTGCCGCATCATCGGCAAGTGAGTAAACATACAATAATTGCGATCTCCCGGACGATCCGTTTCACGCTCCCCGTGCCCGGATAAGAACCCGATTGTGGGCAACGTCATCACCATACGCTTCAAAGCTGCCGTAATCTCCGATTCCGAGGGATATATCATGTGATCATCATACAACCTCAAGAAAGTCCTCTCCCCGGATTCCCGCTCCAACAGACGTACGGTACGATTTCCCTCCGTACTTCTCAAATCAATTTGCGCACGAATCTGTTCCGGGTTCAAAATCTTCCTCGGGTTCAACTCCTCCCTCTCGATCACCTTCTTCGCCTTCTCCTCGTAACTCATTCCCGGGTATGCCCGTTCCAAAAAATCATTCTTAACTGTATCATAATAAAGCACGTACTTCATTTTAATCTCCGGCTTAAAACGAGTATACTGTTCAAAACGACGTACATCATCATTATAATTCTTCGGAAAGCCTACCCAATTATTTTTATCCAAAATATTCACGTAAGTCGTGATCGTCAACCCGCCCTCCAATTCATTGATAATTGCCTGACTGTTGGGCGTCAACGTATTCATTTTCGTGTGAGTCGCATCATAATAGTACTTGAAAACAGGACGAGAAGAAACATACGCCAACACCACAGCCAAGCCCCACACCCCGACATATTTGCCCAAAGATCTCACGAAACCCACTTTCTGCCGCCTTCCCTGCAATCGAATGATTGTCATTAACAGGAACAACATCACCACCACGACAAAATAAAGCACATCCTCGCTACAAATCATCCCGATCATAAAATTATCGGAACGCCCCGTCATACCGAACCAGTAAGTAATCTCCCGAACAAACGGGACAGCCTGCCACATCCCCTTCACGTACGTCAACACGGCAAGAATAGCCAACGTCCCTACCGCCGCCACGATCTGGTAAGAAGTCAAACTCGACATAAACAACCCGACCGCCACGTAAGCACACAACAAAAGGTAACATCCCAAAAGCCCCGCCAAAATAACAGGAATATCCACGTTCTCGATCGTGCGAATCCCGTAAATAGCGTAAACCAACAACACCCCGGTCAACACCAACCCGTATGCCAACATAGCGCAATATTTACCCAAAATAATCTGGGCATTCGTGATCGGGGAAGAATAAAGCAACTTAATCGAACCGCTTCCCAACTCCCGGCTCATCAACCCCATCGTCAACAACGGAATATACAAATACAAGTAAGACTGCACCGCCACGAACAAACCTCGCTCTCCGCCAAAAATCCCCAACGTTCGGTTGGCACCCACGCTACCCATGCTCTGGTATCCCACGATCTCCGAGATCGTCCCGGCAAACAACATGCCGGTCTGGAACGTGAATATAATCAAAATCAACCAAGCTATTGGGGAATAAAACAAATCCCGTAACTCCGTCTTTGCTATCTTAAATATCGTCTTCATCTCTACTGCGAATAAAATTTAATACTACTTTCTAGACAACTCGGCAAAAATGGTATCCAGTGAACTCTTCTCCTGTTGCAACTCTGTCAACTGCCACCCCCGGGTATAACTGGCTTCCACGATGCGATCCATCGCCTCCCGAGCATCCGAAAACTGGATGCGGAACCTGGGACCTCCCAATTCTTCCACCCGCACGATTCCCGAAAGAGCCTGTATATCCGCTACCAACGGAACAGCCGCTAAAGAAACCACCAGCGTGTTAGGCTGCAAATAGTTATCAAATTCATTCACCGTTCCGGAAAAAACTAAGGACCCCTGCTCAATCATCCGGATATAATCACAAGTCGCCTGCACCTCCGTCAAGATATGTGTCGACAGAATCACCGTACGCTCCTGCGCAATCTCCTTTATCAAATGACGCACCTCCACGATTTGATTCGGGTCCAAACCGTTCGTCGGTTCATCGAATATCACCAGTTCCGGTTTATGGATAATTGCCTGAGCAATCCCCACCCGTTGTTGATAACCTCCCGATAAATTATGAATCACCCGTTTCGCGAAATGCGAAATACCGCAACGTTCCATCACCTCCTTGATCGCTTTCTTCACCTCCCGATCCGGAATATGACGCAACTCTGCACAATACTCAAGATATTCCTCGACTGTCAAATCCGGGTGCAACGGCGGCACCTGCGGTAAGAATCCGATATGCCGCTTCGCCTCAACCGGATTCTTGCTCACGCTGACCCCCTTTATAAACACATCCCCTTCCGTCTGCTTCAACACCCCGCACATGATATTCATGGTTGTGGATTTCCCGGCTCCATTGGAGCCGAGTAATCCGTAAATACCATTTTTAGTTATCTCGAAATCAATATCCCGAATCGCCCACTGCACACTATAACGATGAGACAAATGCTCGACTTTTACAATTGCTTCTTCCATACAATAATTTACTTTTCAATTTTATCTATACAACCTACAAATCCCGGCTCATCTTGACACTATTAATACCAATCTTCATTACTAGTATGCCATCCAATCTGCTTCATGGAAACCACCTTACCTCCAAGATTTTTCTCGAACACTAACTTCGGCGAATTAATATTCCTTATATCATAAGCAAACATACTTCCGTCTTCACATCCTACCCATATTTGATCCAATGAAGCAAAAGCGTAAGCTAACGCCGTAACCTTAGAAGGGAACGAGGCATTAAATTCAAGGAATCTCACCGTCTTATCGCTCCAGTCTGTTCCTCGCTGCACGTAATACAATTTATCCCCTACCGTGTAAAAATCCCGATATTTAGCAGCATTTGCCGTTTCACTATTACTACGCAATGTTCCACTGGTAAGAATAATCGAAGAAGCATCCAATTTCACTGGCAAATAAAACCAACGCTCAAATGATGTATACGTAATCGAACCAGTTCTATTTTCAAAAGAAAAATCCCCCACTAAAGTTTGATCTTTATCCATTGTCGGGTCATTATAATACACAGAAAAAAGTGCTTTTGTTCCGCCATATCCCCAACTAATATGATTCTTAGTTGAAAGATGCAACATTTCAGTACCTTCAGGAAAGCCATCAACGGGCACCGAGTAACTATTGTCTAAAGGCAAAACTCTTGTCTTATAAACTGACGTTCCTTCTCCCATAGTTTCTCCTGGAATATCTTCCCTCCACGTCGTTGCCATCACCACTCTCCGGTTCTTTTCATCATAACAAGGTATGATTCCACCATACAGAGTATGACCAATTTTCGAAATCTTATACCCTTTGGCGTCAATATAATAAGGCTCCGTCAAATACTTACCTGTCAAATAATTTGCAGACCTCATTCTGGTAAACAAACGCCCGTCTTTCGTGGCAACAAAAGAAGCCGAACCTTCCCCGAAACTAGGACTCTGCGGAGCCTTTTCCTTCATGGCTATAATGTTAAAATCCGCAGGTGTCCCGTCCAAAAATTGATCCTTCACCTCACTCACCTTCTCGAGATTCTGCATATTCACCTCGTAGGCAACCTGATCGGTCAGTATCACGCACGCACCACTGGCACTCACATCCCGGGAAGTCTCCATCACCAGATCAAGCGGGCTACCCGGAATCTCGTGTCCATTAATATCCTTATAGGCATCATCCCTAAACTCGTACTTGATAACCTTTTGCCCCTTCTCCTCTACAACACGCAAACGAACAACTGAAAGTTTAGCGTTTTTACCATTTTCCGACAGAAGAAACCAGTCATCCGGAGCAAACGTCGAATAAATCCACACGTAAAGCCGAGCTGGAAAAACAATTCCCGTCTTTTTCTCAATAATATTAAACGTCCCCCACTCCCCTTGACTATTACTATAACGTTTCAAATCTATTTTTTCAACCAACTCATCCGTCGGTATCTCAAAATCCAACTCTTCACTAATAACCACATCTCCAATCTTCCACTCGTAACGCACCTCCTCGGCACGAGCCACGGAATCCCCTTCCCATCTAAACATACTACTTCCCGTGAACTTCATCACCTCGCCCTTTCCGGCATACCCGTATATATTTTTAGGCGTACGATCATTGAACTCCTGTTCCCATGTCGGAGGATTGATTTCCACGTAATCATAATTTCCCTCGTCTTCAAAACATCCGGCTAATAAACCGAACATCAATAATACAAAATACAACCTTATATATTTCATAATACATCTTCATTTATTGATTAAACTTCCACTGCCATCCACTCGTAATTCTCCTCGTCATATATCGGATTTTCAGCCAAATATTGTTTAAACGCTTTCGTCAACTTGATTGCCTCGTCCGGATAATTCTTTATCATGTCACCATCCATATCATACGCCCCCGGTACATTTTCCAAAAACGTCTTATACTTCAACGAGGAATAGGGACCCAACAATCCGGCTTCTACCTCCCGCGTCCACCACACGGGACGCACGGCATCCTTTGTTAAGTGAATCACCGCCCGAGACCGCTCGAATTGCCCGACCTGCACCTCGTCCGTCGGCACAATTTGTACCGTCAACCGAATCCCTTCCTCCAACTCATCCAATCGGGAACTCTTGTTCATTCGAATCTGTATCGTGTCCAAAATCAATTCCGCATCCTCCGAAATAGGACGAGCCCGAAACGTGTACACATCTTCCAAGACGTATTCATTCGGGGTTGCAGTTGTCATCTCGTCCACCACCTTCAACCCGAAATGTAGATCCTCCGTTATAGGTCTTCCAGCCAACGCCACAACCACATCTGCCATCACGTACTCATCCGTTGGCTTGGCAAAAAAGAAAGTTACATCCGTCGAATCCGCTTTAGCTGTACCGGGAGCCTTCTCGTCCATAAAAAACTTATAAAAATAAACTTCATGACGTCCCCCGAACGGCTTAATATCCTGCTCGGAACAAGCCCAAAATGTGACTACACAAATAGCAAACAATAATATCTTTTTCATACTCATTCAATTTATCGATTACATACTCTGGTCATCCGGCACAGGCAACATATACTCGGACTTGTTCAATTCCCGAATCTCGTCCTCTTTAAAATAAATCTTTGCCCCCAGGCGCTTATACAAATAAAATAGCTGACCTTCGGAAATCCACTCCCGCTGCGCATCACGAATCAAATCCCGTTGGAACCCTTCATAATTCTGAGCCACGGGCAAATCTTCCATCGTCTTCCACTCCATATTTCCACCCTCACCCGGCACTTCCGCGTAATCCGAACGATCCCGACGAATATCATTCAATATCTTGTAAGCCTCCTCCATACGTTGATTTCTGGCATAATATTCCGCCATGATATAACGCATCTCTGTTGCCCGAATTACCGGTAAAATCTGCACATTCTTTTGACGTGTCGTCGCATCATCACTACAATACCATTTTGCAGAAATCTTATAATCTCCCCAAATACTATGATCTTCCGGTTTATAAAGCAAACACTTAGAACGAATATCCATCTGTGCCTCATCCATATTCCCGTCCGGTCTTTGGAATATCTTTTGTTTTTCCAAATCAAGCATCAACCAATTCCCTTGATTCATCCCATTCGTTTTTTTCTGGAAAAAATTTGCCAGACCATAATCATTATATGCCTCTTCATTATAAATGGCAAAAATCAAACCGGATACATTCTTTAAATCATTCTTTTCCTCGTAATTACTCCCTCGAACCCCGTTAAAATCATCTCTGGAAAACATATCATAAGAATTACCCGAAGGTCCCGTTGCTTTAAATTTCATCACCGCCTCTGCCATATGGAAAGCCTCCTCCTGCATACCCGCGTACTGGTATGCCCTTGCCAACAAAGCCGTAATCGCGTAATAACTCAAACGATACCCTCGTCCCAAGTAAAAACCGTCTATAGTATTTTCCTTTTGGTATCCTTCCATTCCATATTCCAACTCTCCATAGAAACGAGTTTTTCCGGAAGCACTCATACTCATCCCCAAAGCCGTGGTATCAAACTCGATCGTCAACTCGCGAGCCTTATTCAAATCCCGGATCACCTTCTCCATAAAAGGCTTCACCCCAATTCCATTCGGCTGAATATTAGGATACTCCTCCACGTACGGCACCCGTTGTTCCCCATCATCATGAATCAAAGCAGGAGCAAAAAGGCGCAACAAATCGAAATGCATCAAAGCCCTACAAGCGTACGCTTCTCCCAAAATCATCTTACGCTCCGGCTCTCCCCCCGCGAACAAATCCGGGGACACATCCTCCAGATTCTGAATCAAATTATTCGCGTTAGCCACCACGTTGAATCCATCCTTCCAGATAGCGTTAATCGTGGGCCTCAAATCGGCATGATAATAATCAAAATTCCGAGCCAGTTTATACATATTGGTACCTTGTTCCCCGTATTTCCAATCCCACGTGTACTGCCGTGAAATACAATCGACAAGCCCGAATTGCAATTCCACCCCGTACAAATTCTTAGACGCCATAGCCTCGTAAATCCCTGCCAAAACGGAACGATAACCGTCGCCCGTGGCGAACAACTCTTCGCTAGTTGCCTGTCCTTCCGGCTGCAAATCCAACCAATCCTTACACGAACCAAACGAAAGCAAGGACAACAAAAACATCATTTGTAAATATATCTTCATATCCTAAATCATTAAATATTTTAAAAACCAAGTGTCAACGTAAAGCTGTAATTTTTAGCGTAAGGATAACTCGTTCCCCGTTCCTGCTTTATAGAAGACCAACGGCACACATCATTCATGTTGAACCGCAAACCCAACGAAGTCAAACGGTATTTGCGAATCAACTCTTGGCTAAAATCATATCCGCAAGAGATACCGCTAAATGCCAAGTAGTTATTATCCTGTACGAAACGAGAAGTCGGTTGTGTTTTTTGCTTCCTTGCCAAATCAAAGAAAGGTGCGATATCTCCCGGCTTAATCCAACGTTGTGTCAACACCCTCCTATCCACGTTACTCCCGTCGATATCAGCCTCTTCCACCTTATTCTTGAGCGTTTCATTATAATCTTGAGCACCCCATTGATACAAGAACGTCGTGTTCACGTAAAACCCTTTCCACGCGATATTGATACCAAAAGAACCCTGTGCATCCGGGCTCCTGTCACCCACTACAATCTCGTCGGCGGCATCCCACACGTAAGTACTCTGTCCGTTGCGTTTCCGGAACAACTCCTTACCATTAGACGGGTCAATTCCATAAGAAGGCACCGCATAAATAGCCGTCGTCGACGCCCCCACGTAATATTGAGTCAACGGGATATAAAGCAACTCGCCATACGCCTCTCTATCCTCGGCACTCATATTCTCCTCACTTTCTTGTTTTTTCCCATTATGGAAATCTTGGATATTTTGATTATATCTCTCTGCCTCCTGCCCCAACTTCGTAATCTTATTCGTGTTCGATGCCAACGTGGCATTCAGCGCCACCGTCCAATCTTTGCTTTGCAACACCGTGGCATTCAACTTCAACTCAAACCCCTTATTAAGGATAGAACCCGCATTCGTGTAAAAACTGGAGAACCCGGATGAAGAACGAATTGTCAACTGTTCCAATTGATTTTTCGTCTCTTTCCTATAATAGGTTCCCTCCAAAACATAACGGTCATTAAAAAATCCCAAATTGATACCGGCATCCACCGTGTGCGTTTTCTCCCAAGTCAACTTAGGATTTCCCAACGCTATCAACGTATTCGACGGTGTATTATAATACCACTTATCCGAAGTCTGATACGTGGAAATAGCGGCATACGCCGGGAAATTCACATTACCCGTCACTCCATACGTACCCCGTAACCGCAAAGTACTCACCAACCAATGATCCTTCAACCATGAATAATTATGCACATTCACCCCAGCACCGACAGACCAGAAAGGTGCGAAACGCTTATCTTTCCCGAATTTAGAAGAACCATCCATACGGAAAGAAGCATCAAACAAATAAACATTATTAAACGAGTAATTAACAGAAGCTAAAATTCCCAACAAACGACTTTTATCAGAAGAAACATCAGCCTTTCGAGTTTGTTCCGCAGCGTATGTCGGCGAATGCAAATTACTCAACTGGAATCCTTGATACTCCAATGTTGTCGTTTTATTATGCGACTCCTGAATATTCAAACCCGCCGTGGCATTTATAAAATGATCTCCTAGCGATTTATTGAAATAAAACATCGCATTCGTGTTCCATGTAAAAGATTTATCGGAAATCGTTGTCAAAGCACCTCTTTCTCTCGTGGAAGTCGAGCTATACGCAGGGTCTTTCGGATCCGAGAAACTCTCCGTCTCCGAATCGGTCTTGGTTACAGAAAGCTGTCCCTTAAACGAAAACCCCTCTGAAAAATAAATATTCACACTAAAATTATCGGTCAAATCATTCAATTTCATCTTTCCCGCGTAACTGCCCAACATTTTAGCCCGATAAAGCGGGTTGACAGTCTTCCCGTCTTTCAACGTTTCCAACAGCTCACCGTCATTCGAGTAAGGAGCCCAGTAAGGCTGCAACTTTGCATACAAATCAAAAGAACCGTATGGAGAATCCGAAGCCTTCGTCACATTAAAAGTAACAGAATTCATCACCTGTAACCACGATTTGTGCCGATAATCCAAATTCAAACCCACACCCATGTTATCCCGGTACGAATCGATCATAGCCCCGTTATGCGTCCCGTAATTCAAATCCAAACTGTAACGAATACTCTCCACACCACCGGAAACATTTAAACTATGCGAATGATTGAACACGTTATGCAACGGCTGAGCCAACCAGTCGGTTTCCACGCCCCTCCGTACCTCATTCACCAAATCATTATACGCGATATCTTTTATCAATTGTACACCGGGATCTCCATCCTCTGAAATATACTTTCCGGACAACCGTTCCACTTCCACCTTCTCCCAAGCATTACACAAATTATAATCGGACAAATCAGGAAACTCCGCCCCGGCATTAAAATTATACATTACCCGCAACTCTCCCGGCTTAGGCGCAACCGTCGTCACCACAACCACACCGTTAGCCGCACGAGAACCGTACATCGCCGTGGCGGCAGCATCTTTCAAAATCGTCATACTCTCGATACGGTTAATATCCATGTCATAAATCTTCTGCACGGACACCTCAAAACCATCCAAAATAAAAATCGGCAAATTCGGGTTATCCTTCAAACTCGTTCTCTGTGAACGTCTAGCCTTCTCCATCTCCAAGCCGCGATTCATACCGATACTCCCTTCCCCGCGAATCGTGAACTCGGGCAACGAGTTCGGGTCTGAACCGAAAAGCTTATTCTCCTTAATCCGAAAGGAAGGATCAAACGCCTGCAAAGCAGCAATCACGTTCTTGTTATTCGTCTTCAACAACTGGTCCTTATTCACCGTCGTAGCATTCCCGGTAAAACTCTCCTTACGCACGTTCATGTAACCGGTCACCACCACCTCGTCCATCTTCACCTTATCCTCCTTCATCACCACGTTGATCGTGTCCTTACCCACGTACTTCACCTCTTGGGTAACCATTCCCACGAACGTGTAAACCAACACCACTTCCTTCATCTCCGGCAATGCCAACGAATAGCGCCCCTCGGCATTCGTGGCAGTACCAAGCCCGGTTCCCTTGATCCGAACCGTCACCCCCGGTAAAGGTTGTTTTGCCTCGTCCGTCACCCGTCCTGCAATACGGATTTCCTTTTTCTTCTCGTCCTCCTTCATGGGTTTCAGCACGATCACCGCCTCCTCGATCACGTAAGTCAACCCCGTGCCCTTCAAACACGCTTTCAATATCTCCTCGATACCGGAAGCTTTGACATTCACGCTAACCTTCCCGACCTTATCCAAGTCCTCCTGGTTATACATGAAAACAAAAGTAGTCTGGCGCTCTATCGCCCATAGCACATCTTTCAAATAAGAATCCTTCATCGAAAGAGTAATCTGTTGCCCCGTTTGGGAATACACCGACGCATTCGTGCTCAATAATCCCAAAAGAACAAATAATAGTGTAAACTTCGTCATAAGCCATAGCTTTTTAAATTTCCCGAGGTTTTCTCTGAGAAAAATTGCTTTTTTTTCCATAAATTTGTTCACTAATTGCATTAATAATTATCTCTGTCTCAACGGTGATAATTTCGGCAGGAAATGTTACCGGCATTTCCTGCCATTTTTATCTGCCGCGTTTAACCTTTAATATGTTTCCATTTCTCTCTATTTCTACCTTACCGTTCAACTCGAAAATTCGCAACAAAGGCTCTATCGTCTCGTGGCGGCTCATGTTAAAACCGAACCGGAAATCTTTCACCTCGTCACCGTCATACTCGACCGTCACGTCATACCAGCGTTCGACATCCCGCATGATATCCTCCAAACGCACGTCCCGAAAGCGAAATTTCCCGTCTTTCCACGCCGTGTCATAACTCACGTCCACCTTTTCCACCGTCACTTTACCCGTCACCTTATCCAGCACGAAACGTTCATCCACCCGCAACCTTCTCGCCTCGGTAATACCCTTGCCGGAAACCTCGACAGCCCCCTGCACCAGCGTCGTGCTCGTCATGTTATCATTCCGGTAAGCGGCTACATTAAACTGCGTTCCCAACACGGTTACATCATAACACGCCGTCCTCACGACAAATGGCTTCCCCTCGTTCCGTGCCACCTCAAAATAAGCCTCCCCTTCCAGTTCCACGTCACGGGTATCCCCGGTAAAACGGACGGGATAACGAATCCGAGTCATCGAATTCAAGTACACCTGCGTTCCGTCACTCAACACCAGTTGATATTCCCCGCCTTTCGGTACCGTTACCACGTTATACATCAAACTATCCGTCGGAACCTTCCCTGCCGTGTCTTGATAAGAAAGCATATTTCCGCAATTCTGTATAACCATTCCATCGTTTACCCGGATGGCACCGGAAGTTGCTGCCAAATCGACAACGTCCCCGGTGGACAAAATCAATGAAGCTTTCGCCCCTCCCGGTTCAATCGTGTGGCTCGCCATTACCGGTAACACGGACTTATCTTCCGTCTGTCCTTTCCACAGATACAGCGCCACGCACAAGGGTACCAGTAACACGGCTACGTAACGCGCAAAGCGTATCCATCCGCGGGAAATCCTTCTCTCCCGACTCCCTTTTTCCTTGTATCCCTTCCAGCCGCTCTCCTTGTCAAACGAATCGAACTGCTGCTTTTTCCACCTCCGGTTCTCCTCGTTCAACAACCGCCCGTATAAGCGTTCGTGTTTAGCCGAACTCTCCCGCCATGCCGCCAGCTTCCGTTCCTCCTCCCCCGACAATTCCCCCGTCAACGAGGCCGCGATCCACTGAGCGATAACAAAAGGATCATACTCCACTTTATTTTTCTCTTGCTTCATCATTAATAAATTTTTCCTCTATAAAACCGTCTGTCATTACAATCGTTTTAATATATAACACGAAAATCAATTTTTATGGGGAACGGAAAATTCATTTTATTCCATTTATTTTTTCAAGTAGAACAAAGCACACAGATTTACAAATACTTACACTCCTGAAAAATCAATGAAGAAACATAAATACCAAGTAATAATAATCTTTCAGCATCACACGCAGTTTCTTGTAAGCAATTTTTTTCAACGTGTGCACGGAACTCTCGGCAACACCTAAACGTTCGGCGATCTCTGAATTTTTCAAACCGTCCAAGGACAACTGTATGACTTGACGTGTTTGCGGGGGCAACGCGTTCACTGCCTCGTAGAAAATCCTGTACGCTTCTTCCTCGATCAATGTTTCCGTGTAAAATTCCTCCGACATCACGACAGACAAATCTTCCCGTTTCAATTTATTATCCCGTATCGAATTCAGACAGTGATTGCGCACGATCGTGTAAAGAAAAGACTTTATATTAAAGGTATCATTAAAATCCGCACGACGCTTCCAAAACTTCACGAAACTCTCCTGCACGATATCAGCGGCCAAAGTGTCATCCTTCAAGTAAGTCGTGGCGAACACGCACAAAGCCTGATAGTACTCGTCGAACAACTCCTTGAAAGCCTGTTCGTCACCCTGCCTGATTTTTTCAATAGATAATCCCATTCTAGCCTGTTTACGGAATGAACCAAACACAAAATTATAAAAAATCGGGAAATTATTCCGTTTTACAAAAAAAATCAAGAACAAAATCAATATTCCAACATTAGAGGTTGTTTTAAAACAAAACAGGCTATCTAAAATTTCAATCACACGAGGCTGTTTTCAATTTTCAGCATGATTCAATCAATTCCTCTAAAAATCAAACTGATAACATATAATAATTCAACTACACTTCCGTATGAATTCCGGTTCATTTCCGTATAAAACGCTATTAGTTCCCTATTAAAACGCTATTAAAACCCTATACTATAATAGCGTTTTAATAGCTTACTAAAAGGTTTTAAATAACTTTTCAAGTACTACTACACCGGAATTCATACGGAAATAATACTTGATTCATATATGTTATGAGTAGAAACAAGATGTATGTAAAACCCGTGAAGAATACCTACAACCGGAAACCTTTGCATTCCCCCGAATTATTCCCTATATTTGTCCCGCAAGATAAAGAAAACATGTACATAGATACTCATTCGCACATTTACGCGGAAGAATTTGACAATGACCGGGATGAAACCGTGCGACGGGCTTTTGAAGCTGACGTCCGGTATATCATTTTACCAGATATAGATCGATCTACACGACAATCCATGTTGGCACTTGCCGGGCAATACCCGGATAACCTGTTCCCGTTGCTGGGAGTCCACCCTACCTCGGTCAACGCCTCGTACCGGGAAGAGATGAAAGCCTTCGAGAAACTTCTCGGGCAAACGACGATATACGGCATCGGGGAGTGCGGGATTGACCTCTACTGGGACAAAACTTATTACAAGGAGCAAATCGTCGTTTTTGAACGGCAACTGCATATCGCCCATGAAATGGATCTTCCCGTGGTGATTCATTCAAGGGAATCCTTGCCGGAAATTTTCGCCGTGTTGAAAAAGCAACATTATAATATGAAAGGGATACTCCATTGTTTCCCCGGCAACGAGGAAGACGCCCGACGGGCAATAGATCTCGGGTTCCGGTTAGGTATCGGCGGGGTCGTCACCTTCAAGAAATCTTCTATGGCCGAAGTCGTCGGCAAAATAGAAACGGAACACCTTGTTCTCGAAACGGACGCACCCTACCTCGCGCCTGTCCCTTTCCGGGGAAAACGGAATGAAAGTAGTTATATTCCGTATATAGCCACTAAAATTGCTGAAATTAGAGGTATTGACACGAAAAAATTACAGGAAATAACAACGAATAATGCGATGAATTTATTTAATTTGCATAGCAAAAGCGTGGATAATAAATTTTGATTTATGACAAAACCCGTGTTGATTATATATACTGGCGGAACCATCGGGATGGTGAACGATCCCGAAACAGGGGCGTTATGCCCGTTCAATTTCGACCAGATTGCCTGTGAAGTTCCCGAAATCAAAGAATTCGGCTTCACGATCGATAGTTATACATTACCGGAAATCATCGACTCCTCGGATCTGCAACCAAAGCTGTGGAAAGATCTGTGCGAGATCATTCTGAAGAATTACGACGATTACCGGGGATTCGTGATCCTGCACGGAACGGACACGATGGCATACTCGGCAGCGGCATTGAGTTTCATGCTGAACAACCTGACGAAACCGGTCGTGTTTACCGGATCGCAATTGCCGATCGGGAAAATTCGCACGGACGGGAAAGAAAATCTGATCGCCGCCATCGAGATCGCGGCGGCTTATGACCAAGAAAAAGCTATCGTACCGGAAGTGAGTATCCTGTTCGGGGCTAAATTATTCAGGGGAAACCGGACGACCAAGATAAACGCCGAGAGCTTCGACGCATTCCAGTCATTCAATTATCCCCCTTTAGCGAGCATAGGTATTCATATCCATTACGATTACAGCGCGATCGATTACACGCCGAGGGTGGAACCGGTGGAGGCATTCTGTGACGTGGACACGAATATCGCCATATTGAAAATATTCCCGGGTATGCGTCCGGAGGTGATCGACGCCGTAACGGGTATCCCGGGATTAAAAGGAATCATACTCGAAACTTACGGTTCCGGGAATGCCCCGACAAATAAAGTTTTTCTTAACAAAGTAAAGGATGCCCTGTCGAAAGGTATCTTTATATATAATGTTACCCAATGCCAAGGCGGAAGCGTGGAAATGGGTAAGTATGAAACAAGTAGAGAGCTACTTAATGCCGGAGTTATCAGCGGACATGACATCACGACGGAAGCGGCAGCGTGTAAAATGATGTACGTGCTGGGCAAATATAAAGACCCTAACGAAGTGAAAAAATATTTAAATAACGCCTTGAAGGGAGAAATATCACCCAAATATATTGGCTTTTAACGTTTTTTTTATACCTTGGTGCCCGATTTGGACTCAAGGTGGTGCAAATTGAAAAATATAACAGCTTAAAACAAAATATAGAGTTAAAATTTAATTATTAATAAACTAAAAATCAGTTAAATTGATCATGAGAAAATTATTTGCACTAATAGCAGTTTTAGGAATGCTTACTATTGGAGCATCATCTATGCTAATGGCTCAAGAGGATGAAATGACTCAAACAGAGACCACAGAAACTTATCAAGACGAAGAAACTACAACAGACCCGACCGTTCTGGAAGATGAAGACGCCATCGAAAGTTCTTCTTTCCACGCCGTTGTAAAACAAAAATTCATCGAGGGTGGTGCCATGTTCATGAGCTTCGTTATCTTGGCTTTGATCTTTGGTTTGGCTATCGCTATCGAGAGAGTTATCTACTTGAACTTGGCAGCTACTAATAGCAAGAAATTAATCGCGAGTGTAGAAGACGCTTTGGAAAACGGTGGTGTTGAAGCAGCGAAAGAAGTATGCCGCACGACCAGAGGTCCTATCGCAAGTATTTTCTATCAAGGACTATCCCGTTATGACCAAGGAATCGAAATGGTAGAGAAATCTGTTGTTTCTTACGGTTCCGTTCAAATGGGACTTTTGGAAAAAGGAATGTCTTGGATCGCTTTGTTTATCGCTTTGGCCCCGATGTTGGGATTCTTGGGAACAGTTATCGGTATGATCGACGCCTTCGATAAGATTCAGGCAGCAGGTGATATCCAACCGTCATTGGTTGCGGGAGGTATCAAGGTTGCATTGATCACGACCGTTGCCGGTTTGATCGTTGCCATGATTCTTCAGGTATTCTACAACTACTGTGTTGCAAAAGTTGAAAGTATCGTAAACGATATGGAAGATGCATCCGTAACCTTGTTAGATATCCTTGTAAAGTACAATCAAAAACACTAAACCATGCTTAAAGTAACCAAGTTATTAAATATCCTAACCATTGCAATGTTTGCCATTACAGTGGTGTTAGTTGGGTTATTTTTCTTCGGGGGAGAGCTTCCGAACGCCCAATATAGCACGCCTGTATACACAGACCAATTAATATGGTGGGCATATATATTGTTCGGGTTGACAGCCCTTGCTGCTTTAGTATTCCCGATTGGTCGCCTGTTGACCAACCCGAAACAGGCAGTTAAAACGCTGATCGCGCTCGTCGGAGTATGTTTACTCGTTTTAATCGCTTATTCCATGTCAGACGGAACGATCATGAATCTTCCGGGATACGATGGACCGGACAACGTGGAAGGCACTTTGAAATTTGCCGACACGATGCTATTTACCATGTATTTCTTGGGAATAGGAGCCGTATTAGCAATTATTGTAACTGAAATTATCAGACGATTTAGATAATTATTATGGCAAGAAAAAAGACACCGGAAATTAATGCCACTTCAACGGCGGACATCGCATTCTTGTTGTTGATCTTCTTCTTGGTATCAACAACAATGGACGTCGATTCCGGTTTGTTCAGACGGTTACCGCCCATGCCACCCGAGGATAAAGTACAGATTCCTCCCGTTGCCAAACGTAACGTTTTACAGGTGATGGTAAACAAGGATGACATGTTGGCTGTAAATTCCGAGATGATGGACGTTTCCCAGTTGAAGGCAAAAACGATAGAGTTTATCCTGAACAAGGATAATAAACCAGACCTACCGAGCAAGAAACTCAAGGAGATTCCTTTCTTCGGGCAAGTCGAGATCTCGAATGGTATTGTTTCCCTGCAAAGTGACCGCGGTACATCTTACAAAATGTATATCGCCGTTCAGGATGAATTGACGGCTGCCTACGATGAAGTAAGAGATATGAAGGCCATGGAAAAGTGGGGAAAGAAGTATAGTGAACTCACGGAAGAGCAGATGGATGCGGTAAGAAAATACATCCCGACGGCTATTTCCGAGGCTGAACCTAAAAATGTTGGACAGAAAGGAGGAGGTAAATAATGGCTAAATTCAGAAAAGAAGGCTCGAAAGATGTACCGGCAATTTCAACGGCATCTTTACCTGACATCGTTTTCATGTTGTTATTCTTCTTCATGGTAAGTACAACGATGCGCGAGGTTACTCTTATGGTCAACAACGGTATGCCCGAGGCAAGACAAGTTTCGAAACTGGAAAAGAAATCCTTGGTTAGTAACATCTATATCGGGAAACCGAAAGATCAGTTTGTCGGGGTATACGGTAGTGAACCGCGTATCCAGTTAAATGACAAACTTGCCGGATTACATGAAATCAGTGCCTTCGTGATCGCCGAGCAGGAAACTCGTAAGGAGGAAGAGCGCAACATGATTACCAACAACTTGAAAGTTGATCAATTTACAAAGATGGGTATTGTTACCGACGTGAAGCAAGAACTACGTAAAGCGAATTCACTTCGTATCAGCTACGCGACACGGAAGAAAGTATAATAATTTTATCAATTATAATTTAAAAAAAGGGGGCAAACGCTCCCTTTTTTTAAAAAATTGATTAGCTTTGCACTCGGATAAAACAATGGTCCCCTAGTTCAATGGATAGAATGAAGGATTCCGGTTCCTTTGATATGGGTTCGAGTCCCGTGGGGATCACATAAAAAATGTGTGTCAGAACTGACACACATTTTTTATTCACCGGATTATCTTAATCTCCCGCAACCATTTCAATATATCCTCTTTCGCTTTCTTCACTTGGCTGCCTCGTACCGGGAAGCCGTCCAGTACCTTTGATTTCGGGCAAAGTTTCTTGATATCGTCACCCGTATGTCCCATGCGGCTACCCTCGTGTGTCATAAACGGGATGATTGTTTTCCCCGATAAATCATACCCGGACAAGAATGTTGACACGGGAGGGGCAATCGTCGCCCACCAGCAAGGCGAGCCCACGAATATGGTATCGTACTGCTCGATATTTTCGATCTTTCCCTTTATTGCAGGTTTATGTCCTTCCGCGATCTCTTTCTTTGCCTGATCGACTACCGCCTGATAGTTGGTCGGATAGGCTTTCTCCGGCACGATTTCAAAAACATCGGCTCCCGTGGCTTCTTTTATCTGGTTCGCCACTTCTTTGGTATTCCCGCTATGGGAAAAATACACGACCAGTACTTTTTTCTTTTCCGCTGAAGGCTGTGCTTCCAATCCGACGCCGGTGAATACCGCCGCTAACATGAATAAATAACATTTCTTGCTCATACTATTCTATTTTTGTGATTATTATATTGTATCTCGTTTATTCGACAATACAAAAATAAGGGGAAACGATAAACCGTTCGTTATACGAATTACGGATATATATACCCGTATTACTGATCAGGGCAAACGCATCAAAAGTTTATAAAGTCCATAAAGTTCATAAGGTTTATGGACTCTGGCGGGCGCTTTGTCCACGGCAGCATGGCTGCCGGTAAACCTTGTCCGAAGAACGCACAGTACTTTATGAACTTTATAAACTTTAGGAGCTGAAAAGCTCAACTTTATGAACCGAGCGAGAAGCGTTTTTAACGCATTTGCCCTGTATTACCGATTCGGATTATCGGGAGTTTTTATACCTTTGTACAAACTGATAGTTATGCAAAGACCGTTTAAATTTACCAAATTCAAACTGATCACGGGGTATATTCTGATACTCCTTCTCGGTGCTATTGCCATCATTTTTATTTACAAGCAGACGATAGCTCTCACGGAGAAAGGGAATGACGAGATTGTCATGCAACAGAAATTATTCATCATCGGCAATACGCTGACAAAACTATACGAGGCAGAGAATACCGGATTGTCTTTTTCCCAAACCGGTTCGGAAAAGAATTTCAACAGGTATATGCAATTGATTCAAGATATCCGGTATAATATGGATACCTTGAAATACCTGTCCATGAGCGAGGAACAAAACATGCGGATCGACACGGTTCATGCGCTTTTGAGCGACCGGATACAGAATTTGAAAGATTTACTCTATGTCAAAAAATACGCTATCCCGGAGGATTTTTACAATAAGACAGTTGAAAAGATTGAATTTCTGAAAGACTCTATCGGCAAAGAACCTGAAATCAAACATCGGATTGTCGCGACAGTGGATAGCAGTAAGATTATTAAAGAAAAGAAAGGGTGGCTCGGCATCCGTACTAAAAGGGATTCCATTTTAAGAGTGGACACGACCTACCACTATTTTGCGGACACGGTCGGGATATCCAATAACACGGATTCACTCATGAACGTGATCCGCGATTCGTGGAGTCAATACCAGCAAGAGAAAGAAGAAATCGATGCAGAGATTTACAAGCGGGAAAAGATTGTCATACAGAGCGGACAAAAGATCACGGAACGTTTGAAACGCATATTAAAAGCCCTCGAAAAAGAGGAAATCGAGCATACCCGTATCCGTTTGGAACAGCAGCAAACAACCACCGAACAGCTTACCCAAACGCTCTCGTGGGTGGCAATCATAGCCTGCCTGCTGGTGGTGTTTTTTGTTATTCTTATCATCAATGACATCAGCCAAAGCCAACGATACAGGCGGGAACTGGAAGCCGCCAACGCTTACACGGAACGTTTGTTGCACAACCGGGAAAAGTTGATGCTTACCGTTACGCATGATATAAAATCACCCCTAAGTTCTATTATCGGGTATATTGAATTACTGAGCAATACACCCTTGGAGGAACGCCAATATTATTTCCTCCGGAACATGAAAGGCTCTGCCGAGCATATATTGCATCTGGCTAATAACCTACTGGATTTCTCCAAGTTGGAAGCCAACAAAATGGAGATTAATACCGTTCCGTACACTCCCGGTCGCCTCCTGCAAGAGATTGCAGACAGTTTTCTGCCCTTGGCCGGAGAAAAAGGATTAGAATTAAGGAGTGATATCAGCAACGCGCTGAACGAACATTTCTTGGGCGATCCCATGAAAGTAAGGCAGATCGTGGTGAATATCCTCTCCAACGCCATCAAATACACTCAAAAAGGTAAGATTTCGCTCTCCGCCTTTAGCCCCGGAACCAACAACGAGCAACTGATGATCGTTATCAAAGACTCCGGTCCCGGCATGACGGAAGAAGAACAGGAACTTATTTTCAAGGAATTTACCCGACTTACACCACAGCACAATAACGGCGCGGAAGGAACCGGATTGGGACTCACGATCACGATGCAACTCGTACACCTGTTAGGAGGAGAACTCTCCCTCAACAGTAAAAAGAGGGAAGGAAGCACATTCACCGTGAAACTTCCTCTCGTGAAAGCGCCCATGCAAGAAACAGCCGCGACAGAACCGGGACAAATCGCTCCCGTTATGCACGAGGGAACAAAAGCCTTCCTCGTGGATGATGATGAATTACAGCTTACCGTCAATTCGGAATTTTTGCGTAAAGTAGGTATTAGCAGCGACACGTGCACCCATCCTCTTGAAGCGCTGTCCATACTCGAAAAAGGGAATTACGACCTTGTTCTCTCGGATATACAGATGCCTGATATGGACGGGTTCGAACTGGTGAAACAGATCAGACAGTCAGCATCGGAAAAGATAAAAGACCTTCCTGTCATCGCGCTGTCGGCACGAGCTGACATGCAGGAGCAGGAGTACCTTGATGCCGGGTTCTCTGCCTACCTGAATAAACCGTTTACCCCGGAACAACTTTACACCAAGGTAAACGAGTTATTGGACTGGGACATCAAAATAGCTCCACCCGCGGGTGAAGACCATGACACGAACGCACCTTTTGACCTAAGTATGATCATGGTCTTCGCCGACAATGATAAGGATGCCGCAAACCAGATCATTCAATCCTTCGTTTCGGATTGTGTCCAGAATTTCCAACATCTTGAGGAACACGTGCAGCAACACGAGATGGAACAAGTCAAGAAACTCGCTCACAAGATGCTGCCTATGTTCAAACAATTGTCAATCAATCAAGTTATACCGCTATTACTCTCCCTCGAGAGAATGGATCCCGAACAAGTGGAAGAAGCACAGGTAGCTGAAACCGTGAGAAAAGTCGTTCAAACGGGGAATGAAGTAATACAGTTGCTTCGGAGTTTATAAAGTTCATAAGGTTCATAAAGTTTATAAAGTTACGGGTGTCCTTCGGACAAAATTAAAACGGCAGCTTGTGCTGCCGTTGATATAATATCTCGTTGATTTTTTTAACTTTATGAACTTTATAAACCTTATAAACTTTACAAACTATAAATCCTCCAACCCATAGTTTTTTAGCTTATTATACAGGGTTTTTCGGTCGATTTGGAGCATCCGGGCAGCCTCGCTCTTGTTATTCCTGCACTTTTGCAGAGCTTCCTTTATTAATTCGATTTCCATCTCCCGGCGGGTACCCATCGTCTTTTCCGGTTCGACAGGCTTTTGTGATAATTCCGGTGGCAAGCATATCTTAGTGATTAATTTTCCTTGGCAAAGCAGGGTTGCCCGTTTCACGATATTACGCAATTCACGAAGGTTACCGGGCCAAGCGTAAGTATTAAATATCCGCATCACCTCATCATCAAATCCTGCCACTTGTTTACCCAATTCTTCGTTCGCCTTGTCAAGGAAATGATTGGCAAATACCATGATATCCTCTTTCCGTTCTCTTAACGGCAAAGCTTGGATGGAAAACTCGTTGAGACGATGGTATAAGTCTTCCCGGAAACGCCCTTCGGCAACAGCTTCTTTCAAATTCTCGTTTGTAGCCGAAATAATACGCACGTCAAAAGGCACATCGACACTACTTCCCACGGGATGTACCTTGCGTTCTTCAAGGGCACGCAACAATTGAACCTGCACGTCATAAGGCAGATTACCTATCTCATCGAGGAAAATCGTTCCCCCGGATGCCGTCACAAAATATCCTTGTTTATCACACGCTGCCCCCGTAAAAGCACCTTTCACGTGTCCGAAAAGCTCGCTCGTGGCAATATCTCTCGGGATAGCCCCGCAATCCACTGCCACGAAAGGCCCGTCTTTCCGGGCACTCGTCAAGTGAATCAGACGGGCTATATATTCCTTACCGGTACCGCTCTCGCCGTTAATTAAAACGGTCATCATGGTCGGTCCCACCAAACGGATATACTCGTACTGCTGATCAGCACTCTCACTTACCCCTTTTATATAAGCGAAAGCCGTTGTTTTAACTTTTGCCTGAACCGGCTTGGCAGGTTCCGTTTCCAGCTTCAACGCTTCCTGCAATTTCTTCAGAATTTCGTCCGGGATAACCGGTTTTGCCACGTAATCAAAAGCCCCCAACTTCATCGCCGTCACGGCTGTCTGAATATCGGCGTATCCTGTCATTAGCAACACCTGTGTCTCGGGTGTTTTCTCTTTAATCAACCGCAACAAATCAATCCCGTCCTTATCGGGTAAACGCAAATCCGTCAGCACAAGATCAAACGTTTCCTTGTCCAATTTTTTCACGGCTTCCTTGTACGAGAATGCATTCTCCACCTCGAATCCCCGTTTCCCTAACCAATTCTTCAACATGATACAGAAAGTCGTATCATCATCAACCACTAAGATTTTTGCCATACGTCGATTATTTTACACACGAAAATAGTTTTAATCGACTAAAGAAAAAAGTTTTTAACGCAATTTAGGAAAAATGGAAATCTCAGCCATAAAAAAAGGGCTATAATTAAGCCCTTTAAATTCCCCTCTTTCAATCTTCTACTTATGGACAAAGTTCCTGTTTTGAACAGACGAACTTAGACGCATGTCCATTCCTTCTTAGTTGTGTATATCGAGTTGCTCGTGCAACCAGCTTTCTTTATTCCGCTTCATGTTCGGGGTCACTTAAAAAGTGCGGTAGTAAAAGTCCCGAAATAGCCATCACGATGAAAAATATGTACGTTACCATAATTCCTCCTTTTTTATCATTCAATCCTTTACTCTTATAATAGAGAATTGTATGCCATATCGGCAAACAGGGTAACACTGCCACTCAGATATCTAATTATCAATGATATGCTATAAAACTACAATTCCCCGTGGAATGTATTCCATGGGGAATTATGTGGAAAAAGTGTAGAAAAAGACTACAATTTCAACAAGCGTTTTTCAGCTTCCCGAACGGCAGAAATATCCCACGCGGCTATTCTTTCGTCAAACCTGTCCTTTATTTTGTTCAGACAAAGATTCCCGATACTCCCCTCGTGCGTGTGATGAATCTCACGCGTCCCCGCGTGATACTCCCCCTGTTGGACTTGCATTCCTATTTTTCGATAGGCTTCCCGAAAAGGTACTCCCGCCATCACCATTTCGTTTACATCTTCCACGGAAAAAATATACCCGTAGCGGGGATCTTTCAGTATATCCCGTTTTAACGCCATGTCTTTCAGCACGAGATGAGCCATAAAAAGACAATCGTTCAATTCACGGAACGCGGGTAAATATAATTCCTTCGTTAATTGCATATCCCGGAAATAACCGGAGGTGAGATTCCCGCACAACATTGCCATTTGGGTTGGCAATGATTGTAAGCGATTACACTTCGCCCGAATCAGTTCGAATATATCCGGATTTTTCTTGTGCGGCATAATGCTTGAGCCTGTCGTGTATTTATCCGGCAGATGCAGAAAACCGAAATTTCCACAGGCAAACAGACAGACATCGGCAGCCAGCCGCCCCAAAGTTGTCGCCACGGCAGCCAACCCGAACAACACGTTCTTTTCCATCTTTCCTCTTTGCATCTGAGCGTACACGACGTTATACGCCAGATCGGCGAATCCCAACAACCCGGTTGTCATTTTCCGGTTCAAGGCTATCGACGAACCGTAGCCTGCACCCGACCCGAGCGGATTGGTATTTACCATATCGTACGCCGCTTTCAAGAGCAACAAATCATCTGCCAACGATTCGGCATAAGCGCCGAACCACAACCCGAATGAAGAGGGCATCGCTACCTGCAAATGCGTGTATCCCGGTATCAGTATATCCTTGCTTTCCTCCGCCCGCTGTATCAACAAACGGAACAAGCGTTCCACGCTTTCCAATGTCTCGAAAATCGCTTCTCGCGAAAACAATTTCAAATCAAGTAATATTTGATCGTTCCGGGAACGTCCCGTGTGGATCTTTTTTCCCGCATCCCCACATTCCTCCACCAGCATCAATTCTATTTGCGAGTGTACATCCTCAACCCCTTCTCCTATCACAAACTCCCCCTTTTCCACCCGTGCATGAATACCGATCAATGCCTTTCGTAGTTGTCTGTATTCTTCGTCACTTACCAAACTCACGTGATGTAACATTTCCAAATGTGCCAAACTCCCCGTCACGTCAGCTTTCGCCAACATCACGTCCAATTCCCGATCTTTCCCGATGGTGAATGATTCGGTAAAATTGTCTACATCGTATCCTTTATCCCAAAGCCGCATGAATTTTAGATTTTAGATTTTAGATTAAACTCCTCCGTCGGCTACGCCGCCAAGTGAGCCCGGAAGCCGATCTCGAATGCGAGAGAAACAACCTGTAACTTGCCGCAGGCAAATGCAACTTGCAACCTGCAACTCGCCGCAGGCGACTATAAACAGAGGAGGAGCCAGAATAGTCTTTCGCTTCGGAAATCTTTTCATTTTCAATTTTCAACTTTCAATTTTCAATTATCAATTATTATCCCGTCCAATATTCGAACAAACATTTCTATTCCTCGCTCTATTTCATCCAAGCGAATATATTCATTCGCCGTATGGGAACGGGCACTATCTCCCGGACCAATCTTCAGTGAGGTGCATGGAATCACAGCTTGATTCGAGGTCGTGGGCGAACCGTAGGGTTCTAATCCCAACTCCCGACAACGCCGAACGACCGGATGCTCCGCGGGTACCGATGATGAATCGAGGGAGATAGAGCGGGGGGATACCTCGCATTTCACGTGGCGACGGATTGTATCAAGTATTTGTAAGTTCGTGTAAAGTTCATTTACCCGTACGTCCACCATGAAACGACAAGTCGCGGGAACCACGTTATGTACCGTTCCCGCCTCAATCCCCGTAACGCTCATCTTTACCGCTCCCAATAGTTCCGACACCCGTTCGAAACGATAGGTGCGAAACCATTCTATATCTTGCAATGCCCCGTAAATAGCATTCACGCCTTCCTCCCGTGCAGCATGTCCTGATACTCCCGCAACATGGCAATCCAATACCATAAGACCTTTTTCGGCTATCGCGGGACGCATTCCGGTAGGCTCGCCCACGAGGGCAAAATCAATTCTCCCCAATTCCGGGAATACGCGTTGTATTCCCCCGGCTCCCGTGTTTTCTTCTTCCGCGGAACCCAAATACACCAGATTATACGCTTGTGGCTTTCTGTTCAACATGATGAACGCTGCCAACATGGACACGATACTTCCGCCCGTGTCGTTACTTCCCAAGCCGTACAATTTTCCATCCCTTACCGTCGGGGTAAACGGATCGGTATCCCATGCCCCACCGGGACGTACCGTGTCCAAGTGTGCATCCAGTAATAACGTGGGTTTCGCCGCGTCGAACTCCGGCGAGCGACTCCACACGTTATTACCTTGACGATGCACGTCGAACCTATATTTTTGCAGTATTCCGGTTATAACATCTGCCACTTGCCCCTCCTCCCCGCTAAAAGAGGGGATGGATATAATCCGTTTTAATACTTCTATTGCCTCCTTTGTATCCATTATTCTTCTCCGGTTATTCGAGTGCCTGCCTCGGGATTATCCAATTCATCGGGATGAACCAATCGCACGGATTGTACTCCCGCGTGTATTGCAACAAATGAATATTCCAATTTTGGAATCATTCCAGCATGAATACGTCCTTCCTGTCTGAGTTTGTCATACATAACGGGAGTCAAACGAGGAATCACGGAATTTTCATCTTCCATATCTCTTAATACCCCACGTTTATTGAAACAATAGATTAATTCGACTTCTACGCGGGAAGACAAGGCTTTCGCGACAGCCGATGCGATTCCATCGGCATTGGAATTTAATAATCCTCCCTGCCCGTCACACGTAATCGGTGACAGGACTGGCACAATCCCACGTTGGAACAACAATTCCAATACAGTACTATTTACATGTACAACATCTCCCACATGTCCCCATTCTACTCCTTCTTGCACTCTCTGTTTCGCACCCACCAAATTCATGTCACAACCGGATAACCCGCAAGCGTTTACACCAAGTGTCTGCAACCGGGCTACCAATATCTTGTTCACCCACCCGGCGTATGCCATCACGGTTACACGCAACATCTCATCGTCTGTTACCCGACGCCCGTCAATCATCCGGCAGGGTATTCCCAAACGTTCTGCCAATTGTCCGGCAAATATTCCTCCCCCATGCACAATCATGAAAGGAGGTTCTATTTTCGCCAGTTTCCGACAGAGCAGCTCCAACCGCCCCTCGTCTTCCAACAATGCCCCGCCAACTTTTATTACTTTGTATCTCATGTCGCATTCATTTTCAATTTTCAACTTTCAATTTTCAATTGCCTTTAAAGCTTTCCGTGAAATAATCCACTTCCTTCTTTCTCATGCACAACGGGGGAAGTAACCGTAATGTATTTTTCCCGCTGTATCCCGTGATAATCCTGTAATTCGCCAACAAGCGGCGACGGAATATAATATGCGGAATATCAATATCCACTCCTATCATCAATCCCTTTCCCCGTACTTCAATTACCCCGGGCAATCCTCTCAGTTGTTCGGCAAAGTATTCTCCGACCTGCAAGGCGTTCTCTATCAGATTTTCACGCTGTATCACGTCCAACACGGCAATGGCCGCGGCACACGCCAAGTGATTTCCCCCGAAAGTGGTTCCCAGTATTCCTTTCCTTGCCTCTATCCATTCGTGAACAAGTACTCCCGCCACCGGGAATCCGTTCCCCATGCCTTTAGCCATAGTAATCATGTCGGGTTTTATCCCGGCATAGCGATGTGCAAAAAATTGTCCGCTCCGCCCGTACCCGGATTGTATTTCGTCAAGTACCAACAAAGTCCCGCGGTTGTTACAACATTCTCGTGCCAATTGTAAAAAAGCAGGTTCCGCAACCCGGATTCCTCCCACACCTTGGATTCCCTCGATGATAACAGCCGCGTACTCTTCGCTTGCCAATTCCCGTTCGAGAGCTTTCTCGTCATTCAACGGGATAAACTTCACTTGATGCCCCATATTCCACGAAGCCCGTATTTCGGAATTATCGGTCACCGCCACGGCTCCACTTGTTCGCCCGTGAAAAGCCCCGCGCATGGCAAGCACCTTTGCCCGCCCGGTCACGAACGAAGCAAGTTTCAAAGCGTTCTCGTTCGCCTCAGCCCCACTATTACAGAGGAACAGGTTGTAATCCATACATCCCGAAAGGTGTTTCAATTTCTCCTCCAACTCTCCTTGCAAATGATTCTCCACCGAATTGGAATAGAAACCGATCTTTTCCAACTGTTCCGTGATTCCCGCCACGTACCGGGGATGGGTATGCCCGATGGAAATCACGGCATGCCCGCCATAGAGGTCAAGGTATTTGTTTCCTTCCTTATCCCAAAAATACATTCCCTCTGCCCGGACGGGCTCTATATTTATCAGATTATATACTTCAAACATTTCTTGATCATTAAAAATAATTTGCTTTCAATCGTAATCCTGTCATTTCGTCTAAACCGAACATCAGGTTCATATTTTGCACCGCCTGTCCGGAAGCTCCTTTTATCAGATTATCAATCATTGATGTCACGAGCACGTTATCCCCCTCTTTATCCGGATGAATAAAACAATAATTCGTGTTCACAACTTGTTTCAATGACACCGGCTCATCGCTCATGAGTACAAACGGATGTTGCTCATAATACGTTTTATAAAGAGTTGTCAATTCCTCTAACGTGGCTTTACTTTGAAACACAACGTTCACCATAATTCCCCGTGTATGACATCCTCGCACGGGCACAAAAGCGATATCGAGTTCTGTTTTTGCTCCCGCCTCCTGCAAGGTTTCCCGAATCTCGCCCAAATGCTGATGCGTGAAAACCTTGTACACGGATAAGTTCTGCGCCCGGTTACTGTAATGCGTTTCTTCTGTTGGCCGTTGCCCCGCACCTGTCGATCCGGTTATGCCGAAGACCGTAATTCTATCTGTCAACAATCCACTCTTCGCGAAAGGCAACAAAGCCAACTCTATCGCAGTCGCGAAACAACCCGGATTTGCAACACGTTGACATTCCATGATCTTGTCCTTATTTAACTCCGGTAACCCGTACACGAAATTACCTGCCGACGCCCGTAAGCGGAAGTCATTACTCAAATCAATCACCCTCACGAATGGCGGTATCTTGTTCTCCGATAGAAAACGGGCAGAAACTCCATGCCCCATACACAGGAAAAGTACATCTATGTCATCAAAATCCAAATCCGTGAAAACCTGTTTTGAATACAACAAATCCCGATGTACCCGTCCTATCGGTTCTTCCCGGTGTGATTCACTCTGCAAATACCGCAATTCCACGGCGGGATGATTCACGAGAATCCGAATCAACTCTCCCGCCGTGTACCCGGCAGCACCTGCTATTCCAACTCTTATCATGACAATCAGTTTATAAAGTTCATAAAGTTTATAAAGTTCATAAGGTTTACAAGGTTTTAATAACTCACGAGATACCATATCAACGGCAACACAAGCTGCTGCTTTAATTTTGTCCGAAAGACACCCATAACTTTATAACTTTATGAACCTTATAAACTTTATAAACTCATTTATTAACCGCCTCGTGTATTCTCAACGGCATTGACAATATTCGGGTAAAGCCCTTCACGTCTTCCGCTGTCCACGCGTTGTTTTCCTCCCCGTATCTGGCAAAAGAAGCATTCATTAGATCATGCGGAGAATGGCATCCCAACAAATCAAAGTGATAGGGACGCATCAATACCCGTACTTCACCCGACACGCTACGCTGCGAGTGTTCCAGAAATTTCTCGATATCCCGCATCACCGGTTCCCCGTACATCGCCTCGTGCAGAAACATCCCGTACCAGTTACCCAATTGCTCCTTCCAGTACGACTGCCACTTCGTCAACGTGTGTTTTTCCAGTAATTCGTGCGCCTTGATAATAATTAACGGTGCAGCAGCCTCGAAGCCCACGCGACCTTTAATCCCTACAATCGTGTCGCCCACGTGCGTATCCCGCCCGATAGCCCAAGGAGCAGCCAAGGCTTCGACCGCACGGATAGCCTCGATTTTATCAGCATACGTTTTCCCGTTCACCGCACACAATTCCCCCTGTTCAAAGGCGAGAGTCAATTCCTCTTCCCCCACCCGCTGCAACGACGAGGGATAAGCCTCTTCAGGCAACGACCGATCGGACGTCAGAGTTTCCCGCCCACCAACGGAAGTACCCCAAAGTCCTTTATTTATGGAATAAACCAATTTTGTCCAATCACGTTCCACCCCCTTTGCTTTCAGATAAGCGATCTCGTCCTCCCGGCTCAATCGTAAATCACGAGTCGGCGTGATAATTTCCATATCAGGAGCGAATACCGAGAAACAAAGATCAAAACGTACTTGATCGTTTCCCGCCCCGGTACTCCCGTGTGCTAACGCATCGGCACCGATTTCCTTGGCATATCGCACGATTGCCAACGCTTGAAATGTCCGCTCGGAACTTACCGAAACAGGATAAGTTTTGTTACGCAACACGTTCCCGAATACCATATAGCGAATACACTGTTCGTAATATTCGCCCGTTACATCGAGCGTCACGTGACGTTTCGCCCCAAGGGCGTACGCTTTTTCCTCGATCACAACCAACTCTTCCGGCGAGAACCCGCCCGTGTTGGCAATCGCCGTGTAAACCTCAAGCCCCAGTTCATCGCTCAAGTATTTCACACAGTAGGAGGTATCCAATCCTCCACTATACGCTAAAACAACTTTTTTCATTTTTCTGTTATTTACAAACGACAAACAACTCCCCCGTATTCCTGCTTTCCACCGGGATGATTTCCCGGTGCCTTAAAAGCAGCAAGCATAACACTCACCACCCGACGCAATTTTCGGAAGATTCTACCGGGTAGGTTCCCGCTCTTTTCCCCCGCCGCATCCCGAACACGGGCATGTACCTCCGGATCATAAATCATTCCCGTGCAAAGGCATTTTGTCATATTTGTCCGTTGTAAGATATCGTAATTTACGCATGATTTGCAACCAGCCCAAAACTCCTCGTCATCGGTCAACTTGGCAAAAGTAACAGGCACGTAACCCAACGAAGTATTGATACGCATCACTTGCTCGCCCGTGGTCAGACCAAACAATTTCGCCCGCGGGAATCGCCTTCGCGACAAATCGAAAGCGGCTTTCTTGATGCGTTTTGCCACTCCCAATCCCCGGTATGCCGGTACAACGATCAACCCGGAATTAGCCACGAATTTCTGGTGTCCCCAGCACTCGATATAACAGAAGCCCACGAACTCTTCTCTGTTCAAAGCAATAATCGCCTTGCCATCCCGGATTTTCCCGGCGATATACTCGTTCGTTCTTCTTGCTATACCTGTTCCACGCGCTTTTGCAGCGTTGTCAATCGCGTCATTTATCGCCGTCACGTATGACAGGTGTTTCTCGGACGCAACCAATACTTCAATCTTCATCTTCGTACAATTTAATCTAAATCATTCAAATCATTTTCCGTTTTCTCTATATGCATATTTATTTATTGAGTTTGCAAATATATGCATTAATATTCCAAACAAACAAGTATTTATGCCATTTTTTTGAAGAAAAATAGAATTCTCTTGCACGACATTATAAATCAAACGCTTCCAAAACAACCAAGCGTCACGTGGACACTTTACAGAGAATCTCTCGGGAATCACAAAATATTAGCCTCGCTTGACTATTGGATAAATATGCATAAATATAGACCAATAAAACTTTCTTACTTTCTCGTGCATGGAAATTCATCAAAATTCCGTAATATTGTGTTTTGTAATTAGAACGATGAAATATGTATAGAATTTGCTTCTTTCTGGTTCTTATCGGTCTTCTGATCGGTTGCGAGGACACATCAGTCCGACCGTCGCCCCCATCTCGTACCTACGAGCGCATCAACACGTTCACGAAAGACAAGATGACAGACCAGTATTTCTGGGCAGATGAAGTCAAGGATAAAAAGATAGAAGCAGATTTGGATCCGTTAACCTATTTCGCCAACATGAAATACGAGAAAGATCCATGGTCACGTATCACTAAATCACAGGGATTCGGTGAAATTGCCGATGCCAGCGGATACGAAAACGGATTCGGTTATCATCTCAATTTTTGGGAAGACAAGGGGTACATCATTGCCGAAGTGAATTTCGTGTATGACAATTCTCCGGCAGCAAAAGCAGGAATAAAACGAGGCGACCTGATTACCCGAATGGACGGTAAGAAGATTACCACGGAAAACTATACAAATCTTTATTACAAGAGTGTTTTATCTATCGGGTTGTCCGAGGATGAAGTATCGGAACCTTACAAGACGATAGAACTGACCTCACAGAATTTTACTATCAATCCTATACTCGCGTACGGCGTTATCGACCACGAGGAACGTAAGATCGGTCATATCGCGTATTCCAGTTTCGTGTACCGTAACACCACTTCACTACTTCAATTGAACAACGTTTTCCAAAAACTAAAAGAAGAAGGTATCGAGGAATTAATTCTTGACTTGCGTTATAATTCCGGCGGATATATGCTTGCTGTTAAACGCTTGTGTTCACTTATAGCCCCGGAAAGTGTCGTGGAAAGTGAAGAAATTCTGATACACAAAAGATGGAACGACGTGTATCAAGAGAAATATGCAGATATACCGGAACAACTGGAAGAACGTTTCGACAAAACGGTTCCCGCCGATTCCCGCTTGAACTTATCGCGCTTGTGGGTAATTACAGGAAAAGAAACCGCATCAGCTTCTGAATTGCTTATCAGTGCTTTATCTCCTTACATGGAAGTTAATGTCATTGGTGTTCCCACTGTCGGGAAAAACATGGGAGGTATCACGTTTACCCCGACGGAAAGTGACCTGCAAGGTTGGAATATCACGTTGATATCCCTGCTCTACACGAATAGCCGCGGCGAATCCGTACGTGGAGGTATTCAACCGAAAGAATACATACCCGAACCATTCCCGCACCGGTATGAACTGGACGATGTAAACGATCCGTTGCTTGCCGCGACTCTCGCTCTGATTCCCGGGAAAACTCCGGTAGTATTAAAATCCAGAAGTATGTCCGTAGAGAAATACAACCGGATCATTCCCGAAAAAGCCTCATCCGTCGTGATATTCGAAGACCACATTACTTCCTTTTGACAAGAGCGCCCCGTCCACTTACATCTTTTTTCGTGATACGGGGATTGCCGTCATACATAAGCAATCCGGCCGATGACAATTGCACTTCCAGCGTGCCCGACACGTATACCTCTGCTTTGGCTGCCCCGCTGACTCCCGCTTCGCAATCGGTTACCCGTAAATCCCACGCTTTTAAAGTTGCAGCGGAAGAAAGTTCCAGTTCCAAGTGATCGACCGCTCCCTTCAATTCCAATTTTGCGGCATTAGAGGCTTCCACGTCTAACTCTTTTCCTTCTACTTCCAATTTCACGACTGCTGCCCCGGAAGCATTTATATCCAATTTATTCACTTTCAACGGGGAACTTCCGATTAATCTTGCCGCCGATTCCACGTTAATATCAGTTATATCGGGCGCCGCCACGGATACATTCATAGCGGTAAAACTACGAATGATGACATTAGGATCAAGGAACACGTTTAGCTGACCGTTCTTTATTTCCGTTTTCACGTACGAGATGATATTATCATCCGCTTCAATCGTGATCCCGAATTCCGTACCTTGTTTGAGGTACAACGTGATTCCCTGCTGCACGGAAACTTTCGTGAAAGATTGTTTGGCATCCCGTGCCTGTACTAAAAGATACCCTGTTCCTTTAATTCGTTTGACTTGCGCGACGGCAGTCCCGACAATCAATAACGCTAATAGTAATAATAAGTTTTTCATGGTGTTTAGTTTATCAGGTTCATAAGGTTTGTAAAGTTTATAAAGTTCATAAAGTAACGGGTGTCCTTCGGACCGTGCTTATCGGCAGCTCAAGCTGCCGTGGACAAAGCGCCCCGCAGGGGTCTATAAACCTTATAAACTTTATGAACTTTACAAACCTTACAAACTATTCTAATTTTCCCAACGATTTCAAATACTCCGTTTCACAAACCTTCAAAGCCGCTTTGGCATCCACCCAGTCACTCCATGCTTGTTGCCATTGCGCTTGAGCCTCAAGAAGATTGGTCAGACTCTCCATGCCGACGTCATATTGGTTGCGGGAAACTTTCAAGTTTTCCTCCGCCTGTGCCAGAGCCGACCGGGTAAGGTTTACACGAGTCTGGGCGTCGCTCAATTTAAAACGATTACCGGATATCTCCAGTTGCATCATTTCGCTCATCCTCTCTTTATTCAAACGGGTAATCTCTTCCTCGGCTTTCGCTACCCGCACTTTGTTACGTCCTTCCCCCCAGTTGAAAATCGGTATTTGAACCGAAGCCATAGCACTGAAAGAGGCAGAGTTGGAATTATCACCGTTCAATTTTAAACCGCCCCCGTAACTGTAACCTGCCATAACACCCACTTGCGGAAGGAAATCGGAACGGGTAACATTCACCTCTTTACGCTTCATTTCAACCTGTTTCTCAAGCATATTATAATCGGGACGCTGACTAAGTTCATCCGGTAATGACAAAATACCCGGTGTTATTGTCCCCGAAAGAGTATCGGTCAATTCCAAAGAAGTATTCAACTCCAACCCGATCAAACGGCACAGATTCATGCCTGCCAGCGTCCGACCGTGTTGTGCTTGTTGCAGTTGTAACAAGGCATCGTTGTGTTTCACTTGCGCTTTCAATACATCATTCAACGGAGCCATACCCGCGTCACGGGCATCCTCTAGGTTTTTCACCAGTTCACCCGTGACCTCTTTGTATTTCCGAGCCACAGAAACCAGCTCCTGCACACGGACATATTGCCAGTAAGCCTGCTCCAGTTCGACAAGCACTTCCGAACGATTGAGCCGGATATTCTCATCCGCCAACTCCTCGCCGAATTTAGCCGCCTGATGTGCCGCCCGTATTTTACCCCCCATGAAGATCGGTTGCTGTAATTGCACTCCCGCCATATATACCCCTCTCATCGAAAGGGTAATCGGGATATCGGGCAAAAAGGCATACTCGTGAAAAAGGGGCTTGCCGTCAGTACCCATGACCGGTTTGCCGTCACCCCCCATGATCACGTTCGGCTGTAACTTGCCGCTCTCGTCCGGCACATAAGTGGGGAGGTATCCCCCGGATAATTTGTACTCCTGTTTTTTTTGATAGTAGAAATACGTTCCCGAGGCAGAAAGACGGGGATAATAGTTCGCCCGGTACTCTTTCTTTGTCCAAATCGCTTTCTCTTTCTGCCGCTCGGCGATGGAGAGTTGTTTGCTGTAATCAAGCGCCATAGCCCGGCATTGCTTCAAATCCAGTTTCTGCTGGGCACGAGATGTCTGAAATGCAGCCAAAAAGATTATTATAATGATACAATATTTCATGATACTATGATTTTAATTTTTCCGCTCCATTTTTATCTTGAAAAAGAGAGAATACAACACGGGCAGGATAACGAGCGTTACTACCGTACCGATAAACAATCCACCCATGATAGTTACCGCCAACGAGCCGAACATATCATCGTTAATCAAGGGAATCATACCGAGAATCGTGGTCATCGCCGCCAGAAACACCGGACGCAAACGGGAAGACGAAGCATCGAGTAAAGCGAGCACTTTATCCTTCCCCGATCGAATCTGGATATCCACCTCATCGACAAGTACAACGCCATTCTTGATCATCATACCGACCAATCCGAGGGCTCCCACGATAGCCACGAATCCAAATTCCTTACCCGCCAGAAGCATCCCGAGCACCACCCCGGTAATGGCAAGCGGCAAACAAAGAATAATCATTAGCGGACGACGGAAGTCCTTGAACAAGGCAATAAGAATTGCCAACACGAGAACGATGCCGAGAGGCACATTCTTGAACAGGTATTGCTTGGATTGCGTACTTGCGAGGTATTCCCCCTGCCATTCCGTGGAATAACCCGGCGGGATATTCAATTGCTCGATCTTGGGCAAAAGACTGTTACGCACGTCGTTTGCCGTGTATCCCGGGGCATTGTTACATTCGGCCGAGATGGAACGCTGCCCGTTGTAACGGCGCACCACGGGAACCTCCCACGAGGCCGTGATACCGTTTGTAGCTTGATTCAACGGGGTAGAACCCGCCACGGCTGTCATCACTTCGTCGGGAGATATCATCCCCGCCATCAGTTCTTTCACCGTTTCAATATTCAACATATTGGTCGAGGGCACCAGACTCCACACCGGAACGTTATTCAACTTTCCGGGACGTTGCCGATCCTTCCCGATACTTTTGATATATATGGGCAAATCATGCTCTCCCTCGTAATACGAACCCACGGGCAACCCGTCGGTCGTTGCCAATAAAGCCAGTCCCACGTCCTCGCGGGAAAGATTCGCCACCCGGGCAATCGGCTGATAGTAGTCCACGTTAAGCACGGGGGTGGTAGGTCCCCAGTTATTCGTCACCAATACCGTGGTCGAATCCTCTTTCATGATCTCCTCCACTTGGGCACAAAGCCTTTTCAACACGGCGGGATCGGGTCCCGTAATCATAAACTGCACGGGAAAATCCATATACATGAGGTTGTACTGCTTCATCCGCACGTATGCCTCCGGGTAATGCTCGGAAAGGTAACGCTGCAAGGTATCGAGATTTGCTTTCAGGGTTTCGGGGGAAGTGAAGTCCACGATCAACTCCCCGTAACTGAGCGCGGGTTCGGCAACCGTACGTACCAGATTGTAACGTGACGGGGTTCCCCCAAGACTCGTGGTTACGGTCGTGACTTCCGGTTGACTTGAAAGGTAACTTTGTATCGACGCCAGATCACGTTTCACCGTTTGAGGGTTCGTACCGTATGGCATCTTGTATTCTATATACAATTGATTGTAACTCAAATCGGGGAAAAAGCCCTGTTGTATGAATCGGAACAAATATACACTGACGGCAAGTACAAGAATCACCCCGCCAAGTACCCACACCCGATGGCGTACCGAGAATTGCAGCGTGGAACGAAACGCCCGGTACGTCCGGGTACTGTACATCTTCTGCTCGTCCTCCACCTCGCCCGGTTTCACCCGCAAAGCCCGATCGGCTTGGATTGGCACGAAAGCGAGGGCAAGAATCCAACTCAACCACAGGGAAACTGCCAGCACGATAAACAAATCCCGAACGTATTCGCCCGTCGTGTCGGGAGAAAGGAATATCGGCAGGAAAGTCAAGATACCGATTGTTGTAGCCCCGAGTAACGGCCAAGCGGTCTTCTTCGTGATATTAACCAGCGCAGCGGGTTTCGGGATTCCCTTCTTCAAATCGACCAGAATACCGTCCGTTATCACGATAGCGTTATCGACAAGCATTCCCATCGCCACGATAAAAGAAGCGAGCGAAACCCGCTGCAACGTACCGTGCATCATGTATAACACGAGCAACGATCCTAAAACCACGATCACCAATCCTGTCCCGATAATATATCCGCTCCGGAAACCCATGAAAAGCATCACGACAAGAATCACGATAATCACCGATTCGATCAGATTGACCATAAACACGTTAATGGCACTCCGTACTCTGGCAGGCTGAAAGAAAACCTTCTGGAAATCTATCCCCGCCGGAATAATCTCTTGTTTCAATTCTGCCAGCTTGTCATCCACTTTTTTACCCAGTTCGAGAATATTTCCCCCGGTTTCCATGGCAATGGATATAGCTATTGCCGGTAAAGTATCATATATCAAGCCTTCCCGCTGGGGTTCCACGTATCCTTTCGTGATTTGCGCCACGTCCGAAAGTCGTATCTGATCCTCCTCGTGCCCTTTAATAAGCAAGTTCCGGATGTCGTCGATCGCCTTATACGCCCCGTTCACGTTTACACGTACCCGTTTCTCCCCGCTGTCGAAATAACCGGAGTACACGGTTTTGTTCTGTCCGTTGAGCGTCATGATTATCTCTGCCGGGTGAACTCCCATGTTTGCCATCTTGTCTTCCAAGAACTCGACATTTATACATGATTGCCGTTCCCCGTACACGTCCACACTGCTCACCCCGTCAATATCCAGCACGGAACGCCGGACGAGTTCGGCGTAGTCGGACATCTCCTGATAATCAAAACCGTCGGACGTCATGGCATAAAACATACCGTACACGTCCCCAAAATCATCCATAACAATAGACGGTTGGGCACCATCCGGGAGTTGGGATTGTACACCCATCACTTTTCTTCGTAAAATATCCCACTTCTGCTGCAATTCCGCTAACGGAACCGTACTGCTCAACTCCACCATAATCTCCGACACGTCGTCCATCGAACGAGAGGACACGTGGTCCAAATCGCCCATGGAACGAATCGCTTTCTCCAGTACGTCCGTCACTTCCAACTCCACTTGATAGGCAGAAGCCCCCGGATAGGCCGTCACCACCATAGCCTGCTTCACGGTAATCGCCGGATCTTCCAACTTACTCATCGTGAAAAACGAGTATATTCCCCCCACTACCAAAACGAAAACGAAGAAGTAGACAAAAGCTCTATTCTTTAATGCATATTCCGTAAAGTTCATAATATATTGTTGCTAGGCAACGTTGCAAGTTATCAGGTTGCAAGTTGCAAGTTAATTTCAAACTCCCTCCCCCTTCGGGGACTCCCTCTATAAACAGAGGGAGAACTAAAATACTCACCGTCTTCGGTAAGATTCACCGCTCCTCCTCTGTTTAGAGTCGCCTGCGGCGAGTTACAGGTCGCAAGTTGCATTTGCCTTCGGCAAGTTACAAGTTGTTTCTCTCGCGTTCAAGACTGTATTCCAGCTCCTCCTCTGTTTATAGAGGAGGAGGCGGCTATGCCGACGGAGGAGTTCAATCTAAAATCTAAAATCCTTAAATCTAAAATTAAAGCAGTCCTCCCACGTTGGAAGAAGACACGGGAGTCAATCGCCGTACTTTCTGTCCGTCTTTAAGAGTATTGGTTCCTGCCGAAACAATCACCGTCCCGTCCGACAGATCGGATTCGACAATTACCTGTCCGTCCTTATGCAGTTCCACAATCTGAACAGGATGCATCCCCACGACCTCTTTCGCGGTGTCATACACCCATACATACGACTTATTCTCTTTCTGGAAAAGGGAAGAAATGGGAACAACAGCAAGACCTGCTTGCCCGGGAGTAAAACGAATCGTCACGCTAACGCTCATCCCTGCCGCCAGACTCAGATCGGACTCCGGTTTCATCCGGAAACGTACCTTGAACAATTGATTGTAATTCGCCTGTTGTGTCATATCCAGCAATTCCAAAGGAATCTTTACCCCCGGGTACACGTCCGCCTCGCAATAAAATTCCTCGAAACTCTCCCGACGGATAAAATCACTGGAAGGTATATCTATATTTACCTCGTAGTAATCATTATTAATCATGGACAACACGGGAGTCCCCGTGTTCACGATCTCGTGGGCATCGAAAAATTTCTTTTGAATATACCCGTCAAACGGGGCTTTCAGTTTCGTATCATTCAAGGCATTCAAGTGGGCATGATACAATGCCGCGATTCGTTGCTTCGCTGCAACCGCCTTGTCATAATCATTTACAGGGACACTTTTCCGGTGATACAACTCGATCACCCGATCCGATTCTCCCGTCACCTGCTCGTACTCCGCCTTCGTGGCGTCATACTGCAACTTGTAATCCCTAGGGTCTATCTCTGCCAGCACTTGTCCCTTCCGCACATACTCTCCCACCTCTGTGTTGAAACGTAAAATAGGACCCGCTACCCGGAAAGCCAGCTGCACGTCGGAAGCCGCTTTTATCTTCCCCGGAAAAGTCGTACTACTCTCCCCTTCATACTTCTGCACCTCCGCTATCTTTACCAGTTGCGCTATCTCCAAACCGGGCGTAGCCCTACGGCAGGAAAATACGAGCAACAAAAGTCCCGACACGGAAGCCCATTTCAATACCGAAAACACTGTCTTGTTCATATATATGTCATTTAAATCGACTATATATACTCAAAAGCCCGTGTTAAAGTTTCTATAAAATCATTTATCCTCTATATATTCCCACTTGACGGCATCACCTAAAAGCACCTGATCCGCCTCCCCCTCGTCAGTCAGCACGACTTTACATTCGCCCGGAGAAAGCCGGTATCGTCCTAATAATATCCAACCGAATGTCCCGTCACACTCCCCGACAACCTCTTTTTCCTCATTGCCATTTGTCAAGGTATAATATTGCCTAAATCCCGCATCACTCTCTGTTGTCGAAAATGCGGTCACCATGGAAAAACCGGCGGTTATACCTTTTCCCTGCTTTTCCTTATCGACTCTATAAGCACTCATCTTTGGCGGAATATAAGCATAAACATCATATTCGCCCTCCTTTTCGATCCGGGTAACCCACTCCATACTTGCACCCCCGCCTTGCATCATAAAGGCATGAGTACGTTTGGAAAGCCCGTAGGCACTCTCATTTTGTACGTATCCCGGTCGTACTTCCACTCCATCCATGAGCTGTATCGACCTATTCTGGCGCAGATATTTACTCTCCGGCTCCTTGGCGAACAAATCGCGTAACCGCTTCTTGGATGAAGACTGTACAATACGGAAACCCTCTTCCTCGTTATCTACCACGGTCACGTTTTCACCGAGGAGAAAATAAGAGCGCCCGAGCTCTCTCTCGTTATCGCCGGTTTTATCATCTGTCGTACCCCCTCTCTCTCCGCTCAGAGTTGTCGGAATATTCAAAGAAAGATTAGTATTCAAAGTAATCATACCCTCGTCAAAATTAGTCACGATCTCCTTCCCGCTCTTTGCTTTTATCAAATAATTACGAGTGATGGTAGACTCTTCCATTCTTCTTCCGAAATTCCAAGCGGAACCGCCGGAAGAGGGACGCCCCTCTGTCTTCCGGGCTTCGATAGATACCACCCCGTCCACATCACTATCATTAAAAATAGTAAGACGCACCCTCGAGGCACTGCCGCTCAATCCATCTATATACACGCTTCCATTACCTATAAGAGATAAAATTCTATTCATCTCATCCGCCTTTTCTTTATCTGCACCCACGGACGCCGCTTTAAAATCTTTTATCCAAAATTCAGGCAATCGCTTATTCGTGTACCAAGAAGGCAATACATCCCGCCAACGGACGCCGAATTCCCGTGCAAAGGTTTCATCAAACTGGTCGAAATCAATCTTTTGGAAACGATGTGTCGCGATATATCCATCCAAGAAATCGACGACCTGCTCTTCTGTCATATCTCCTAAAGCCAATCTCCTGACCAGCTCTTTTGATTTCATCCGTAATACACGAAACAAAACAACCGGATCAAGTTCTCCGTCATGGAAAGCCTCTTCAAAACTATGAGAAGAAAGGTAATTCAGAGCACGTTCTTCCGCCATCTGGCCGGAATAATCTCGTGAGCGACTCTTTAATATGTTCAATAATACCGCGTTAATAATCGGATAATCACCTGACCGGAAACAAAGCGAATAATCGTAAAACATAGAAGCGGCATAATACAAACTGTTGCGTGTCGAAAGATTGTTTCCTGCCACATTCTTGATTGCCGAAGGACCAAACCACCGCATAAGTATCTGCCCCCGATCATAATTCATGGTCGTGGCACTTGTCAATAAATTAGTCAAACTCCCATGAACCATTTGCCGGAGTCTGTCCATTTCGGAGATATTATCAAAACCTGCAACGGAAGCTATCACCTTCATTGTCCTTTCCATTACCGCCTTGTGATCAGACCAAACCCCGACTCCCCGTTCCGGCAGAAAGACCATCTCGGGTTGGATATATTCACTCGTCCCTTTTTCCTGCCGGAAAAAACTCGCTAAAGTTATCGGCGTTTCAATCAACTTCAAACCGGAATAAAGATAAGAATGACGCATCTGATACTCGACAGTTTCCCGCATCTCCCGGATTAACCCGGGCAATGAATCAGACAACGCCTCCAAGCCCCTCAAAATATCATCATGCCCTTTGAAAAGATAAAGTTCATATCGCACGGAATCAACGGTTATCTCCCTTTTCTCGTAACCGCCGATACAAAGTGAAATTCCCGGCAATGGAAGGTGATTCGTGAAATGTAACCCGTTATCCGTTTTTTCCTCATCCCCTTGTGCAATAACCGTCCGTTCGCCCGGGTTCGATACTTGCAACGAATAGAACGTGAACTCCGGGGATACGTCATACGGGTGAGCCGGATTCACGGGCGGTGTCGTTGTCGGATACCACAGACATTCCGGTGTCAGAAAAGTGAAATTCTTATCCAAAAACATGAACCTCTTTCCGTAGCGGCATTTCAAATAAGCATTACTTTCCTGCTCGAACACGATATCATCAGGCACTCCCAAGTAACATATCCGCTCGTCTATTCCACCCCGGTACACTACCGTCAGCACGATCTCCTCGTCAGGTTGCAATTCCCTTCGTACCCGAATCACTTGTTGCTCCCGCTCGAACGATAAATCCGAATCCCCCTTGATCGAAAGCACCTCCAAATCCGGGTTCAAATAAAGAATAATCTCCGGTAATGTTTCCCGTGTACGGTTCTGTATCAATAGAGTACTTTTCGCGCTCATTTCATCACCTTGTTGTTCGAAACGTATATCATGACGTGTCACGCTGCCTTTCGGCACGTTATTATATTTATTGTAAGTTTCCGTATAAACCTTTCTCACGGAGATTTTTTGGGAGTGAAAAGAATAAACAAGACCTCCCGCCATAACACCCGCTATCATGCAAGCAATAGAAAGTCCCATCACGCGTACCCGGTTCACCGGACGATTGGAAAGTCGCTTGAACAAACACACCGTGAATCCGAGCAAACCGAAACCGACAAGCAACCAACACAACCTCTGTAAAAGATAACCGGTCAAATCCGAATGTCCCGTCACGCTCGAGAAAGTATTCGGCAAGCTATGTCCGAACGGGTCGAAAACACCTTGTCCCATGCCCCCGGCATAAAAAATCGTAAATCCGACAACCATCAAAAGGAGTAAAATACTCAAAGCCTGATTACGTACCCAAGTATGGATAAAGAAAGAGAGTCCAACCATGAAAATCAATGCCGGAATAATCAAAGTAACCAGATAAAACAAATATATCCACACGTTCATCGGGGAGCTACTGGCAAAAAGATGCAGCAAAGAACCGAAAAACAAAGATACAATCGCCATCACGGTAAACACCCCCGCGAACCCGGCAGCCATACCCAGTACATACTCGGCATTACTCTCCGGACGATAATAGATCGTATCCATCGAATCCAGCTTCCTCTCCTTCGTCAGAAACATTCCCGCCAGAAATATCAACGGAATAGCCTGCAATCCCGCGAACAAATAAGCATTCATGTAAGGGAAAAACGAAGACAGGCTAATTAACCCGCTATTCGATAGCATAAAAAGATTCGACTGAATCAATATTTGGTATAAAATAATACAACAGAACGTCAGTAAAAAGAAGATTCGAAACAACCAACTCCGCAGCAATAACCTAGAGTTGTAAGCGGCAACCGTTCTCAAATTGTGAAGATTCATGATGACAGCATTTAAAAATTCTTATTAGCTCAAGAGCTTCGCGCACGTTTTCACAATGATAGGAAGAATAAAATACAATTGCAAGTAAATGAGCATCTTTCTTCATAAATCACGATGTACTCTTCTTGCATGATCACACGTTACTTTCCCCTTACACGACTGTCAGCAATCACCGAATCACGGAATCACTCAATCCAAAATCAGTTCAGTCTTCCCGTCGCCTTCAGATATTTCGTTTCACTCAATCTCAATTCGGCCTTGGCATCGATCCAATCGCTCCACGCCTTCTGCCATTGGGCTTGTGCTTCCAGATAATTGGTAATCGTTTCCATTCCCACCTCGTACTGGTTTTTGCTCACGGTCAGGTTTTCTTCCGCTTGACTCAAAGACTTGCGAGTCAGAGTCACCCTCGTTCGGGCATCCTCGATATTATAACGGGCACGGGCTATTTCCAGCAACATCAATTGAGTCATCTCCTCTTTTTTCAATCGGCTCATCTCCTCTTCTGCCTTCATCGCCTTGATTTTACCTCTTCCTTCACCCCAATTGTATATAGGAATCTTCAATGACGCTATCGCGGAAAAAGAAGAAACATCCGTGGACTTCCCGTTTAACGAGATACCCCCGTGATACCCGTATGATGCGGATACCCCTAATTCAGGCAAGAAATCGGAACGTGTCAAGGCAACCTCCCAGCTCTTCAACTCGACCTCTTTTTCCAACAAATTATATTCCGGGCGTCCTTCCACCCCTTCATTGCTGTCCAATACCCCCGGCGTCACGTTCTCCTGCAAAGAATCATTCACCAGCAACGCGGAATGAAGATCTATGCCTATCACCCGACAAAGATTCATACCCGACAAAGCTCTCCCGTTCTCCGCCTTTTGCAACATTAACTCCGCCTCATTCAGACGCACCTGTGCTTTCAGCAAATCGTTACGGGAAGCCATCCCCGTTTCAAAAGCATCCGTCAGGTTGCGCACCAGCTCGGATACCACCAATTTATATTTCCCGGCGGAAGCCACCAACTCCACCACCCGCAAATATTGCCAGTACGCCTCGTCCGCCTCGGTAATCACTTCCGCCCGACTGTACTCTTTATTAATCTCTGCCATTTCTTTACCGATAGAAGCCATACGATAAGCAGAACGTACCTTTCCACCCATGTAAACGGGTTGTTCCAACATCACTCCCGCCGAATACGCCCCCCGCAAACCTAATTCCAAATCAATATCCGGCATAAAAGCGTATTGATTAAATATCGGGTTCCCGTCCGGTCCAATCAACGGCTCGTTCGTCAACGGGTTCAACAAATAATTCGGCTTCAACGTCCCGTCCAATTGAGGCACGAATGTCGGCAAATACCCCCCGTCAATCGTGAACGAAGTCTTTTTCTGCATGTAAGCATACAAGCCCGTCGCCGAGATTTTAGGCAAGAAATTGGCTCGATATGACTTCTTGTCCGCTTCCGCCTTTTCCTCTTGCTTCACGGCAATAGCCATTTTCTTGCTGCTCTCCAATGCCATTTCCCGGCATTTCTTCAAATCCAGATGTACCTGTCCGAAAACCGAACTACAGGCAACCGACAACAATATTACTAACGCGTATCTCATAACTCTTTACCTGTTATTTTTTATCCTTGAAAAATACGGCATACAACACGGGGATAAACACCAGCGTGATCACCGTCCCCACCAACAAACCGCCCATAATCGTCACCGCCATCGAGCCGAACATATCATCACCCAGCAACGGTACCATTCCCAGAATCGTGGTCAGCGACGCCATCATCACCGGACGGAAACGAGAAGAAGACGAATCGAGCAATGCCTGTGTCTGCTCCTTCCCGGAAGCAATTTGCAACCCAATCTCATCCAACAGCACCACCCCGTTCTTAATCATCATACCGATCAACCCCAACGCCCCGACTATCGCCACGAAACCAAATTCCTTGCCACTGATCAACATTCCCAAAACGATACCGATTGCCGCCAAAGGCAAACAACAGAATATAATGACGGGTTTCTTGAAATCCTTGAATAACATGATCAATATAGCGATCATCAAAATTACCGCCAGCGGGATATTGGCAAACAAGTAACGCATGGAATCCCCGCTCGCCTTATGTTCTCCCAACCATTGCATCGCGTAACCCTCCGGCAACGCTATCGTGTCGATTTTCGCCAATAACAGCTTCCGGGCGCTCTCGGCTGTATACCCGGGGGCATTATTACATTGCGCCCGCAAAGCACGCTGTCCGTTATAGCGACGCACCACGGGATCTTCCCACTTCATCGTGATTCCCCGCGTAGCTTGATTCAACGGAATCGAACCGATCGTCTGTGACAACAAATCTTCACCCGAAGTCGTCCCCATCAACAAACCTTTCAGCGTTTCTTCATTCAAAGCGGCAGTCGAGGGCAACATACTCCACACGGGAATATTATCCAAGGCTTCCACCTTCTCGCCCTTGCTATCCAGACTCTTCAGATAAATCGGTTTGGCATGCACCCCCTCGTAATACGAGCCGATAGGCATTCCATCCGTGGCGGAAAGCATGGAAAGTCCCACGTCCGAACGGGAAAGACCAATCGCTCGGGCAATAGGCTGGTAATAATTCACCATCAGAGTCGGCGTCATCGGCTCCCAATCATTCGTCACCAGCATCACCGCGGGTTCATCCCGCATGATCTGCTCCGCCTTCTCCGTCAACTCCTTCAACACCGCCGGATCAGGTCCCGTGAACATCAACTCTATCGGGTATTTCTTGTACATCAGGTTATACCGCTTCATCCGCACGTAAGCGTCCGGATAATTCGCCGTGAGATAATCCTGTATCTCCTCCATCGTTTCTTTCAACGCCTCCGGGGTCATGTAATCCACGATCAACTCCCCGTAACTCATCGACGGTTCGGCAATAGACCGTACCAGATTGTAGCGGGCAGGAGTACCCCCGATACTCGTCGTCACGTGTGTCACCTCGGGGCGGTTCATCAAATAGTCCTCGATCTCCGCCAAATCGGATTCCACCCGCTCCACTCTCGTGCCCTCCGGCATCTTGAATTCTATATATAACTGCGTATAACTCAAATCCGGGAAAAAACCTTGCGGGATATACCGGTACAGGAAAGCCGTGATTGCCAGCAATACCACGACCACCCCGATAGCCATCGACTTGTGCCAAAGCATAAAAGAAAGGAATTGCCGGAACAAACGATATATCTTACTGTCATACAACTGCTCTCCGCTCTTCTTGGCTTTTACCTTCAAAGAATGATCCGCGTGAATCGGTATATGCGTCAATGCCAGCACCCAACTCAACAACAACGACACCGCCAGCACGATAAACAAATCCCGCACGTATTCCCCCGTCGTATCCGGGGATATAAATATCGGGAAAAACGCCAGTATCGCTATCAACGTGGCTCCCAACAAAGGCATTGCCGTCTTCTTCGCTATATTCGTCAACGCCGCCGGACGCTTCACCCCCCGTTCCAGATCGACAAGAATACCGTCTACAATCACGATTGCATTATCCACCAGCATCCCCATCGCCACGATCAAAGAACCCAACGACACCCGTTGCAACGTCCCGTCAAACAAATAAAGCACCACGAAAGAACCTAGCACGATAATCACCAGCCCGGTACCGATAATCACACCGCTCCGGAATCCCATCGTCAGCATCAGCACCAGAATCACGATAACCACCGACTCGATCAGGTTAACCATGAACACGCTTATCGCGTCATTCACCCTATCCGGCTGAAAAAACACCTTGTGAAACTCAACACCCGTGGGAATCCTCGATTCTTTCAGTTGTTCCAGTTCCCGATCCACCTTCTTTCCCAGACTCACGATATTCCCGCCTTTCTCCATGGACACGGCAAGCCCGAAAGCCCTTTTCCCGTCATAGCGCATCTCGTTGCGGGAAGGTTCCTCGTATCCTTCCGTCACGCTGGCAATATCCCGCAAGCGCAACTGATCGTCCTCGTGTCCCTGTATAATCAGATTCTTTATATCCTCTACCGAATGATAACTATCATTGACCGCCACCCGCAAACGCTGATCCCCGCTGTTAAAATAACCGGGATACACCGTCTTGTTCTGGTTATTCAACGTGGCAAGCACCTCCATCGGATGCACTCCGAGATTTGCCATTCTATCCTGCAAAATCTCTATATTGATACACGCCGTCCTGTTCCCGTAAATCTCCACCCGACGCACACCTTCCACTTCCTGCAATTCACGTTTCACCAGTTGGGCATAGTCCAACAATTCCTCGTCACCGATACCGTCCGTCGTAATCGCGTAAAACATCCCGTACACGTCACCGAAATCGTCCATCACCACGGAAGCCCGTGCCCCATCCGGCAATTGCGCCTGCGCGTTAGTAACCTTGCGGCGCAAAATATCCCATTTCTGTTCCAACTCATCCGGTCCCACGGTACTCTCCAGCTCCACCGTAATCATCGACAAATCAGCCATCGACTTCGACTCTATACTACCGATAGCCCCCATCGAACGGATGGATTTTTCCAACACGTCCGTCACTTCCAATTCCACCTGATGCGCCGAAGCCCCCGGGTAAACCGTCACCACCATAGCTTGTTTCACCTTGATTTCCGGGTCTTCCAGCTTACTCATCGAGATAAAAGCAAAAATACCCCCAATCACCAGCACGGCGATAAAAAACTTCACCAGCGCCTTATTATTCAATGCATATTCCGCGAGATTCATCATATTTTGTTGCTTCGCAACGTTTAAAGTTCATAAAGTTTATAAAGTCCATAAAGTTTATAAGGTCAATGGGCACCGCGGGACGCTTTGTTCACGGCAGCATAGCTGCCGAATCTTAAATCTAAAATTTTAAATCTAAAATTAAAGCAGTCCCCCCACGTTCGTCTTCGATACCGGCTTCAACAACTCCACCTGCATCCCCTCCTTCAAACTATGCACACCTGCCGAAACGACAATCTCACCGGGAACCAATCCCTCGGAAACGATCACTTCACCCGTCCTCAATAACTTCTTCAACTGCACGGGACGTTTCTCCACGGCCTGTTTCCCCGGATTATACACCCACACGGAAGCCTGTCCGTTATCCTCGAAGATCGCGGACAACGGCATAATCACCAGTGCATCCATGTTAGGATTATAACTTATCGTCACGTTCACGCTCATTCCGGCAGCAATATCCAACCCCTCCACCGGCTTCAGACGCAACCGCATCCGGTAAAGCTGATTCAAATTAGCCTTTCTCGTGATTTCTATCAATTCAAGAGGAAACTCCTTTCCCGGAAATACATCTATCGTGCAAAAAAACTCCTTAAACTGATCCTGCCGTACAAAATCACTTGACGGAATATCAATCTCCACGTCAAAATAATTACTGTTAATCATCGACACTACCGGATAACCCGCCGCTACCGTTTCATGCGCATCATAATATTTATGCTGTACATACCCGTCAAAAGGAGCCGTCAGACGCGTATCCTCCAACGCGTTTTTATGCGCGTTATACTTCGCCGTAATCTGGTTGATTCCCGACACCGCCTTGTCATAGTCATTCACGGGAACACTTCCCCGCCGGTACAGTTCCATCACCCGCCCGGCTTCCTCCTTCACCTGCTTATACTCCGCCTCGGTCGCCGACAACTGTATCTCGTAATCCCGAGGGTCTATCCGCGCAAGCAACTGACCTTTTTTCACGAATGCCCCCACCTCCGGGAACACGTTTTTTATAGGACCCGCTACCCGAAATGACAATTTCACCTCCGAGGCAGCCTTAACCTTCCCCGGATAAACAACAGACAATTCTCCCCGGTAATCTCTCACCGTATCGGCTTTCACCGTTGCTCTCGTACGCTCTTGCCCGGACTTATTATTCCCGCAAGCACACAACAATAAAACGATCCCCAGCAGGGGAAGCACAACACCTTTCATCATCTTTTCATTTAAACATTCAGATTCAGTATCTTTCTGTCCCGGTTACGAAACCACTAAATCTTTTTTATTTTTTAGCTTTCTATACTCTATTTTGTACAACAAACATGCCACAATAAAATAAACCGCCACTAAAATCCACAATCCCCAGAACTCCGGCAATACCTCTGACAAGGTGGCACCTGTGTTATTAATTTTCACGAAACCGTCTATCCCGAACGACGAGGGAAACAACTTGCCGAACCATACCCAATACTCCGGGATAGCCGACTTCGGCCACGAGATCCCCGAAATAAACATCAACGGTACCGACGTGAATACAAATATCAGAAACGGCATTTCCCGTTCCCGGCTCAAGAATGACATCGCGATCGCGAAAAAGACACACGCCAGCAAGAACGGGAACAAAAACAACATCAATTCCCCCCGTTCCCCGATCTGTGTCATCCCGAACAAACGGGGCACGATAAAAAATACCCAATACCCCATGACAAAATAAACCGGGAGATAAGCGAACGCCTTACCCAACACTACCCGCGCGGGACGACAGAAATGACATCCCACGGGCAACTGGCTTCTTTTGCGACGCCTGTCCCGTTCCGTCCCGGCAATCGTTCCCACTCCCAGCAACAAAGATTGTTGAATCACCAGAATCAATACCGCCGGAATCAGGAAAGAAGTAAAACCACCCTGCGGATTAAACAACTTCACGTCCTGAATCTTCACGGGCGACGCTTTAATCTCTTCCGTTATCTTCGTGGCATACTCCATACCCCGTATCTGGATATCCTTACTCATTTGCAAAGCCACATCCGTTGCCGCCATAAGCAAAGCCTTGTAATTCAACAAAGCCCCCATATCACAGAACAGCGACACGTGCGCCTGCTCCCCGAGAGCTATATTCTTGCTAAAATCCTCCGGTATCTCCAGAACCCCGTAAATATCTTTTTTATACATCAAAATCTTCGCCTCTTCCATATCCGCACAACGTGCCACGACATCCACGCTTGCCGTCGCATCCCAGTTCCGGATAAACTCCCGACTCGCCGCCGACTTCGAATGATCGACCACGGCAACAGGCACCTCCCGTGCGATCTCGTTACTATAAATGAACGTGTACACGATCGGATAACCCAACGTCAACGCCACAAAAAACGTCAACACGGCATGATCCCGAAAAATCGAGTAAAACTCCCGCTTGAAAACGTAATATATATCTGTCCAAAAAACCATCATTCCATTTTAGATTTATGATTTTAGATTTTAGATTTCAACCTGCAACTTGCCGCAGGCAAATGCAACCTGTAACCTGCAACCCGTAAGCCGCTCCGCGGCTTACGGCATATATTTAAACTCCAACAAATCCAACTTCAATTTCGGCAGGATAAACAGGGGCAAAAACAGGAACACTGCCAATGCCACGTAATTCTGCCATGAATAGATCATCGGTATACCATTCAAAGCTTGATCCACGTAAATCAAAAAATAGTGACGCATCTGGAAAAGGTTAGAACCGATCTGCGCCAATTCCGGCATCGAACGTACCGGATACGTGAAACCGCAAATAGAGAATGACAACACTCCCCACAAGGCACATACACTCAATGCTATCCGACTGCGCCGACTAATCCCCGTCACGAACAACGCGAAACACTGCGCCGAAAGAATCATCAGCACCATCGCCAGAAACATCGGGAAGTAACCGCTATTCAACGGGAAATGAGCGTAACCGTACAGGATAGACAGATACAACATACCCATAATCGTGAAAATAATCGCCTGCGGGAGCAATTTACCCAACAACGCCACGACAATCGAGTTGTTCCCGACACTCAACCACTCCCTCGAAGTCCTCTGCTTAATCTCCTCGCTGATACTATACACCGTGGTAAACATCACGAACATACACAGGAACGCGGGCAATAGGAAATTCGCCAGATAAATGGCGTAACTCAACCACGGGTTATTCAACGGGTGAGTATCCAACACCACCGGCATCAACTTCGCCGTCAACACGGGTTGATTCTCCCCTCGTGCCAACAATAAAGTTTGTTGCACCGCCCCGTTCGCCAGATTCGCCTGCATACGCATATCCTTGTAGAGCAGCGAACCCGCCAAAAAATAGGTATCATTCGTGTAGAACGACAACACGGGTTCGCTCCCCGTCGAGGCATCCCGCCGGAAGTTCGCCGGGATATAAAATATCCCGTACACATCCCCCCGTTGCAAAGCCTCCCTCGCCTCACTGAAATTCGCCGACCGCATCACCACATCCGTCTGGGCAAAAGCATTCAGCGAACGCACCAACGAACGTGAAGTCGTCGTGTTATCCTCATCCACGACCGCCACGGGCAACTTCTTCGGCAACCCGTCCTTCAACAAATCCATGAAAAACAAAAAACAAAACAGCGGGGCAAAAACCATCACGAACCAGTAAATCCGATGCCCTGCCAGCATCCGAATCTCCCGCTTCATCAGCGCCCCCACCGCCTTTATATTTTCACGCATAGTTCAATTTTAAATTTTTTTTAAAACGCTCATCCCCGGCCTCAGCCCTTCCACCTTCTCCATCGGCACCGCCTTCACCTCAAAGGTCTTCGCGTCATACTGTCCGGTTGTCTTCGTCGCCCGCCAAGCGGCATAAGTTCCCATATTCTTCAAATAAGTCACTTTCAAACGAACCTCTTTATCCCCCAACGCCGGAATATAACCCGTGAACTCGGCACCCATCTTCAAATCTCCGAGCAAATCCTCCCGCACGTTAAACACGACCCACATATCCTCCAAATCCAACACGTTCATCACCGGAGAACCCGTTCCGACCAACTCACCCACTTTCGGGTAGCGTTCCGAAATCTCCCCGTCAATCGGGGATACCAAAAAAGTTTCCTTGATATAGGAACTCACCTCCTCGACTGCCCCTTTCGCCCGGTTTACCTGAGCCTCGGCAGCCATTTTATCTTCTTTCTCCGCCCCGTTTCTAGCCATTTCGTACTGGGCTTTAGCCGCCTGTTCGGTTGCCAGCATAGCTTTATAATTAGCTTCCGCCTCATCCCGTTTCTGGGCGGACATCACCTCACCCTCGTACAACTTTTGCACCCGTTCATACGATTTCCGGGCAACCTCAAGAGCCGCCTGTGCTTTCTTCCAAGTTTGATAAGCCATCGCTTTTTGCTCCTCCCGGGCACCTTTCTGAGCCTTATTACTCATCGCTTGGGCTGCATCCTCCGCCGCCTGTGCCTGACTCAACTTCGCCAACACCTCCGGACTATCCAGAATCGCCACCGTGTCCCCCTTCTTCACCCGGTCGCCCTCGTTCACCAGAAACTTCTCGATTCTCCCCGGCACCTTACCGGAAATCCGAACTTCCGTCGCCTCCGCTTCCCCTTGTATCACCTCCGGCACCGGCTCCCAGAATATAAATCCAAAAATAGCCACTAAAAATACGATAATCACAATCCCTGTGAACATCAATACCTTCCCGCTAACCTTTTTTTCCTCTTTCATAACTTCCTTATATATTATAATCTCTCAATCAAAAATCTAAAATCATAAATCCAAAATTCCATACGCTTTTTCCAAATAAACCTTACACAACCTTGCCTCAATCCTCGTGTCTATCAATTCGGAATTAGCCGTCAGCCATGCCGTCTGTGCTTCCAGCACATTCAACACGGGAATCGTACCCTCTTTAAAGCCAAGGTTAGCGAACTTCAGATTCTCCTCCGCGCGTTCCAGATTCTTCTCCGCCATTTTCAACTTCTTCGCGACCTCCTTCATCTTAAACTCCGCTTGATTCACCTGCAACTCTATCTGTTCCTTCGCTTCCTCCAACTTGTAATTCATAACATTGGTCTGTGCTTTCGCGTTCCGCAGGCTCTTGCGGGAAGCCCCCCAATGAAAGAGCGGTGCTTTTATTCCCACTCCCACGCTCCACATTCCCTCGAACTTACTACGCACCCCGTCATAAAAAGAAGGCGTACTGCTCAAGTAATTTGCCGTCAGTGCCACCGTCGGCAAATACTCTGAAAGCACAATCTTTTCCTTTTTCTTGTATATATCCGAGGCAAATTGCAGGCTCGCCACTTCCGGGCGGCGGCTATATACCTGTTCGAGAGATTCCTCCGGCACCATTTCCACTTCCGTTTCGGTCATTTCCTCTTGCAACGCCACGATGGTATCCGTCGGCAAACCGCAAATCTGGTTCAACAACATCCGGGACAAACTCAACCCGTTATCCACCTTCGTCTGCACCATCTCCCCCTCGTTCAACTTCACCCGCACCGAAAGCACGTCCGCTTTCGTCGCCACTCCCGTCGAGTGCATCAATTCAACATCGTTCACGAACTTCTGCAACGTCTGCACGTACTTGTCCGCTAACTTTTTCCGGTTAACCAGCGATATAATCTGCCAGTACGCCTCGTCGGTCGCCAGAATCACGTTCTGCATCTCCTGCGCACGCTTGCTTTTCGCCAATTGCTCGGACAACCCCGCTATCTGGTTATACGCCCTAATCTTTCCGCCCATGTACACCGGCTGCGTCAACCCCACCTGCACGATTCCCAAGTTACGGGCATCCACGGACATCGCCTCCTTCGGCAGAAGGGCGTAATCCTTCGGCACGTACTGCCCGTTCACCATAACCGGTTTACCGTCCGCACCGACCATCAACTGATCCGGACGAAACGTGAACTTCCCGTCCGACCCGATAGTCCCCACGGGCAAATGCGCGTCTTCCGACAAAAGATTAATCTCTTTCTGGTTACGCAGGTACACCCCCATGGCATCAATGCCGGGCAAATATTTCGTGAAAGCCTCAGCCTTTTGTGCCTCACTCGCTTTCACCTCCTCGTCTGCAATTTTCAGTTTTTTGTTATTCTCCACCGCCAAGCGTCGGCAATCCTCCAAACTTAACACTTGCTGCGCGTTCGTTGCCAATGTAAAGCACAGAAAAACAACACTCCAACCGATTCCTAATTTACATACTGTAAACTTTTTCATCACCTTATTGTTTTTATTTTCCTCTTTCAATTCTATCAGTTTTTATACTTTTCGGTATGTTCTTTTATAAAAATCTCACCCCACTTTCACGAGCGAATAAAGCTGCTCGTACTGGTAACGCACGGACGACAAAGCGTAAGCTATATCTTGATGCATGACCACGTAATGAATCAACCCAACGCTGATATTCAGCAAATTCTTTGCCAAAATAGACGTATCCACGTCATCCCGTATCTCTTTATTTTTCTTGGCCTCCAGAATCACCCCTTCCAACTTCGACATCCACGAGATTTTCGTGTTACTCACCATCTGTTTGAACTCCGGGTAAAGCGAAATCACCTCCACCATCAGCGACAGGCACAAAATCTCCGGGATATCGCTATCAAACCGCTTTGCCCCGTAATTCTCTATCTCCAGCAAATTATGTATCGTCAAATCAATAAACTCCCTCAAGGAATGTACACGCCCAATCTCCCCCGCCCTCCGGCAATTCAACATCCGGTAATACCTCGTGACACCTTCCTTCAATACCTCCTCCTTGTTCAGAAAATGATAATAAAAAGTACCTCTCGTCATCCCCACGGCTCTTTCCAAATCCGTGAGAGTAACCGCCTTGTATCCCTTCTTGAGGAACAACAGGAAAGCGGTCTCGATAATGGTATCCCTCGTTCCGTTCATTTTTTTATCAACATATAATATTGCTCGAACTGCATCCGCATATCGGAAAAGACATACTGCAAATTCGGCTCCTCAAATTCAATATTCAACATACTGCTCGACACCGACATCAAGTTACGCGCCAACACCGAAGTATCCAGCGTTTCCCGAATCTCCCCCTTTTGCTTCGCTTTCAGAATCACGCGCTCCCAGTGTGTCAAACGAGTTTTCGACAACGTGTAAATCCGTTCCCTGAAAGCGGGAAACAACGGCGCCACCTCCAGCACAAGCTGAAAAAACAACACTTCCAGAATGAAACACCCGAAAAACTTCTGCGCCAAATCGGCACCTTCCTCCTTGTTCCGAATTACCAAATCAATATACTCCCGCAACGTCGCCACCCGCTCCGCGTCCTCGTCACTCTCCTCCCTCGTGATACTGAAATAACGTTCGATTCCGGCCTCCAGCATCTCCTTCTTATCCTTGAAATAATAATAAAACGCCCCCTTCGTCAACCCTGTCGCCTGCTCCAAATCTTTCAAAGACGTACCTTTATACCCCCGGTTCAAAAACTGGAGTAACGATTTTTTCACTATTTCATCCCGAAGTTCAGCCATAAAACTATTTGTTACTCTTTGCAAAGATAAAGATAAAAATTGAAAGATAACTGTAGTACGTTAAAAGTACAAAAAGTGTTACCAACGGGAAAAGATATACAGTATAAAATAAACAGAAGAGCAAGGGAAAAACTAAACTTTTCTAAACTGAAAAAAGGAGTTCTTTAAATTAATTTCGTAATATTGCACTTACTGATTGACTCTACCATTAAAAACAAACATATGAAAAACAATGATATAGAAAAACAAAATGGGAACGTACTCCCGAATACCAGCCTGCTATTCGAACAAGTACGACAAAGAATCATACCGTTTAGAAATAGCGAGGCGATATTAGATGCGGACGTTGCCGAATTGTATGGCGTAAAAACGAAGGAAATAAATCAAGCCGTTCGCAACAATCCGGAAAAGTTTCCTGTCGGGTATATTTTAGAACTTAGCGAACAGGAGTTTGCCGATTTGCGGTCAAAATCATTGACCGCAAACATATCTCCCAAATCCCGTGTGCTTCCCAAAGCGTTCACGGAAAAAGGACTTTATATGCTTGCCACCATATTGAAAAGTCCGAAAGCTGCACAAGTCACCATTGCCATCATAGAAACATTTGCCATGGTACGCCAGCTCAAGCGTGAACTCCGTGCTCTTCATAGTGAAACGGATGATAAGAAGCAGCAATCAAAAATGCGGCATTTCGGAGAAATGCTTTCCAATATCGTCATGCCCGATTTGGAAACATCCGAAACGGAATCAAGCCTAGAAATCAACTTCTTGATAGGCAAAATCAAGCATACCGTGAAGCGTGTAAAAAGACAGAACGATTCGGACCATACGGAAATGGAATAAATTATCGTTATCATGTGTAGCACATTAAAAGTATAAAAAGCAACTTAAAAGAGAAGAACTCTTTTTTGGGGCGTGTCAATCTAATCCGGTCTTACTCCACGGTTACCTTAAAACGACATTTTTCCGCGCCCCCCCAAAACGGTTTCAATTATTTCCACACTGATATTTTTATCGGGCAACAAATTTCCGATAATATACAATACACTCTGGCGTGAACATTCGCAATGTGACACGTCTTTTATTTTTCCGCTTACCACTTCCGGACAAACACACGCCGGGTAACCAATTTCATAAACGTGTCCTTCTTCAATTATTTCCGCGAAAAGCCATTCCGTATTCCCGTATCGTTTATACTGTTCGTCTAAACAACAGCCACATTCTTCAAATTGCTTTCTTTGCATTGGCAATACCGTATCCTTGACACAATGTATCGCCTTATCTCTATAATCCAACAATAACCTTATTTAGCATGAAGAGGAGTATAAAGCTCTATTAAATTTTCCTCCGGGTCACGAAAATGAACCACACTCATTCCCCACTCAGGCATATCGGTCGGCTGATTGACAAATTCGATTCCTTTCAATAGAAGCGCCCGATAAGCATCATCCACGTTTTCCACCTCAAAAGATACCATTGATTTTTCACGATATCCCACGGGCTGTTCTTTATCCGCATTACCCACCGCCGGAGCCATATCATCAGATACAAATATAGCAAACCCTTCTATCTCATCGGCTACTTTGAACGAAGCATAACCACTCTCCTTGTCCCCCCAAAGAGGTTCAAAACCAAGTTTTTCCGTGTAAAACTTGAAACATTTCTTGTAGTCTTTAACTAACAATCTTACCCCTGCAAATTTCATATCATGTAGTTTCTTGAAATTAGTTTACTCGATTTGACATTCAACATTTAAAATTTCGAACACTCCTTTTCTGTCATCGATAATAAAGTTTCAGGAGCATGTACTGACAAAGATAAGCGTTTATAAGTTTCTTGCAACAATACCCGGGATTTATATTTCCCTCTCCTGCAAAATTAAAAAACTGACATCATACTTGATTAACACTTCCACAAAACCAAGTTCATCAATTCTCCTTACGGCATTTACCGGCATCCTGCAATATTCTTTCCGTCTTCTTCTCCATGTAACAATTCGTGATATGCCAACAATGCTCATCAAGCCAAAACCTGTTCGCCTCACTAGCTCCGGGATTCAAACCGTAATCTATGCAGCCGAAATCCACAAACCAAGTGACATCCCGGAACAACCGGTTCAATTCTTTCGCCGACAAATCATTGTAAC